>DATAVV010000384.1:0-6210 GCA_036267555.1 Streptosporangiaceae bacterium | reverse complement strand
TCGACGTCGGGATGCCCGCAGTACCAGTTCACGAAGTCGGTGGCCGCCACGCTGCCCGTCAGGTCCTCGCCCGGGATGCCCAGCCGCCGGTCGCGCATCGCGCCGGTCGCGTACACCACCGCGTCGTAGCTGGCCAGCAGGTCGTCGCGGGTCACGTCCTCGCCGAGATGCACGCCCCCGACAAAACGGACCCCGTCGTGCTCGAGCACGGTGCGCAGGTACTCAGCGATCGACTTGATCGACTTGTGGTCGGGCGCCACGCCGTACCTGACCAGGCCGTAAGGGGTTGGCAGCCGGTCGAGCACGTCAACCCGGATCGGGCACGGCGGGTCCAGCGCGGCCGCCTGCTTGATCAGTGCCTCGGCCGTATATAGCCCCGCCGGCCCCGAGCCGACGACGGCTACCTCAAGTCTCCGCATACCTGTAAGTCTGCATCAGCCAGCCGCCCGATGCCCAAATATCCCGTAGGGGGGGTGTGCCGACCGCCCCGAGGAGCGGTGGGCGGGGGCCCGGAGGCGCGAATGAAATCAGGCAGGTTCGCCTTCCTGGGCGAATACTGGGGTGAGGCGGGCCACGGCTTCGGTGATGGCGCGGGCCAGGTGCTGGGGGGCCAGGCCCAGGTCGTCCAGGATCTGGCCGCGCTCGCCGTGCTCGAGGAATTCCTGCGGCAGCCCGAACGTGCGCGCGGGCACGTCCACGTCGTGGTCGCGCAGCAGGCGGCAGACCGCGTCGCCGGCGCCGCCGACCCGGCCGTTGTCCTCCACGACCACGACCAGGCGGTGCTCGCGGGCCGCGTCCAGCAGCGCCTCGTCCAGCGGCTTGACCCAGCGCGGGTCGACGACCGTGACGCCGATGCCGTGGTCGGCCAGGCGCTCCGCGGCCGCGACCCCGACCCCGGCCATCGGCCCGACCCCGATCAGCAGCACGTCGGAGGCGGACCCGCTGGCCGGCCGGGCCAGCACGTCCATGCGGCCGAGCTTGCCGACGGCCTCGACCTCGGCCCCGACCGTGCCCCGCGGGTAGCGCAGCACGGTCGGCCCATCGCTCACCGCCACGGCCTCGTTCAGCAGTTCGGCGATGCGGGTGGCGTCGCGCGGGGCCGCGATCTTCAGGCCCGGCACCACCTGCAGGATCGAGCCGTCCCACATGCCGTGGTGGCTGGCCCCGTCCGGGCCGGTCACGCCCGCCCGGTCCAGCGCGATCGTCACCGGCAGCCGGTGCAGCGCCACGTCCATCAGAAGCTGGTCGAAGGCCCGGTTGAGGAACGTCGCGTAGATGGCCACCACCGGGTGCAGGCCGCCCATGGCGAAGCCGGCCGCGCTGGTCATCGCGTGCTGCTCGGCGATGCCGACGTCGAACACCCGGTCCGGGTAGGCGCGCGCGAACGCGCCAAGGCCCGTCGGGTGCAGCATGGCCGCGGTGATCGCCACCACGTCCGGGCGCCGGCCGCCGATGTCGACGAGCGCGTCGCCGAACACCTCGGACCAGGAGGGCCGCGGCACCGCGGGGCCGCGCAGGCCGACCGGCGGGGCGGCCGGCACCTGGTGCAGGCAGTCTTCCTCGTTCTGCTCCGCGAGCGCGTAGCCGAACCCCTTCCGGGTGATCACGTGCACGAGCACGGGGCCGCCGTAGTCGCCGGCCCGGCGCAGCGCGCTCTCGACCACCTGCTCGTCGTGGCCGTCGATCGGCCCGAGGTACTTCAGCCCGAGGTCCTCGAAGAGCACCTGCGGCTGCAGCACGTCCTTGATGCCCTTCTTGATCCCGTGCAGCGTCTCGTACAGCGGCGGCCCGACCAGCGGCGTGTGCGACAGCGAGGTCTTGATGTAGTCGAGCACCTGCTCGTAGCGCTGGGACACGCGCACGGTCGCGAGGTGGTCGGCGAGGCCGCCGATCGTCGGCTGGTAGGAACGGCCGTTGTCGTTGACCACGATGATGATCCGGCTGTCCTTGGCCACGGCGATGTTGTTCAGCGCCTCCCAGGCCATGCCGCCGGTGAGCGCGCCGTCGCCTATGACCGCGACCACGGTGCGGTCGGTCTCACCGCGCAGCCGGTAGGCCTTGGCCAGGCCGTCGGCGTAGCCCAGGCTGGTCGAGGCGTGTGAGTTCTCGACCAGGTCGTGCTCGGATTCGGCCCGGCTCGGGTAGCCGGACACGCCGCCCGGCTGCCGCAGCGTCCCGAACGTGGCGACCCGGCCGGTCAGCAGCTTGTGCACGTAGGCCTGGTGCCCGACGTCGAACACGATCGAGTCGACGGGCGAGTCGAAGACCCGGTGCAGCGCGATGGTCAGCTCGACCACGCCCAGGTTCGGCCCCAGGTGACCGCTGGTTCTCGAGACCGTCTCGATCAGCACGTCGCGGATCTCGGTGGCCAGGCGCGGCAGCTCGTCAGGGCTTAGCCGCTTCAGGTCACGCGGGCTTGAGATGGTCTCCAGCAGCGTCACTGGCTCCGCTCCTCCGTGGTCGTCGAGGCCGCGCCGGACGGACTAATGCCGCGGGGCGGTCGGTCCCGTGATCCACCGAGTCTAATTCGGCGCCCACCCCGACCGCACTGCGCGTCGCCGCTCCGCGCGCCGCGGCCTCTGCCGGCAGCAGCCGGGCCACCCCGGCCGCGACCGCCGGGGCCAGCTCCCACAGGCCCGGCTGGCCCACGGCCAGCACCGGCCAGCGCATCGGCCGCGGATTTTCCAGCCGCCAGTGGTAGGTGCCCACGGTTGCCCAGTCACCGCAGCCGCACGGCCCCCCTGAGGTGGCCGCCGCGCACACGCCGGCCAGGTCGACCACCGCGACGATGCCGCCGATCGCGGCCACCGGGTCGGCGCTGTCCCAGGCACCGCTGGCGGTCTCCCGGATCATCCGGCCCTCGAACGAATCAAGATCAACTCGAAACGAGGCGTAAATCGCGACGGGACCGCGGTAACCGGTGTACGCGCCGATGTTCAGGACCGGCTTGTACCCGCGGGCGATCGCCCACGCCCACGGCTGACGCACGCTAAGGGCTCGCACCAGCCACCTCCCCCACCTCTGGCGCCCAATGACTTAACCACGTTCGCGAACCTTTACCGGTTCACCGCCTTTAACCATATTTTTACCGGCAACTCGGCTGCCCGCCCTATCACCCATTTGCCTGCAACGCGGCACCAAGGCCGACCCGGCGCCGCCGCGCCTGGTCAGCGCGCCGGGACGGTCCGGTCCCGGCCGGCCAGCCACCCAGCCCACAGCAGGGCCGCGGTGATCCCCAGCAGCACCAGCACCGGCAGCGTCCACCCACCGCTCGCGGTGTGCAGGAACCCGACCGCGAGCGGCCCGATGGTCGCGATGAGGTAACCCGCGCTCTGGGCGAACCCGGACAGGGACGCGGCGGTCACCGGATCGGGCGCCCGGGCCATCGTGAAGAAGATCGCCAGGGCCAGTGACGAGCCCTGGCCCAGGCCGAGCAGGAGTGTCCAGGCCACGGCGCCGCCGGTCGGGGCGAACGCCGACCCGCACAAGCCCGCGGCCATGGCCGCCGCCGTGGCCATGACCAGCAGGCGCTGGTCACGGGCGCGCTGCGCGAGCACCGGCATGAGCATCGCCGTGATCGCGTTGCCGAGGTTCATCAGCGCGAGCAGGCCGCCCGCGCTGGTCGCGCTCACACCCCGGTCCTGGAACAGCGTCGGCAGCCAGGACAGGGTGGCGTAGTAGACCATGCTCTGCAGCCCCATGAAGCCGGCCACCTGCCAGGCGAGCGCGTGCCGGTGCATGGACGCGCGCGCGGCCCTGGCTCCGAGGGCGGCGGGGGCGGGCGGGGCGGCGGGGGCGGGCGAAGAAGCAGTCGGCTCGGTGCGGTAGCGGATCTGCGGCAGCCAGACCACCGCGGCCAGCAGCGCCGGCAGCGCCCACAGGCCGAGCGTGAGCTGGATCGGCCATCCCGCCCCGCCGTGGCCGGTGCCGCCCGCGGCCCGCAGCACGGGCACGGCGATCAGCGACGCGACCACGGCCCCCAACGACAGCATGAGCAGGTACGAGCCGATCAGCAGGCCCGCCTGCTGCGGCCGGCGGCGCTTGACCAGGCTGGGCAGCAGCACGTTCATCAGCGCGATCGACCCGCCCGCCAGGACCGTGCCGGGGAACAGCATGAAGGCGGGCCAGGCGCCGCGCAGCAGCAGGCCGCCCGCCAGCAGCAGCAGGGCGGCCAGCAGGACCCGTTCCTCGCCGAAGGACCGGCTCAGCGGCGCGGCCAGGCCGGAGAACAGGCCGAAGCAGAGCACCGGGACCGCGGCGAGCACGGCCACCGACGCGGAGGACAGGTGCAGCGCGGCCGACAGGTCGGGGAACACCGGTGGCAGGCTGCTGATCGCGGCCCTGAGGTTGACGGCCAGCACCATGATGCCGACCGTGAGCAGCACCAGGCCCAGGCGCGCGCCCGGGCCGGTGCCGCGGCGCGCGCCCGCCTGCCGTGTCTCGGGGGGAACGTCTGACGTTTCTGAGGGACGCACCCAAAGACGCTACCGTTGCGGGGGTGACCAAGCATCAGCCAGATCTCGACGGCCTGCGCCAGGGGCTCGACGAGGTAGATACCGGGATCGTGCGCCTGATCGCCCAGCGCCGCGAGCTGATCACGGCCATCGCGGAGGTGAAGCAGCAGGGCACGTCCGCGATCCAGGACGCCGACCGGGAACGGCGGGTGCTGGACGGGGTCGTCGCCGTCGCGGCCGACCTGGGCGTGTCGGCCAGCCTGGTGCGCACGGTCTTCCGCGAGCTGATCAGCGACTCGGTGGCGCAGCAGGCGCGGCACCTGAACGGGGACGGCGGCGGGAAGGCCCGGGTGGCGTTCCAGGGCGCCGCGCACGCCTACAGCGACTCGGCCGCGCAGAAGTACCTGGCCGGGCGCGGGCTCGAGGGCGAACTGACCGGCTACCGCACGTTCCGGGAAGCGGCCGACGCCGTGCTGGACGGCGAGGCGGATCTCGCGGTGCTGCCGATCGAGAACACCACCGCCGGGAGCATCAACGAGGTCTACGCGCTGCTGCGGTCCCGCGAGCTGTTCATCGTGGGCGAGGAAACCTGGCGGGTCGACCACTGCCTGGCCGCGGCGCAGGACGTCCCGCTCTCCTCGCTGAGCCAGATCCTGTCCCACCCGCAGGGCCTCGAGCAGTGCGCCGGGTTCCTGCAGTCGCTGCCGAACGCCACCCCCGCCACGTACTTCGACACCGCGGGCGCGATGCAGGCGGTGGCCGCCGCGGGCGACCCCGGCCTGGCCGCGATCGCGTCCCCCGAGGCCGCCGCCGCCTACGGGCTCGTGGTGCTGCGCCACGACATATCCGACTACCAGGACAACTACACCCGGTTCGTGGTGCTGTCCCCCACCCCCGCGACCGTCGACGTCCGGATCCCGTGCAAGACGAGCCTGATCCTGGCCACCCGGCACGAGGAGGGCGCGCTGCTGCGCTGCCTCGAGGTGCTGTCCGGCAGCGGCCACTCCATGACCAAGCTGGAATCCCGGCCGCGTCCCGGCCGGCCCTGGGAGTACCTGTTCTTCCTCGACTTCGAGGGCAACGCCGCCGACCCCAAGACCGCGGCCGCCCTGGACGAACTGCGGTCGGCCGCGCTCTACATCAAGGTCCTCGGCAGCTACCCGGCCAAGGCCCTGCGGCGCCCGCCGCACCCGGGTGACCTGCCCGGCCCGCAGCCGGGCGCGTCCCCGGCCGACACGCTGGAGGCGGTCGCCGCGGACGAGGCCCCCGCCGCGCGGCGTTCCCGGCACTACCGCCTGGTCGACCGGGCCGCCCGGTCGGCCGACACCATCATCCGCGTCGGCGACGTCCTCGTCGGCGGGGACGGCTTCGTGGTGATGGCCGGCCCTTGCTCGGTGGAGAGCGCCGAGCAGATCGGCGCGACCGCCAGGTTCGTCCGCGACCACGGCGCGCACGTGCTGCGCGGCGGTGTGTTCAAGCCCCGCACCTCCCCGTACGCGTTCCAGGGCCTTGGCTGGGACGGCCTGGACCTGCTGACCGCGGCCGGGCGCGAGACCGGCCTGCCGGTGATCACCGAGGTGATGGCCGTGGACCAGGTGCGGCGGATGGCCAAGGACGCCGACATCCTGCAGGTCGGCGCGCGGAACATGCAGAACTTCGACCTGCTGCGGGAACTGGGCAAGGTGGACCGGCCGGTGCTGCTCAAGCGCGGCCTGTCCAGCACGATCGAGGAGTGGCTGGCCGCGGCCGAGTACGT
>DATAVV010000383.1:0-70975 GCA_036267555.1 Streptosporangiaceae bacterium | reverse complement strand
GAACGTGGTGTCGTCGGGAGCGATCATGCCGGCCCGGGCCCCGCCCTCGATGGACATGTTGCAGACCGTCATCCGGCCCTGCATGGACAGCGCCCGCACGGCCGCGCCGCGGTACTCGATGACCGAGCCGACGCCGCCGCCCGTGCCGAGCGCGCGGATGATGCCCAGCACGAGGTCCTTGGCCGTGCACTCGGGCGGCAGCTCGCCGTCCACGGTGACCGCCATGGCCGCCGGCTTGACCTGCCGCATGGTCTGGGTGGCGAGGACGTGCTCGACCTCGCTGGTGCCGATGCCGAAGGCCAGCGTGCCGAACGCGCCGTGGGTGGAGGTGTGGCTGTCCCCGCAGACGATCGTCATGCCCGGCTGGGTCAGCCCGAGCTGCGGGCCGATGACGTGGACGATCCCCTGCTCCGGGCTGCCGAGCGGGTAAAGCGTGACGTCGTGCACCTCGGCGTTGCGCTGGAGCCGCTCGATCTGCTTGGCGGCCAGTTCGTCGGCGATGGGCTTGTCCAGGCCGATGGTCGGCACGTCGTGGTCCATGGTCGCGACCGTCAGGTCCGGCCTGCGTACCTTGCGGCCGGCCAGTTCGATGCCCTCGAACGCCTGCGGCGAGGTGACCTCGTGCACGAGATGCAGGTCGATGTAGAGCAGCGGCGGCTCGCCCTCCGGGCTGGCCACGAGGTGTCGGTCCCAGATCTTGTCGAACAGGCGTCCCGCCATGGTTTCCTCAGTCACTCTCGCTGGCTCGACTATTGAGGCTGTCTCAAATAATGAGATAGCCTGTTCAATCTATGGACACTCTAGAACCGGCTGCCCAAGGCCGCAACCCGGTCAGCGGAGTCGGCGTGCTCGACCGCGCGATGACCCTGGTCGGGCTGCTCGGCGACGGCCCGCGCTCGCTGCGGTCGCTGGCGCTGGCCAGCCGGCTGCCGCGGCCCACCGCGCACCGGCTGCTGGTCGCGCTGGAGGTGCACGGCATGGTCGGGCGCACGCCCGACGGCGCCTTCCGGCTCGGGCCGCGGCTCACCGAACTGGCCCTGCGGGCCGGTCACGGCCTGGAACTCGGCACGCTCGCGGCCGGGGTGCTGACCCGGTTGCACGACCAGACCGGCGAGAGCGCCCAGCTTTACGTGCGCTCGGGCGACCGGCGGCTGTGCGTGGCCGCCCGGGACGCGGGCGCGGGCCTGCGCGACAGCGTCCCGGTCGGCGCGCTGCTGCCGCTCGACGCCGGGTCCGGCGGCAAGGTGCTGCTGGCGTGGTCGGACGACGCCGACCGGTTCCCCGCGGCCGACCCCGCCGGCCTGGCCGCGGCGCGCCGCCGCGGCTGGGCGTCGAGCGTGGCCGAACGCGAGGCCGGCGTGGCCAGCGTCAGCGCGCCCGTGCTGGCCGACGGGGTGCTGCTCGGCGCGCTGTGCGTGTCGGGGCCGGCGAGCAGGCTGGGCAGTTCGCCGGGGCCCCGGCTGGCGCCGCTGGTGGTGGACGCCGCGCGGGAACTGGCCGCGCTGGCCGGCCGGGGCACCGCGAACCACGGCCCGGGCCCGGCTAGTAGCTAGTCGCCCTGGGTCCCGGTGTCGCCGCCGTTGTCGCGGCGGTCCAGGGCGGTCTGGACGGCCTGGAGCGCGCGCCGCAGGGTGTCGGCGCTGTCCGCGGAATTGTTCGAGAGGCTGTTGTCGGACACGAGATTCTCCTGACGAGGGCTCACGGCCAGCACCTCATCCCGTAGCGGGTTGCTGGCCGGCCAGATCAGGTCCCGCTACGGCTGCTAAGAATGAGTACGTAGCGCCGCATGCCGGAATTCATGCTAGCCGAGGCCGCCGACGGCGCCTACGCCAGACCCGCGGGCGCGGCCGGCCCTGGCGCCCCGGCGGCCAGCGCGCGCAGCAGCCGTTCGCTCGCGGCCCAGTCCTCGGCCTGCGCTATCTGCGCTGTCGTCGTGAAGCTGACCGGCGACAGCGGGATGCCCAGGGAGTCGGCCTTGTGCTCGGCGACGGTCAGCGCGCAGCCGAGCACCGGGCCGGCCTCGATCGTGCGCACGACCCGCAGCTTGGCGTAGTGCGCCGTGGTTCCCTCGACCGCGATCAGGCCGGCCATGCCGCCGCGTTCGAGATTGGACCGGGTACGCGTGCTCGCGACCACGGCCAGCACCTCGCCGCCGCCGGGGCTCACGCCGAGTTCGGCCCGGGACAGCAGCGCGACATGCGGAAAGCCCGCCTCGTCCACGGTCAGGAACGGGAACGCCTGCTCGGCGGCGCCGACCGCGGGCCGGCCGTCGAGCAGCCGGGCCAGAGCCTCGGGGACTCTCATCCCGACCACCGGTGGTACAGGTCGTGCTCCAGGCCGAACTGGTCCAGGACCTTGCCGCAGATGTGGTTGAGCAGGTCGTCGATGGTCGAGGGCTGGTGGTAGAACGCGGGCACCGGCGGCAGCACGGTCGCGCCCGCCAGCGTCACCGTCTCCATGTTGCGGATGTGGATGTAGCTCAGCGGCGTCTCCCGGGTGACCAGCACCAGCGGCCGCCGCTCCTTGAGTGCCACATCCGCGGCCCGGGTGAGGAGGTTGTCGGAGTTGCCGCTGGCCACCGCGCCCAGCGTGCGCATCGAGCACGGGATGACGACCATCCCCATGGTCAGGAACGAGCCGGACGAGATCGACGCGCCCAGGTCAGCCGCGTCGTAGACCACGTCGGCCAGCTTCTCCACCTCGGCCGGGTCGGTGCGCAGCTCGAGTTCGATGCTGCGGCGTGCTCCGCGCGAGAGCACCAGGTGCGTCTCGACCCGCTCCAGGGGCCGCGCCGCGCGCAGGAAGGCCCGGCCCAGTTGCGGGGCGCTGGATCCGGACATGCCGACCACCAGCCGCCTGCTCCCGCCGTTCGCCATGGGCCAAGACTACGG
Source organism: Streptosporangiaceae bacterium (assembly GCA_036267555.1). Lineage (GTDB taxonomy): Bacteria > Actinomycetota > Actinomycetes > Streptosporangiales > Streptosporangiaceae > JASHPR01. The sequence continues at coordinate 68,084 of DATAVV010000383.1, read as the reverse complement.
TCGGGTCCTTTGCGGGGAATCACGGCGGTATCGGTCCGTCAGCACCAGCGCTGCGCCATCAGGCACCGTCTCGGCTCGCGCTTGTATTCGGGCCGCCGCCGACGGCGCGGCCGCGCCCGGGGGCCCGCGGTCCGGGCGGCCTGGCAGCCGCACGGACAGGGCCCGCACCGCCAGCGGGCGGGGATCGAACATCGCCCCGAAGCCGTCTGCATAACTGGCATTCCACCGCACCCGGCCCAGATGTGCTGCCAATTCCGGCCGAATCGGCCGCGCCCGCGCCCGCGCCCGCACAGGATCGCCGGGTGCGGGGCTAGCGGCGCTAGTCGTCGGAGACGGTGATGCCCATGGTCTGCGCGAGCACCGGGGCCAGGTAGACGAGTTGCGCGGTGTCGACGATGGCGCCGCGCAGCGAGTCGGGGCCGACGATGAGCCCAAGCTCCGCGCCGCGCAGGTCGGTCGCTTCCAGGCGCACGTTGGTGAAGTCGGTCCTGGTCAGCCGCGAGCCCGGGAAAGCCGCCCGGGTCAGCGTGGCGCCCGCGAAGTCCACGTCGCGCAGTTCGCAGCCGTCGAAGGTCACCTCCGTGAGCTGGGCGCCGCGGAAGTTCACCGAGTCGAGCTTGCAGCCCCGCAGCGTGACCTGGCGCAACTGCGCGCCGTACAGCTCGGCGCCGGCCAGGACGCTCTCGGCGATCGTCACGTCCTCCCAGCGCGACTCGCCGAGCGCGGTCGCGACCAGGCGCACGTCGCGCAGCCATGTCTCGCGGAAGGTGGCCTTGGCCAGCCGGCCGCCCTGGAACGTGACCCCGGTGAACGCGCATTCGAGGAACCGGCTGCTGGCCGCGTGCGGCTCATCGAAGCTGAGCCGGTCGAAATGCTCCACGTCATAGTCGGCCCCCGAAGCCAGCCCGCCCGAGTGCCGGGTCAGCGTCGCGGCGAACGGGAGGTCGGCCAGTTCGTTGACGTCCATGGGTCAGGCGCTCCAGGCGGGACCGGGGCGTGGCCTTTGCCCCGATCAGCGTAGACTCCCCGCCGTGCGATCCTACCGTGAACTGTGGCTGTGGCTCGGCGCGCTGTTCCTGACGCTCTTCGTATTCCTGGCCGCCGTGGCAATCGCGTATTTTCTTAAGCGGGGAAATTACTCCCTTTTCCTGAATGGATGGATGCTGGGGGCGCTTATCTGTTTCCTCGCGTCCTACGCATGTTTCTTCGGCGCGATCAGGGGCTGGTCACTCCCGTCCGTGGCCCGGCCCGAATTTCCCGACATCGAGCTCGAGATATTCGGCGCCGGCTCGATGGACACGCAGCGCGAGTCCGAATCGGGCCTGGCCGTGCCCGCTCACCTGCGGTCGTTCAATGCGCGCCTGGTGAATACCGGCACCGGCCAGGGCGCGAGCCTGACGGTGCTGCTGTACCTGAAGCTGATCCCGGGCTCGTGGGGGCGGGTGGGCGAGGCGCTCTGCCCGCCGCCAGACTGGGCGCTGCCGCCCTCGCTGGGCCTGAACCCGATCTCGATGCCTTTCGACCTGCCGCCGGGTACCGCGACCGCTGGTCACCTGGTCTACGAGATACCCGGGTACTACCTCGATAAGATCGCTGAGCCGCCCAACGCCCGCCTCGAGCTTTGGGACCATGTCACGGACAAGCGCATGAGCGTGCCCGCCGAGATTGGCAGCCACGACAAATCCAGGATGGTCGCATCGTCCGGTGACGCCGAGGTCCTCGGCCCGGAATACGAGAACCTCGACGACCGGCCGGACGATGCGGGGCCCGCGTCCGGCTAAGTTCCTACGCGGGAGGCCAGCTTGAGCACGACCGATCTTGACGCGCTGTCCGTCAACACGATCCGCGGCCTGTGCATGGACGCCGAGGACGTCGCCGCCCGGTTCATCGCCTACGGCTGGAACGTCACCACCGTCGCCGACGCGAACGACCTGGAGATGGTGGCCCGCGCGCTGCACTCGTTCCGCGCCGAGAGCGAGCGGCCCGCGCTGGTGCTGGTGCACAGCCACATCGGCTGCGGCTCCCCGGTCGAGGACATGCCCAAGGCGCACGGCGATCCGCTCGGCGTGGACGCGGGCAGGACGCCCGGGCGGGTGGCGCAGGCCGCCCGCGAGCGCGTGGCGGCCGCGCGGCACGAGCAGGCCCGCTAACAAACCCGAGACGACCAAGAGGAAGTTGCCGATGCCGACCACCCCGCTCCGCCAGCGCCCGGCCTGGAAGGCGCTCGAGCAGCATTACGCCGAGATCAGAGGGCTGCACCTGCGCGAGCTTTTCGCCGACGACCCGGGGCGCGCCGAGCGCCTCAGCGCCGAGGCGGCCGGACTCTACCTCGACTACTCGAAGAACCGGGTCACCGACGAGACGCTGCGCCTGCTGATCTCCCTGGCACAGGAGTCGGACCTGGAGGAACGCCGGGACATGATGCTGCGCGGCGACCGGATCAACGTGTCCGAGAACCGCTCGGTGCTGCACGTGGCCCTGCGCATGCCGAAGGGCAGCACGCTCGTGGTGGACGGGGTCGACGTGGTCGCCGAGGTGCACGAGGTGCTCGACCGCATGGCCGCGTTCAGTGAGCAGATACTGAGCGGGGAATGGAAAGGCTTCACCGGGCGGCCCATCAAGAACGTGGTCAACGTCGGCATCGGCGGCTCCGATCTCGGCCCGGTCATGGCCTACGAGGCGCTGCGCTACTACACCCGGCGCGACCTGACGTTCCGTTTCGTGTCGAACGTGGACGCGACCGACTTCGTGGAGGCGACCAGGGACCTCGATCCGGCCGAGACGCTGTTCGTCATATCGTCCAAGACGTTCGGCACCCTGGAGACCCTCACCAACGCCCACTCCGCGCGTGACTGGGTGGTCGGCGCGCTGGGCTCGGAGGACGCGGTGAGCCGCCACTTCGTCGCGGTCTCTACCAACACCGAGAAGGTCGCCGCGTTCGGCATCGATACCGCGAACATGTTCGGCTTCTGGGACTGGGTCGGCGGCCGCTACTCGATGGATTCCGCGATCGGACTGTCCACCATGATCGCGGTCGGGCCCGAGCGCTTTCGCGAGATGCTGGCCGGGTTCCACGAGATGGACGAGCACTTCGCCACCGCGCCGCTGGCCGCGAACCTGCCGGTGCTCCTGGGCCTGCTCGCGGTGTGGTACGGCAACTTCTTCGGCGCCCAGACCTCCGGGGTCATGCCCTACGACCAGTACCTGAAGCGGTTCCCGGCGTACCTCCAGCAGCTCACGATGGAGTCGAACGGCAAGCACGTGACGATCGACGGCACGCCGGTCGACTACGACACGGGCGCGGTGTACTGGGGTGAGCCGGGCACCAACGGCCAGCACAGCTTCTACCAGCTCATCCACCAGGGCACGCGGCTGATCCCGGTCGACCTGATCGGCTTCGGCCAGGGACTGAACCCGCTCGGCGACCACCACGACATCCTGTCGTCCAACGTGTTCGCCCAGGCGCAGGCCCTGGCGTTCGGCAAGACGCGGGAAGAGGTCCTCGCCGAGGGCACCTCGCCGCGGGTGGCGCCGCACCGGGTGATGGAGGGCAACCGCCCGACCAACGTGCTGCTGGCGCAGAAGCTGACCCCGCGCCTGCTGGGCACGCTGGTAGCGCTCTACGAGCACAGCGTCTTCACCCAGGGCACGATCTGGGACATCGACTCCTTCGACCAGTGGGGCGTCGAGCTGGGCAAGGTGCTGGCCGCTGCGATCATCCCCGAGCTCACCAGCGCCGCCGAGCCCGACCTCGGGCACGACTCGTCCACCAACGCGCTCATCCGGCGCTACCGGGGCCTGGCGCGGGGCTGAAACCGGCCCGGTCCTGGCCGATCTGCGCATTCTGCTTGCCTGCGGGCCATCCTCGCTGTTTGCTGCTACCGGACCGGTAGGGCGCGGGGATGTACGAAGGAGTGATGCCCGTGCAGGACATTGTGCTGGCCCTGCTGTCCAAGGAGCCCTCGCACGGCTACGAGCTGCACGCGAGGATGCGCGACGCCCTGGGGTCGCTCGGCGGTGACCTCAGCGCGGCCCAGATCTACGTCACGCTCGGCCGCCTGGAACGGGCCGGGCTTGTGGTCGCGCACCGCGTCGGGCAGGCCGAGCGGCCGGACCGCAAGGTCTACGAGCTGACGCCCGGGGGCCAGGAGCGCGTCGCGCACTGGCTGGGCGTCGTGGCCTGGCCGCGCCCGGCGCCGAGCGAGTTCCACCTCAAGCTCGTGGCCGCCGCGGCCGGGCGCCTGGCCGACCCGGTGGAGCTGATCGACGCCCAGCGACGCGAACTGCTGCGCCAGCTCAGCGACGCCGAGCGCGCCGCGCTCGCCCAGCCAGCGGACTCGGCAGCGGCGGTGGTGCTCGAAGGCACCGTGCTGCGGCTGCAGGCGGACGTGCGCTGGCTCGAGGCGTGCGAGGGATACTGGGCCCGGCGCCGTCTCACCTGACCCCGCACTTGTGACCCCGCGCTGCCGACAGGGAGCACCGATGACGACTGAGACGCACGCCGTGCTGCGGGCCAAGGCCCTGCGCAAGCGTTACGGGCGCGGTGACGCGCTCGTGCAAGCGGTCGACGACGTCAGCCTGGAACTCGTGGCCGGCGAGTCCACCGGGATCATGGGCCCGAGCGGCTGCGGGAAATCCACCCTGCTGTACCTGCTCGGCGGGCTGGAGCGGCCGGACGCGGGCGAGATCTGGGTCGCGGGCGAGCAGACCAGCCGGCTCTCCGAGTCCGGCCTGGCCCAGTTGCGGCGCCGCGCGATCGGCTTCGTGTTCCAGGACTTCCACCTGGTGGACGAGCTCACCGCGGCGGAGAACGTGGAGCTTCCCGCGCTGCTGGCCGGCACCTCCCCGCGCGCGGCCCGGCGCCGGGCCGCGGAACTGCTGGACCGGGTCGGCCTGGCCGACCGGGGCCGCCACCTGCCCGCCACCCTGTCCGGCGGCCAGCGGCAGCGCGTGGCGGTCGCCCGCGCGCTCGCCAACCAGCCGCTGCTGGTGCTGGCCGACGAGCCGACCGGGAACCTGGACACGGCCGCGACCCAGGACCTGCTGCGCCTGTTCGGCGAACTGCGCTCGACGGGCCAGACACTGGTGACCGTCACGCACGATTCGCGGGTGGCCGCCACCGCCGACCAGCTGATCACGATGCGGGACGGGTCGTTCGTCGAGAACCTGAGCCTGGCCGCCAGAGCCCGGCCCGGCCTAGCCACGCTCACCGGCCTGGGCCCGTGAGCGAGCCGGGGGGGCTCGGGCGACCGGGCGGCACCTGGCGGCTCGGGAGCACCGGCCGGCTGGTGACCATGCTCGCCGCCGCGGACATCCGGCGTCGCCCGGCGCAGGCGGCGCTGCTGTTCATCGCGCTGGCCGCCGCGGCGACCACGCTGACCATGGCACTGGCCCTGGCCGCCACGAGCAACTCGCCGTGGGACCGCACCCAGGCCGCCACCCAGGGCCCCGACGTGGTCGGCAGCACCGCGCTCTACGCCGATCCGCGCGGCCGCTCGCAGCAGGCCGGGCGGGCCGCGCTGACCGGCTTGACCCGGGCCGCGGGCGTCGTGGCCGCGGCCGGTCCATTCCAGACGGACATGCTTCCCGGGGGCTTGTCCGTCCGCGGCATCCGGGTCGCCGTCGAGGTGGAAGGCCGGCCCGAGGCGCCCGCCGCGGTAGACCGCCCGGCGGTCACCGCGGGCCGGTGGGTACGCCCAGGCGGCGTGGTCATCGAGCAGTCCTTTGCGCAGGCCCTGGGGGTACGCCCGGGAGACCGCATCACGCTGTCCGGGCGGCCGTTCACGGTCACCGGGCTCGCGGTCAGCACCGTCCGGGCGCCCTATCCCCAGTTCATGATCGGCCAAGCCTGGGCAACCGAGGCTGACGCCGCGCGGCTGGCCGGCGCCGGTTCCGGGGTGCTCGACGTGGTCGACCTGCGCCTGGCCAGCCGGGCCGCCGCGGCCGCGTTCGCCCGCCGCTACTGCGCCGGCCCCGCCTTCACGTGCCGGACCTGGCAGCAGAACCGCAACACCGCGACCGGCATGGGCACCACGCACGCCGCCCTGCTCACCGGGGCCTGGGGCCTGGGCATGCTGTCGGCCGCCTGCGTCACCGTACTCGTCGGAGGCCGGCTGGCCGCTCAGGGCCGGCGCGCCGGGCTGCTCAAGGCGGTAGGCGCGACGCCGCGGCTGGTCACCGCGGTGCTGCTGGCCGAGCACGTGGCGATCGCGGTGCTGTCCGCCGCGGCTGGCCTGCTTCTCGGCTGGCGGATTGCTCCCCTGCTGACCAGCATGGGCGCCGGGCTGCTCGGCGCGGTCGCGGCGCCCCCGGTCACGCTGGGCACCGGGACGGCGGTGGTGGCGTTCACGGTCGCGGTCGCCGGCTCGGCGACCGTGCCGCCCGCCATCCGCGGGGCCCGGCGCAGCACGCTGCGCTCCCTGGCGACCACCACACGGCCGCCGCGACGCGCCCCCTGGCTGCTGCGGCTGTCGGCCCACCTGCCGGTTGCGCTGCTGCTCGGAGTGCGGATGGCCAGCCGCCGCCCGGGGCGCGCGCTGCTCGCGGCGGCCAGCCTGACCGTCACCACGGCCATGGTCGTCGCCGCGCTCGCCCTGCAGCTCAACCTGGACGTCTCGGCCGGCCAGGCCCGCCAACTCGGCACGCTGGTGCCGGGCGCGACCAACCCGGCCGACGCGCAACTGGGCGACGTGGGTTTCGTCCTCGCCGTTGTGCTGGTCGTGCTGGCCGCGGTCAACACGATCATGATCTCCTGGGCCGCGTCGCTCGACACCCGGCGCATCACCGCGCTGGCCCGGGCTCTCGGCGCCTCCTCACGCCAGGTCGCGGCCGCGCTCGGCGCGGCTCAGGGAATCCCGGCCCTGGTCGCGGCCATCGCCGGCGTGCCCGCGGGGATCGCTGTCTACCGGCTGGCCGCATCGGCCGCCGGGGTCACCGCCGCGCAGGTGCTGCCCTCACCGCTGGTCCTCGTCGCGGTCGCGGCGTGCGTGCTGGCCGGCGTCGGCCTGCTGGCGGCCGGGCCCGCCCGGCTGGCCGCGCGCCGCCCCGTGGCCGAGGCGCTGCGGGCCGAGTGAGCGGAGCCGCTTCTTACCGCGAGCCGGGCTTGACCACGCTGATGGTCAGGATCTGCACCGGCTTCTGGCACGTGGGCGAGGAGTAGCGCAGATAGATGGGCGTCGCCTGGTCCGGCGGGAAGATCACCAGCCAGCGCGCCGTGGTCGGCTGGCAGTTGGCGCGCGCGAAGTTGCCGGCCTGGACGATCTGCAGTTGGGCGTGGGCGATGCCGCCGGGCGCGAGCGTGACCAGTTGCCGCGGGGCCGCCGAGCTCTCCTTGGCCGCGGCGCCGATCTGGCCGCTCGGACTCGGGGCCGAGGCGAACAGGGCACCCGGGTAGCCGTACAGCGTGCAGGTGGCCTTGGAGATGTTCGTGAATTCCAGCACCTGGCTGGTGCTTCCGGCCGCCCCCTGGCTGGTTCCGGCCCGCAGCCCGAGCGCGTGGGTCGGGCACGGGACCGTGCCGGCGGCGGCCGGCGACGTGACCGGCAAGGGCGGCCCACTCGCCGAGGAGCCCGCCGGAGTGGCCGATGCCGCGTTAGAGGGCGTGACGGACGGGCTGGGCGAGGCGGAACAGGCCGAGACGAGCACCGCGCCGCAGGCGGCGGTGATCACGGCACGCCAGGCGGACGTCAGCCTGGACCGCCGGGGCGCGCCTGAGGATGAGGTCATCGGTGTCCTTCTGCCTGGGCGCGTCAGCCAGGAGTGACATATCCGCATCAATGTAGGACGCTGACCAGGCCAATCCGGTTGTCATGGGGCGACAGGGGCCGCCTTCAGCTGACAAGCAACGCAATCGCGATGTACTGGCACGTCGCGGCGGCACACACGAAGGTGTGAAAGACCTCGTGGTAGCCGAAGACCGAGGGCACAGGGTCGGGCCAGCGCCGGTGGTAGGAGAGCGCCCCGATCGTGTACAGCAGGCCGCCGACGAGCATCAGCACCCCGGGCACGACGCCCGCGTGGATCCACACCTCGGGCAGGGCCAGGCCCGCGACCCAGCCCAGTACCAGGAAGATCGCGCCCATCAGCCGTTCGGGCAGGCCCATCCACGCCATGTGGAACGCGCCCGCGCCCAGCGTGAGCGACCAGACCAGGATCAGGCACGTCAGCCCGACGGTCCCGCGCATCGCGACCAGGAACGCGGGGGTGGCGGTGCCCGCGATCAAGAAGAAGATCATCGCATGGTCGAGGCGCTGCAGCCGGCGGCGCCAGGTTTCGGTCCAGTTGCCCCGGTGATAGAGGGCGCTGATCCCGAACAGGGCGCTGACGCTGGCCGCGTAGACGGCCACGGCCGTGACCTGCGCGGTGCCGCGCACGTGGACCAGCAGCAGCGTCCCGAGCACCAGCGAGGCCTCGAACCACAGCAGGTGCAGCCAGCCGCGCAGGACGGGTTTGGTGTAGTAGACGTCGCGGCGGGCGTCGTAGAGCGCGCCCAGGTCCGGCGCGCGCTGCGCTCCGGCTGCGGATTCCGCCACCGACCACCTCCCCCTCGACTCCAGTGTCGCTCACGCAAACCGCAAATCGCGCCAAATTGCCACAGCTCCCGCCGTCATTGGACCCAGCTGTTGACGGTCGTGATGAAATATGTCATGAATAAACCCGCCGAGGAGGGACGGTCGGCCATGGATCAGCCGGGTCAGCGGGCGAGCGCGTGCCCGGGCGACGCGGCCCGCCACCGGGAACGGATGCGGGTCGCCTGGGCCGACACCGACGCCAGCGGCCAGATCCACTTCACCGCCGCGTTCCGCTGGGCCGAGACGGCCGAGCATGCACTGCTGCGCCGCCTCGGGCTGCACCCGCCGGGCAACGCCGACGGGTTCCCCCGGCGGCACGTTGAGGCCACCTTCCACAAGCCCATGTGCTTCGCCGACGAGTTCGACCTGGTCCTGGCGGCCGAGCGGATCGGCCGCACCTCCGTCACCTACGCCTGGCAGGCGGTCAGGGACGGCCAGGTCTGCGTCGAGGGCCGCACGGTCACCGTGCACGTCGACGGCGAGGGAACCCCGACGCCGCTGCCCCCGGCCCTGCGCGGCCTCGCCGGCTGACCGCGCCTGACGGCTCCGCGCCCCACCCCCACCCCCAGCCGCGGCCTGGCCAGCACCGCCAGCACCCGCAGCACCGGGCTCAGATCAGCGGGCGGAGGGCTGGCCGGCGGGGTCAGGCTAGGACCGAGCCGCCGGCGACGTCCAGGATCACGCCGGAGACCCAGGCCGCGTCGTCCGAGGCGAGGTAGCGGGCCGCGTCCGCCACGTCCTCAGGCGTGCCCAGCCTTCGGATTGGGTGCATGCCGACCAGCGCTTCCTGCTGCGCCTGCGGGATCTGCCGGAGGTTGCGCTCGGTCATGATCGTCTCCGGGGCCAGGCAGTTCACCCGGATGCCGAACGGCCCGGCCTGCGCGGCCAGGTCCTGGGTGAGAATCTGGATACCGGCCTTGGCCGCGGCGTACGGGACCGGCGAGTGCGCGTTCGGCCTGCGGGCGGCGGCCGAGGACATCGTGACGATGCTCCCGGCCCTGCGTTCCTTCATGCCCGGCAGGAAGCTCTTAACGGTCAGGAACGTCGCCGTCAGGTTGCCGTCGACGATCGCCCGCCAGTCCTCGGCGCTGATCTCCTCGACCGGCCCGGGCGGGACCGCGTTGCCCCCGGCGTTGGCCACCAGCACGTCCACGGGCCCGAGTTCGGCTTCGATCCGGCCGCGCATCGCCTCGATCTCGGCGTACCGCGTGACGTCGGCCGTGACCGGCAGGGCCCGGCCACCTGCCCCCTCGATGCGGGCGGCCACCGCGGCCACGGCAGCGGCGTCCCGGCCGTGCACGGCCACGGCCGCCCCATGCTCGGCGAAGTTCGTGGCGATCGCCGCCCCGATCCCGCGCGAACTGCCGGTCACCAGGGCCACCTTGCCGTCGAGGCCGCCCGCCTGTCCCCCGTTCACGTTGCCCTCCCTGTTCACGTGCCCTCCTCCATCCCCGCGCCAGCCCGCCAGCCCGCCAGCCCGCCAGCCCGCCAGCCCGCCAGCCCGCCAGCCCGCCAGCCCGCCAGCCCGCCAGCCCGCCAGCCCGCCAGCCCGCCAGCCCGCCAGCCCGCCAGCCCGCGCTAAGGTTAGACATCTAATCGTTGTGTGTCAAATATTTAGGCTTCTATTGGTAGGCTGCACACATGCCTAAGCCCGCGCGCATGCCGATCGGCCTCCGGCTCGCGCGCACCGCCAAGTCCGTGAGCCGTGCGTTCGACGACGCCCTGGGCGAGGCGGGAGGTTCGATCCCGCTCTGGCTGGTGCTGATCTCGCTCAAGAGCCAGGACCTGCGCAACCAGCGCGAGTTGGCCGACGCCGTGGGCATCAGGGAAGCCACGCTCACCCACCACCTGAACGCGATGGACGCCCAGGGACTCGTCACCCGTCGCCGCGATCCGGCCAACCGCCGCGTGCACCTGGTCGAACTGACCGAGCAAGGCGAGGCCGCGTTCGCCGCGCTGCGCGGCGCGGCCACGGCGTTTGACGAGCGACTGCGGCGCGGTTTCGGTGACGACGAGATCACCGTTCTCGAAACCTTGCTCACCCGGATCGAGCACAACGCCACCACCGACACCGCGCCGCCCGTCGGCACCCCGCCCGACACCGCGCCGCCCGTCAGCAGCCCGCCCGTCAGCACCCCGAGCGACTAACCCCCGCCCCTTTCGTCGAAGATGAGTTTGACGACAACTAACCCGACTCAGGTTCGGGGCGTTTTATGATGATTTATACCGGCCACATATCACCCCTTGGGCACAAACCGCTGCTCCCACAGCGGTTTGTGCCCAAGGGCACTCCCGTCCCCGTCCGCAAAATCCCGGCCCCGCCCAGATCGGGCGGCGTGCTTTCAAGGTTGTGCCTCTTCAGGCAACACTCGCCACACCACACCCATCATTCCCGCTGACAACGCAAGGAGGGGCGTCAGGGATCCCCGCTGCGCCCAGGCCGGGCGGCGTTTCATGATCGTGGAGGATCGCGCGGGCTATGCGCACGGCATCCTCCGCGATCACGGAACCAGCGTGCGTGGCCATAGAGCACGTGACTCTCCACAGCGACGGCTCACGGAACCCGCAGCCCGGCGGGGCGGGGCGGCCAGCCGATCCGGGCGGTCAACGGCGTTGCTGGCGTGGTGGGTGACCTTAAGGGTGGGTTATGTCGGGCTTATGAGCGATTTATGTGCGGTGGGTTTTAGGCCCATTTGGTTGACCAGGTCCGGCTGCAGGCATACGTTCCTAGGCAGAAACTATTAGGAAACTTTCCTATTAGTCCGCCCCGGCCCCGCCCGATTCGGCTCCTGGGAGGTAACGTGCATCGATCCCCGCTAGGCCTGCTGCGCCGCGTGCCGTGGGCGCGCAGGCGATGGCGCACGGGAGCGGCCGCGCTGGCGGCCGTTCTCCTTATCGGCGGCGCGACCGCGGCCGTGGCGTCGGTGACCCTGTCCGGGTCGGCATCGGCGGCGGCGGCCCTCAGCGCCAACTGGTACGAGTCGGCTCCGTATTACAGCACGCTGGACTCGAGCGCACCCGACGTCGGCCAGGTCATGTCCGCGACCGGGCAGAGGGCCTTCGACATGGCGTTCATCCTGGCCAGCGGCAGCTCGTGCGCCCCCGCCTGGGACGGAACCGACCCGGTATCATCGGACACCCAGGTCGCCTCGGTGATCAACGAGGTCCGGTCGGACGGCGGCGACGTCATCGTCTCGGCTGGCGGGTACAACGGCACCAAGCTCGGCCAGGTCTGCAGTTCGGCCTCGGCCACGGCCGCCGCCTACCAGCAGGTGATCACCACCTACGGGCTGCACGCGTTCGACTTCGACCTGGAAGAGCCGGAGATCGAGAACTCCACGGCGATCGCCAACGAACTCGGCGCGGCGCAGATCCTGCAGTCCGAGGACCCGGGCCTGTTCGTCTCGATCACCATGCCGTCCACGACCACCGGCGCGAACTACTTCGGCGGGTTGCTGCTCGACGAGGCCAAGAGCCTGGGCTTCACCCCGAACGACTACACGATCATGCCGTTCGATGGCGGATTCAGCGGCGGGTCCTCACAGGTCACCGCGCTACAGGACTTCAACGCGCAGCTGATGAGCACGTTCGGCTGGTCCAGCTCCCAGGCGTACGCGTACGAAGGCTTCTCCGGAATGAACGGCCGGACCGACACCGGCGAGTACTTCTACCAGAGCGACTTCCAGACCGTGCTGAACTTCGCCGAGAGCAACGGCATGAGCCGGTACACGTTCTGGTCGGTCAACCGGGACCGTGAGTGCAACCCGCCCGACAACAACGACGTGACCTCCAGCGAGTGCAGCAGCGTGACCCAGAACTCCTGGGACTTCACCGCCTACACGGTGGCGTTCGCCAACAACGCGCCGGTCAGCCAGCCCACACCAACCCCGACCCCGACCCCGACCCCGACGCCGACCCCCTCGCCGACGTCCGGCGGCGGCGGTGGCTGCACGGCCGCGGCCTGGGTCAACAACGTCGCCTACAGCAGCGGCAACGTGGTCTCCTACAACGGCGACCAGTGGACCGCCAACCAGTGGAACTACGACGAGGTCCCGGGCGGAGCGTCGGGGGCCTGGAACAACGACGGTCCCTGCTGAACCGTGCGGCGCCGGGCGGCCCGCCCAGGGCCGCCCCCCACGGCCGCCCGACGCCGCACGCCCCTCCGGCCCAGCCGGCCGACTCCACTCAAAGCGGCCGCCCGGCGCCGCACGCCCCTCCGGCCCAGCCGGCCGCCTCTCAAAGCCAGGCCACGCCGGGCTCGGTCACATGGACGGGACCACGGCCTCGATGAGATGCGGGCCAGGCTCGGCCAGCGCCCGGCCGAGCTGGGCCGCGAGTTCTTCCGCGGTCGTGGCCCGGCTGGCCGGGACGCCCATCCCGGTGGCCAGGGAAACGAAGTCCAGGTCGGGCCGGGACAGGTCGAGCAGGCTCTTGGCCGCGTCCCCGGACGCCTGCGCGCCGACCCGCTGCAGTTCCATGCGCAGGACCGCGTACGAGTTGTTGTTGAAGATGACCGTGGTGACGTCCAGCCCCTCGCGGGCCTGCGTCCACAGCGCGGACAGCGTGTACATGGCGCTGCCGTCGGCTTCCAGCGCGAGGACCGGGCGCCCCGGGCAGGCGACCGCGGCGCCGGTGGCCACCGGCAGCCCCTGGCCGATGGCGCCGCCGGTGAGCGTGAGCCAGTCGTGCGGGGGCGCTCCCGCGGTCGCGCCGGGCAGCCACAGCCCGGACGTGTTGGCCTCGTCGGAGACGATCGCGCCCTCGGGCAGCAGCGCGCCGATGACCGCCGCGGCCTTGTCCCCGGTGAGGTCGCCATCGGGCAGGCCGGGGCGGGAAGGCTCGGCCGGTGCCGGCTTGGCGTCGGGGGCGACGAGATCGGCCAGGGCGGCCAGGGCCGCGGCCGCGTCGTCGCGGCCGTCGGCGAGCCGGTGCACTTGGGTGTCGTCCGTGGCAAGCGAGCTGGGCTGGCCCGGGTAGGCGAAGAACGAGACCGGCGCCCGCGCCCCGGCCAGGATCAGGTGCCGCGGGCTCGCGAGCTGCGCGGTGGCGAACTCGGCCAGGTAGGCCAGCCGGTCGACGGCGGGGATGCCCGCGCCGCGCTCGATACGGGCCGGGAACGTCTCGCACAGCAGCCGGGCCCCGGCGGCCTGCGCGATCCGGCTGGCCGCTTCCAGGCCGGCCCGCCGGGTGGCCGCGCCGCCGAGCAGGATCACGCACGGCTCGCCGCTGCGCAGCGCGGCCGCGGCGGTGCCGACGACGTCACCGGGAACCGCCGCGGGCGCCCGCACCGGAAGCGCCGCAGCGGGCTCGGCGGGCTCGGACCAGGACACGTCGGCCGGGAGGATGAGCGTGGCCACCCCGCCGGGCGGGTCCAGGGCCGCGGCCACCCCCTCGGCGGCGTCCGCAGCCACGTCCGCGCTGCGCGCCGACCGGCGGACCCAGACCGACACCGAGCCGGCCAGGGCGTCGATGTCCGACTCCAGCGGTGCGTCGAGGCGCTTGTGGTGAGTGGCGTGGTCACCCACCACGGTGAGCAGCGGGGTGGCGGCCCGGCGGGCGTTGTGCAGGTTGGCCAGGCCGTTAGCCAGTCCGGGGCCCAGGTGCAGCAGGGCCGCGGCCGGGTGGCCGGTCATCCGGCCGTGACCGTCGGCGGCGCCGGTCGCCACCCCCTCGAACAGGCACAGCACCCCGCGCATCTCGGGCACGGTGTCCAGGGCCGCGACGAAGTGCATCTCCGAGGTCCCGGGGTTGCTGTAGCACACGTTCACGCCGCAGCCGGCCAGGGTGCGGATCAGAGCCTGCGCGCCGTTCATGGGTCCCTCCCGCGGGTCGGTCGAACCGGACGCCTGAGCCCAGGATGCCCTTGGGTCAGTCGAACAGGACACCCGGGTTCAGGATGCCCTTGGGGTCGAACACCTGCTTCACGCCGCGCATGAGGCCGACCGCCACCGGATCGGCCAGCTCGAGGAAGTAGCGCTTCTTCGCGAGGCCGATGCCGTGCTCACCGCTGATCGCGCCGCCCCGGGCCACGGCGGCGGCGAAGATGCCGCGCAGCAGTTCGGTGCGCGCGGCCGGGTCGGGCTGGAACACGGCCAGGTGCACGTTGCCGTCGCCCGCGTGCCCGCAGCCGACGGCCAGCCCGCCGTGGTCGCCGGCGATCTGGGTGACGTCGGCCAGGAACGCGGCCATGGCCGCCCGCGGCACGACCGTGTCCACGATGTCGTCGGCCCCGGCCGCCTTGGCCGCGAAGAACGCCTTCTCGCGCGCCTCGATGAGGCGGCGCGCGGCCGGGCCGGGCAGCACATAGACGTCGGCCGCGCCGAGTTCGCCGAGTTGCTGCCCCACCTCCTCCACCGTGGCGTCCAGGCGGTCCTGGCTGCGCTCCTCCAGCACCACGACCAGGTAGGCCAGCGCGCTCTCGCGGACCGTCGCCGGGATCCCGAGGTCGAGGTCGTCGTTCGCGGTGATCGCCGCCATCGTGACCAGGTCGATGTACTCGAGGATCAGCGGCCCGACCCCGCTGGCCACGATGCGCGGCACGGCGGTGGTGACCTCCTCCAGCGACGCGAACGGGGCCAGCATGGTGGCCTGGTGCGGCAGCCGCGGGTAGAGCCGGACCACCGCCTCGGTCGCCAGGGCCAGGGTGCCCTCGGAGCCGATGATCAGCTGGGTCAGGTCATAGCCGGTGCTGTTCTTGGTGTACTTCCCGCCGGTGCGCAGCACCTCGCCCGAGGCCAGGACGGCCTCGATCCCGAGTACGTGGTGGCGGGTGACGCCGTACTTGGCCGCCCGCATCCCGCCCGCGTTGGTGCCGATCGTGCCGCCCACGCTGGCGCTCATCTCGCCCGGGTACACCGGGTAGAACAGGCCGTGGGCGGCCGCGGCCTCGTCCAGCTGGGCCAGGGTCACGCCCGGCTGCACGGTCGCGGTGTTGTTCGCGGCGTCGACCTCCAGCACCTGGTTCATCCGCTCGAACGACAGCACCAGGGCGCCGTCGCGGGGAATCGCCGCCCCCGACATGCCCGTGCCCGAGCCGCGCGCGGTCACCGCGAGCCCGTACTCGACGGCGATCCGCAGCACCGCGGCCACCTCGGCGGTCGCGCCGGGCCGGACCACGAACGCCGGCTCGCCGGCCGGGACGGTGAGGGTCTCGTCGTGGCCGTAATCCGGCGGGAAGTCGCCCGCGGCCAGCACGTGCTCCTCCCCCACGGCTCCGGCGAGCAGCGATCGCATGTCGGCCACGGGACCTCCTATCGCCGGCCGCGGGACGCAGAGCGGCGCCCCCAAAGTTACCGCAAGGTAGCCAAGGGCTCAGCCGGGGCGCCCGCGCGGGTCAGCCAAGCTAGGCTGCGATGTCCACCGAACCAGCCCCGGCCGGGGGCTCCGACGCCGCCGCGGCCAAGCGCGACGACCTGCCGAGCGTGGACCGCCTGCTCACCTTGTCCGACGGCGTGGTAGCGATCGCGCTCACGCTGCTGGTCCTGCAGCTCACGGTGCCGTCCAAGCTCGCCAACCCGCAGTCGGCCTCCGACCTCGCCGCGCAGCTCGGCCACGATGCCGACCAGCTCATCAGCTACGTGATCTCGTTTTATGTGATCGCCCATTTCTGGCTCATCCACCACCGGGTGTTCCGCCAGCTCAGCGGCCAGCAGGAGGGCCTGGCCTGGTGGAACTTCGCCTTCCTGTTCACGATCACGATCATGCCGTTCACCAGCGCCCTGCTCGGCCAGTACGCCAGCAACCCGCTGGCCGTCGGCATCTTCGCCCTGAACCTGCTGGTGGCCAGCCTGGCCACGCAGGCCACGCTCGACCTCGGGCGGCGCCGGGGCCTGCTGACGGCCGACTCGGACGTGCTGTCCCGCCGCGCGGGACTGCTGCGCACCGCGGCCACCGCGGTGATCCTGCTTGTCAACCGGTGGGCGAAGCGCCGGGCGGCCCGGACGGGCGACCCGGCGCCCGGCGCGTAGGCTGCGGTCAAGGGAGCAGGCAGGAGGGGGCCATGGACTTCGAGCACATCCTGGTCGAGCGGTCGGGTGCGTTCGCCACGATCACGATGAACCGCCCGCAGCGGCGCAACGCCCTGTCGCTGCCGCACATGCGCGAGCTGATCGCGGCGTTCCGCGAGGTGGGCGACGGCGACGCGCTGGGCATCGTCCTGGCCGGCAACGGCCCGGTGTTCAGCGCTGGGCACGACTTCGCCGACGTGGCCGACGCCGACCTGCCCGCGGTCCGGTCGCTGCTGACGACCTGCACCGAGCTGATGACGCTCATGCAGCAGGTGCCGCAGCCGGTGGTGGCGCGCGTGCACGGGCTGGCCACGGCCGCTGGCTGCCAGCTCGTCGCGACCGCCGACCTCGCCGTGGCCAGCGAGAACGCGGGCTTCGCCGCCCCGGGAGGCAAGGGCGGCTGGTTCTGCCACACGCCCATGGTGGCGGTCGCGCGCAACGTCGGCCGCAAGCGGGCCGCGGAGATGGCCATGTCGGGCGAGACGATCGACGCCCGCACCGCGCTGGACTGGGGACTGGTCAACCGGGTCGTCCCGGCCGACCAGCTCGACGCGGCCACCGAGGACCTGCTCGAGCGCGTCACGCTCGGGTCCGCGGCCAGCAAGGGCATCGGCAAGCAGGCCCTCTACACGCAGGTCGACCTGGACCAGCCCAAGGCGTACGCCTACGCGATCGAGGTCATGGCCGCGACCAGCCAGTTGCCAGACGCCCGCGAGGGAATGCACGCGTTCCTGGAGAAGCGCAAGCCGCAGTGGAGCCGCGGGCGCCGGTAAACAGGCTGGCCCCGGCAGGAATAGGCCGGGCCGATCTGGGAAGTCAGATCGCTCACGGCTGCGACAGCCAGCCGCGATGGCCAGCCGGACGCGAGCAAACCGAGGCTCACATGACGACTACTGCACCGAACCAGGCTGAGTGGTGGTCCTACGCCGCCTGCCAGTATGCCGATCCTGACCTCTTCTTCCCCATCACCGCGTCGGGGCCCGCCCTCAGGCAGGTCTCCGGGGCGAAGGCCGTGTGCGCCCGCTGCCCGGTGCGGACCGACTGCCTGCGGTACGCGCTGGACGCCGGGCCACTGGAGGGCATCTGGGGCGGGCTGAACGAGGAGGAGCGGCGGCGGTTGCGCCAGCGCGAGGCCAAGGCCCGGATGCGCGCGGCCCGGCGGGCGGCACAGACCGCGCCCGCCCGCATCCCCGCGTGACGCCATGTTTAAAGCCAGCCAACCCGGACAGCTAAGGCGGGCGGAACTTCGAAGGAGGGCAGAGCCATTTACATCGGCATCGGGACCATAGTCGTGATCGTCATCATCGTGCTCATCGTCATGCTGTTGCGCAGGTGACCGGCACACCTTCAGGAAACACAGAACCGTCTGGGTGCACGAGCATAGGAGCCTCGTGCACCCAGACGTTTTGCGTAATGGCGCCTAGGCCGCGAGGTAGAGGTCGTAGGCGTCGGTGCCGAAGTACGGCGAGAAAATGTACCCGGGGATCGACGTGTAGCTGAAGGCGTTCACGCCGTTGACGTAGCCGTATTCACCGTTGAAGAAGGCCAGCCACGGCCCGCCGCTGGAGCCCGGGGTGAAGTTGCAGTTCAGGCCCATTGTGCTGGCGTAGTACGGCCAGTTGAACTCATAGCCGCTGCAGTAGTCCAGCACGCTCCCGTTGAAGGGCGGAGCGGCCGGGTAGCCGAAGGAATACACGTACTGGCTGGCCGACCAGTTCCAGGCGAGTCCCTGCCCGCCGAGGAGGTTGACGGCCTGCTGCCCGTTGGCGTTGGGGTTGAGGACCACGGCGCCCATGTCGTAGCTCTCCGACTGAGTCTGGACGTAGGCGGTCAGCGTCCACAACTGCCGTGCCGTCCAGACGCCGTGAGGGGCGGTGCCGTTGTGGTAGCCAGGGACGAACACCCAGTTCGAGTGCCATCCCTCGCCCGGCGCCTCGCCACCGAGGTTCCCGTAGACGCAGTGCCCGGCGGTGAACACCTCGTTCTTCGCCGCGCTGTTCACCAGGCTGGCCGAGCAACTCCAGGATTCACGGCCGCCGTTGGTCGTGAAGAACACCCGGCCGGTGGTGGTGGCCGGGGGCAGGTTGGGGTTGCCGGGCCAGGGAGCGCCGATCGGCCCGGTGTCGGGACGGATCGCGCTCTTTCCGGACCTTGCCGCCTGCGCGGGCAGGGCCGCGGCGACCTTGCCCGCCTTGCCGGTCGGCCGCGAGAAGTTCGGGACCTGCGCGCCCCGCTTGGCCACGATCGCCTGGGCGCTGCGGGCCGAGAGCATCCGGCCGCGGGTCCAGAACCTGGCGGCGGCGCTCACGCCCCCCTTGATGGACGGCTGAGCGGCGACGTGACCGGTCACCACCGACGGCACCGGGCCCGCCGGCGTGGCGAGCGCCGGGCCCGCCGCGCCGGCCACCATCGCCACGGCCGCCGCCGCCACCGCGGCCGCCGCGGTCACGCGGACGGCCCGAAGTCTCGGCCGCCGGGAGGTGCTTCCGGACTCGGAACTAACCTGAATTGGCATGCTCCATCTCCTTCTTCTTACCGTGATGAATGGCTCGGCAGCCCTTCTGCGGCCGCCTTACAGGAAGAGGATTTTAGGGCCCGGCAGATACATGAAAAACAAGCTGTCCGAATTGCTCCCCTGTTTATTCATTTTTAACGCGGAATAGGGGTTGATGCCATTTCACCGGGTCGATCAGTACCGGCGTTTCACCATTTTCCTGGCGCCCGGGACGATCTGGCGTCCCCGGCCTGGCCCCGGCCGGGGTTCAGCCGCCGCGCGGGGCGGACGCCCTGAGGCTGGCGCAGGCCTGCATGGCCGCGCCCAGCGCCGCGGCCATGGTCTCGGCGTCCAGGCCGGCCCGGTGCAGGGCCTGGCTGACGGCCCGCACGTGCCCGGCCGCTTCGGTGTCGGGCCAGTCCGCGACCCCGCCCTTGACGTGCTCGATCTCGACGAACACCGCGAGCTGGCCGAGCATCTGCGGCATCTGGGCCATGGCCTGGGCCAGGCTGGCGAGCACATCCCGCACGTCGGCCGGGCTCTCCAGCTCGTCACCAGGGCCGAGGGTCAGGTCCTGCAGCGCCGCGATGCCGTCCGCCACGGCGGCGGCTGCCGCCCTCAGCCCGGCCATGTCAGCGCCCCGCCCGCATCAGTCCATGGTGGCCAGCGCGGCGCCGCGCGTCGTCGGCCTGGCGGATCGGGTTCGCCTGCGGCCACGGCGTTACCGGCGGCCACGGCCTGCAACCTGGGATGTAGCCCGCCTGCTAGCCCGGGGTCACCAGGCCGGCCTGGTAGGCGAGCACGACAAGCTGGGCCCGGTCCCGGGCCGCGAGCTTGGCCAGGATCCGGCTGACGTGCGTCTTGGCCGTGGGCACGCTCATCGTCAGCCGTCCGGCGATCTCGGTGTTGGACAACCCGTTGGCGATCAGCACGAGCACCTCGCGCTCGCGCGCCGTCAACTGGGCCATCGAACGCGGCAGCGGCCGCATCGGGTCCGGCTGCCGCGCGAAGTGCGCGATCAGCCGCTGGGTGATGTTCGGCGCGAGCAGGGCCTCGCCGGCCGCGATGACCCGGATGGCTGACAGCAGTTCCTCGGGCGGGCGCTCCTTGAGCATGAACCCGCTCGCCCCGGCCCGCAGCGCGCCGAATACATACTCGTCGAGGTCGAACGTGGTCAGGATCAGGACCCGGGGCGGCGGCCCGGACGCCGTGATCCGGCGGGTGGCCTCGATGCCGTCCAGCACCGGCATGCGGATGTCCATCAGCACCACGTCCGGGGTGGTCTGGCCGGCGACCTTGACCGCCTCCGCGCCGTTCGCGGCCACGCCCAGCACCGCCAGGTCCGGCTCGGAGCCGATCAGCAGCCGGAACCCGGCCCGCACGATGGCCTGGTCGTCGGCGACCACGACGCCGATCGTCACCGGGTCACCTGCCCGGCCGTCGCACGCACCGGCAGGAACGCGCTGACGCCGAACCCGCCGCCCGGCGGCGGCCCGGCGTCCAGCGTGCCGCCGAACGCCACGGCGCGCTCGCGCATGCCGACGCCAATTCCCCCGAGATCCTCGATCCCCGGCGCCCGGGCCAGGCTCGCCCCCTCGGCCTCGTCGCGCAGCAGCCCCAGGATGCGCCGCAGTTCTTCCAGCGCGCCCCGGCCGGTCACCTCGACCGCCCGCAGCGCCCGCAGCGCCTCCCCCGGCCTGACCGCCTCGACCCGGCGGCCGACGCCGGCCTGGACCGTGACCACGCTCAGGCTGTGCGCCACGACGTCGTGCGGCTCGCGGGCGATCCGGACCCGTTCCTCCCTGACGGCCTGGCGGCCGCGCTCGGTCTCGGCCCGGTGCCGCTGGCCACGGCGGCCAGCACGGCGGCGCCGAGCGCCAGGGCCGCGCCGGCCGTCACCGCCGTGGGCATGTGGGAGTGCCAGCCATGCAGCAGCCCGGCTTTGAACGCCACGATCAGCACCGTGGCGGCCGCCACCGCGCTGTCGGCCGCCACCCGCTGCCGGCGCGTCATCCGGTAGGCCAGCGGCGGCCGCAGCGGCGCCACGGCTTCCTGTCTAGCAGCCATAACCGAACAGTAGCCACGACCCGGCGCGAACGCGTCCGTCCCGGGTCGCAGCCCAGCTACAACCCAGGATGTAGCGTGCCGACCAGGCGCCGGAAAGGACGTTCGCATGACCGCCGACAGATCCCCTGTCCTGTACGTCGTCGCGTGCGGCGCGAGGCCGGCCGGGCAACTGCCGGACTTCGCGGGGTTCGCGCAGCGGCAGGGCTGGGACGTGTGCGTGATCGCCACGCCCGCCGCGACGAAGTTCCTGGACACCGGGCCGCTGGCCGAGCAGACCGGGCATCCGGTCCGCAGCCAGTACAAGCATCCCGACGAGCCGGACGTGCTGCCGCCCGCCGATGCCTTCGTGATCGCGCCGGCCACGTTCAACACCGTCAACAAGTGGGCCCAGGGGATCAGCGACACGCTGGCCCTCGGCCTGCTGAACGAGGCGGTGGGCCTGGGCCTGCCCATGGTGGCCGCGCCCTGGCCCAACGCGGCGCTGGCCCGCCATCCGGTGTTCGAGCGCAGCGTGGCGATCCTGGCCGAATGGGGGGTCCGCGTCGTCCTCGACCCGGACCGGCTGCCGGACGCGACCGAGGGGACCGCCGTCTTCCCCTGGGACGAGGTCCGCGGCGAACTGGCCCGGCTGCGCTAGGTATACCGATCGGGGCGACCAGGGCGGCCGGTCACCGCGTTACGGCGCTTTCCGCGGCACCGCCGTAGATCTCGGCGGCTCGCCAGCAGTACCAGGCCACGACCGACCGGTACGGGCGGTAGGGCTCGCCGAGCGGGTCGAGTTCCCTGGCGGTCGGCGTCGGGATCCCCCAGGCCAGCCCGAATCCCTTCCGCACCCCCAGGTCGCCGGTGGGCCACACGTCCAGGCGCCGTAGCTGGAACATCAGGAACATCTCCGCGGTCCACTTGCCGATCCCGCGCACGGCCGACAGGCGGGCGACGACCTCGGCGTCGCTTTCGGCCCGCAGGCCCCGCGGGTCGAGCACGACCGTCCCGTCCAGCACCTTGTCCGCCAGGTCCCGCACGGACGCGGCCTTGGCGCCGGACAGGCCCACGGACCGGAGCGTGTCGGCGGACAGCGCCCGCAGCGGCTCGGGGGCGACCTCACCGCCGAGCGCGGCGATCAGGCGGCCGTGGATCGCGGCGGCCGCGGCCCCGGCCAGTTGCTGGTAGACGACCGCGCGGACCAGCGCCGCGAAATGCGATTCGGCCGGCGGCCGGACGCGGGGCGGGCCGGCCTGCGCCGCCAGCCGGCGCAGCACCGGGTCCCGCTCGGCCAGGATGGCCGCGGCCGCGGGCCAGCTACGGACCGGCCGGGCCTGCTCCGGCCCCTGCGCCATGATCAACCCCCCTCGCGCCGCTGGTGCCCCCCCGGAAGCGACAATAGCCTGGTGGAGGAATTAGAGTTCCGGCGCGACCTGTACACGGGCACCGCCCGGTACTACGACCGCTTCCGCGTGCCCTACCCGCGCAGCCTGGCCGATGACCTCGCGTCCCGCGCCGGGGCCGACGGCGAGGGACGGCTGCTCGACTTAGGCTGCGGTCCCGGGCTGATCAGCTTCGCCCTGCACCGTCATTTCGGCCAGATCTGGGCCGTCGACCAGGAACCGGAGATGATCGACGTGGTCCGCGAGAAGGCGCAGGCGGCCGGGATCGGCTCGATCCGCCCGATGGTCGCGGACGCCGCGGGCCTTTCCGCGCCCGAAGAGGCGTTCGACCTGGTAACCATCGGCAACGCCTTTCACCGCCTGCCCCGGACGGCCGTGGCCGCCCGCGCCTGGCGGTGGCTGCGGCCGGGCCGGTTCGTCGCGCTGCTGTGGAGCGAGGGTCCGTGGCCCGGCCCGGCGCCCTGGCAGCAGGTCGCGTCGCACGTCGCGGACGAGTGGAAGACCCGCACCGGCGCGAGCGCCCTGATCCCGGCCGGCTATGCCGCCGACCGCGAGCAGCGGCCGGATCGCGACGTCCTGGCCGGGGCCGGTTTCGAGGCCGTGGGCTCCTACACGTTCCCCGCGGTTCACGAGTGGACGCCCGATTCGCTAATCGGCTACGCGTTCTCCACCTCGACGCTGTCCCGGAGCGCGCTGGGCCGGTCCGCCGGCAGTTTCGAGGCCGACCTGCGCCGCGCGCTCAGCGCGTTCGCGCCCGCGGACCCGCTCACGCAGACGATCCGCTTTGCCTACGAACTGGCCCGCAGGCCCGGCCCGGCCCGGCGATCATGAGCAGATGAGCGTCACCCGGCTCCTCACGATCGAGGACGCGCCCGCCCTGGCCGGCCTGGCCCGCGCCAACCGCGAGTTCCTCGCCCCATGGGACCCGCGTCACCGCGAGGAGTACTTCACGGCCGGCGGGCAGCGGGAGGTCGTCAGGAACGCGCTGTCGGCGCACCGGCAGGGATCGGGCCTGCCGCACGGCATCCTCGACGAAACCGGCCGCCTCGTGGGCCGCGTCACGCTCAGCGGCATCGTGCGCGGCCCGTTCCAGTCGTGCAGCATGGGCTACTGGGTGGCCGCGGACCACAACGGGCGCGGCCTGGCCACGGCGGCCGTGCGCGAGATGATCGGCGTGACCTTCGGCGAACTCGGGCTGCACCGGATCCAGGCCGAGACGCTGCCGCACAACACCGCCTCACAGCGCGTGCTGGAGCGCAACGGGTTCGTCCGCTTCGGCCTGGCGCCCGGGTACCTCGCCATCGCGGGCCGGTGGCAAGATCACGTCCTGTATCAGTTGCTCAACTCGGGCCTGGCCGCGCCCTAATAACGGGGGCCGCGCCGCGGCGACTGTGGCAAAGCGTCCTGCGGGTGGGCCGATCGTGACAAAATCTCTGGATGCCCGCACCCCGGAGCATGCCGCCCGGGCGCGGCCGCTCAGCTGTCGTTGATTCGGTGTTGGCCGGACAGGCCTGGTGAAATGTCACTATCGTGGAGCTGCTTTTGCCCGCTAGCCGCACCGCGAGCGGAGGTTCGTGAGGTGCGCCCATGACCCGCGAAACGCAGCCGGCTCTGTCCGGGATGTCCGGCACAGTCGCCGGTTACCGCCTGGAGGGATACATCGGCCGGGGTGACCTGGCCGTTGTCTACCTCGCCCAGGATGAGCGCGGGGACCGCCAGGTGGCGCTCAAGATCCTCACGCCCGAACTGACCCGCGACGAGGTCTTCAAGGCCCGGTTCCTGAGCCAGTCCCAGGCGGTCGCCGAGATCGGCCATCCGCACATCATCCCGATCTACGAGGCGGGTGAGGCGAACGGCGCCCTGTACGTGGCCATGCGCTACGTCCAGGGCGGCGACGCCCGGGGGCTGCTGGGACGGCTCGGGCCGCTGCCGACCGCGTGGGCGTGGAACATCATCGCCCAGATCGCGTCGGCCCTGGACGCCGCGCATGCCCGCGGCCTGGTCCACGGCGACCTCAAGCCCGCCAGCATGCTGCTCGACACCAGCACGCCGGCCGGGCAGACGCCGCGCCGGGCCGACGGCAGCGACTTCGATCACGTGTACCTGTCCGACTTCGGGATGATCAAGGACCCGCCGGGCGACCCCGCCGCCACCGGCCAGATCTCCGGACGGCTCGACTACACCGCGCCGGAGCAGATCGAGGGCCGCGCCCTGGACGGGCGCGCGGACCTCTACTCGCTGGCCTGCTCCGGCTACGAACTGCTGTGCGGCGCGCCGCCGTTCGGGCAGGATCAGGGGCTGACCGTGCTGTACGCGCACCTGTACGCGGCGCCGCCCTCGGCCGCCGCCGCGCGGCCGGAACTGCCGGGTGCCGTCGACCAGGTGCTGGCCCGGGCCATGGCCAAGAACCCGGCGGATCGGTACCCAAGCTGCGCCGAGTTCGCCGAGGACCTGCACGACGCGCTCGGGTTGCTGCCCGCCGAGCCCGCCACTCCCGGGTCGTGGCAGGCGCCGGGTTACCTCGGCCCCGGCGGTGACGCCCGGCCGGGCGCGGACGGCGGCCTCGGCCCGGCCTCCGCCGAGCCGGATCTGATCCCGGGCCTGACCCCGGCCGGCCCCGGACCCGGGGCGGCCCCGGCCGAGTCGGTCCTGATTCCGGGGCTGACCCCGGCCGGCTCCGGGCTGGCGGGACCGGTTCCCGGTAGCCCTGGACATGCCGCGGGCGGCTCTGGCTCAGCGCCGGGCGATGCCGAGCCGGCCTCGGGCGACACCCAGCCGAACGCCGCCGCCGCCCCGGCCGCCTGGCCGCCTGGCGGCCAGGGACCGACCGGGCCGCACGACGTCCAGGCCACGCAGGCCCTCACCCCGGCCCCGCCGGATCCCGACTGGGCGACGGCGGACTGGCAGCAACCGGTGGGCGGCGCGGACTGGCAGCAGCCGGGCGCACCGGACTGGCAGCAGCCGGCGGGCGGAGCGGACTGGCAGCAGGGTCCGGGCGGAGCGGACTGGCAGCAGCAGGCCGGGCCGAACTGGCAGCAGCAGACCGGAGGGAACTGGCAGCAGCCGCCGCAGTCGCCGCCGCCGCCGCAGTCGCCGTCGGGCGGAGCGGGCTGGCAGCGACCCGAGGGCGGCCCTGACTGGCCACAGCCCGCGGGCGCACCCGGCTGGCAGCAGCAGGCCGGGGCGAACTGGCAGCAGCCGCTGGCCGGGGCGGGCCCGCGCCGGAAGGACACGTCGCTGCGACTCCCCGGCGGCCATACCGTGCAACTCCCCGCCGACAAGCGGCTAGTGATCGGGGCGGGCGCGGTCGTCGTCGTCATCGTGCTGATCGTCGCCATCGTGGCGTTCTCGGGCGGCTCGGCACCGAGCAAATCGCCGGCGTCCGCCAACGGATCCTCGGCTCCGGCCGCGTCCACTTCCCGCCTGGCGACCCAGCAGGCGTCGGCCGTGACCACCCTGCTCGATTCGAGCGGCGCCGCCAGGAAGAGCCTGGCTGGCGCGGTCGGTGACGTCCGCAACTGCAAGAGCCTGCCCGTGTCGGTGGCCAGGATCCGCCGGGTCGTGAACCAGCGCAACACCGAGAACAAGCAGGCCGAGGCCCTGACCATGAGCGCCCTGACCAACGGCGCAGCGGTCAAGGCCGACCTGATCAAGGCCCTGCATGACTCGCTGAGCGCCGACCGCGACTACCTGATCTGGGCCCGGCAGCAACTGCACTCGGGGTGCAAGCCCGCCGCGCGGTCGAAGGCCTACAGCGCCGCGTTCAGCATGGACTCGCAGGCGGCCACCTCCAAGCAGGAGTTCGTCCAGGTCTGGAATCCGCTCGCGGCCAAGTACGGCGCCCGCCAGGAGACGCCGGGCAACATCTAGCCGGATCTGGCCAGCTTCATGACCCTGCGAACGGCACCCGGCGGTGCCGGGCGGTGCCGGGCGCGCGCGGCCCCGGCTCCGCGCGCCCTATGAGCCCCGGGCCGGGGGCTGGGTCTTGGCCCACTCGGCCCAGCCGGCCAGTGCCTCGTTGACCCTGATCGAGGCCTCGATGGCGACCCGCAGCGACTGCGTCTGCGGGCTGCGGCCGAACTCGCCCCGGTCCTTTCCGTCCGCGATCTCGCGCAGCTTCCCGGCCACGGTCCGGAAGTAGACCGCCTCCTGGTCCAGGTGGGCGGCCACCTGATCGGGCGTCATCAGCCAGAAGAATGCCGACCGCAGCAGCGGCTCCGCCCGGAGCGTATGGTCGACCTGGGTCGCGGTCAGCCAGCGCCGCACCTCTGCCAGCCCGGCCTCGGTGACCCGGTCGGCGGTCGAGGGCGCGAACCCGGGCGAGACGCTGCAGAACTACGCCGACGCCGTGGCGCGGCACAACGGGCCGCCGGCCTAGCTCGCTACCCGTTGACCTTGACCAGGAACAGCCACGCGCTGACCACGCCGCCGATCAGGCTGGCCATCGAGGCCGGGATCAGCCAGTAAAGCCCGCCGCCCGCATGCACGAGGTCGGTGATGCCCGCCACGCCCAGCAGCAGCGCGGTGACCAGGTTGGGCGAGTACCGGTCAAGGTAGCCGGCCAACCTGCTGTCCGGTCCCGGCCCGCCGGCCCCGCGGGTCGCCCGGCGGTCGAGGATGACCAGGATCACGCCGCAGGCCAGCGCCAGGGCCAGGAACTCGGACCCGAGCGCGGCCCGGGGCTGGGGCGCCACGAGCAGCAGCCCGGCGAGCACCGAGATCATGAACAGCGTCAGGGTCTGCGCCGCGCGGGGGGCGAGGGTGCGCGACCGGGTGATCAGGTCGCTCTTGAACGAGACGGCGACGAACAACAGGCCGGTCAGCGCGCCGGACGCCCCGGCCAGCGCCGCGCCGAAGCCAAGCCACCCCGCGGCCGAGTAACCCACGTCGTCCCCTCCGTCCTGGCCCGCGCGGCGGGCCTGCCGCCCTGAACCCGTCCTTGACACCCCGATCGGCTCAGTGCTCAAGATAGACAATGATCAGCGGAGCGTTCGGCGACTACCAGACCGAGATCTACGCCGACGGCCTGCGCGGGGTCCTGCCCCGGTTCCCGATGGCCTTTCCCGAACTCGAGGCCAGGGCGGCACGGGCGCTGCCGCCGTCGGTGCTGTCGTACGTCGCCGGGGGCGCGGGCAGTGAGCACACCCAGCGGGCCAACGCGCGCGCGTTTCACGACTGGGGCCTGATCCCCCGCATGTTCGTGGGCGCGACCGAGCGCGACCTGTCCGTCGACCTGTTCGGGATGACGCTGCCGTCCCCGCTGTTCATGGCGCCCATCGGGGTGATCGGCCTGTGCGCCCAGGACGGGCACGGGGACCTCGCCACCGCACAGGCCGCGGCGCGCACCGGCGTGCCGATGATCGCTTCCACGCTGACCGTCGACCCCATGGAGGACGTCGCGGCCCGGTTCGGCGGCACGCCGGGCTTCTTCCAGCTCTACCCGCCCACCGACCGGGACCTGGCCGCGAGCCTGGTGCACCGGGCCGAGGCGGCCGGGTTCAAGGGCATCGTGGTCACCCTCGACACCTGGGTCACCGGCTGGCGCCCGCGCGACCTCGGCACGAGCAACTTCCCTCAGCTTCGCGGGCACTGCCTGGCCAACTACACCTCCGACCCGGTGTTCCGCGACCTGCTGGGCATCCATGACCCGGCGCAGGATGTGGCCGCGACGGTCGGGGGCTTCAGCCGCCTGTTCGGCAACCCGCTCACCTGGGACGACCTGCCCTGGCTGCGCTCGCTCACCACGCTGCCGCTGCTGGTCAAGGGCATCTGCCACCCCGACGACGCCCGCCGGGCCAAGGACGGCGGGGTGGACGGGCTCTACTGCTCGACCCACGGCGGCCGGCAGGCCGACGGCGGCCTGCCCGCGCTCGACTGCCTGCCCGCCGTGGTGGACGCCGCCGACGGCCTGCCCGTGCTGTTCGACTCCGGCGTCCGCTCCGGCGCCGACGTGATCAAGGCGCTCGCCCTGGGCGCCACCGCGGTGGGCGTCGGGCGCCCGTACGCCTACGGGCTCGCGATCGGCGGCGTCGACGGCATCGTCCACGTCCTGCGCAGCCTCCTGGCCGAGGCCGACCTGATCATGGCCGTGGACGGGTACCCCACGCTGGCCGACCTGACCCCGGGCGCGCTGCGCCGCACCTGCAACCACGACTGAGACCGGCGGCCCTCTCTGGGATACTGGCCCGATGCCCGAGCCATGCATTCCGATGACCACCACCGACTCGCTGCCGCAGGGCCTGCGGGACGGCCAGGTCATAAACCGCGCCACGATCCTGACCAGCCGCGGGCACCCGAATCCGGGCACGGCCCGCGACGCGCTGGCCGAATGGGCTCAGCGGTGCAACTTCAACGCCGTGGTCGGCGTGCGCATCGTGGCCACCGCGGAGATCCTCTCCCCGGCCGAGGTGATCACCGAGGTGCGCTGGGCCGCCTACGGGACGGCGATCGGCTGGTGACCTGACCGGGCCGAAGCGGGGCGGTCAGCCCTCGGCCAGGGACCAGAACCCGCAGTGGTGCTCGGCCGAGAAGTCGGTCTCGACCTGCGGTTGAACTGGCCGCTGGCCAGCGCGGTGCCGATCGACTGGGGCAGCACGCGGCCGTCCAACGCCGCGGCGGACCAGTGCGGCCGGGTTGCAGTCATCGCTCTCCCCCACCAGCAGCGACCCGCCGTGCACCCAGACCATGACCGGCAGCCCGCGCAGGCTTGCGGCGTGTGCCGGGGCGTATACGTTCAGGTACAGGCAGTTCTCAGAAGTGCTCGCTACGCCGAAGTCCGACGGCGGCTGCGGGCAGTGCGGGGCGAACGCCGTGGCCTGCCGGACGCCCCGCCACCGGGCGGCGGGCTGCGGCGGCTGCCAGCGCAGCGCGCCGACGGGCGGGGGCGCGTACGGGATGCCGAGGAACTCGTCGGTGCCGGCCGCGGACTTCCCGTGCACCAGGCCGTCGGCGGGGGCTACTAACAGCCCCCGGCCGGGCACCGCTTGCCTCTCGCCGCACGGCCGCCGCCCGCAACTGTCATTTGACCCTTAACGCGGCAACCAGGCCAGTCCGGCTTCCCCAGCCGGGCCCGGCGCCGGGGCGGCTGACTAGGCGGTGGTCCCGGGCGGCCCGGCCCAGTCGAGCCGGTCCTGGCGTTGCGTGCGCATCGGCTCGGCCAGTTCCATGGCCGTGAACTCGGCCGGCCAGTTCTCCGGGCCGTAACCAGCACCGAGGTCGGCGTGGTGCAGTTCGACCTCGACCAGCCGCCGGGCCAGCAACTGGGCGGCCGGGAACGGGACCAGGCCCGGGATCCGCAGGTACACCTGCCAGGCGGAGCCGGGCAACTGCCGGGCGATCGTGCGCAAGGCCATCGCCGAGTCGGCCACGTCTGCCGCCAGGTCCTTCGCGCTGCCGCGGGCGCCCTGCTCGATGCCGGCCGCCCGGTACTCGCTGCCGGCGTACGCGGACCCGTCCTCCCCCGTCCTGGCCCCGACCAGGAGATCGCGCATGGCGTCGGCGCCGCGGGCCAGGTGCGCGAGCACATACGCCCGGCTCCAGCCCGGCAGCATCGACGGCTCCCGCAGGCCAGGATCGGTCAGCACCCGCGCCGTGCCCAGCAGGCGCTGGGTCGCGTCGTCGATCCGCTCACTCAACTGTCGCTGCGCGGCATCCACGCGACCACCCTAAGCTCCCCGCCGGCGCCCCCACGCTGGCCCATTCCATGAGAAACCGGGCCGGAGCGTGTGCTCCGGCCCGGGCGTCGTGGCTGGGCGAGGGGCTTACCTGGCGTCGGACTCGACGAGGCGCTCGATGAGGTCCTCGACGTTGCCCGTCTTGGGCAGGCCCCGCTTGGCCAGCCGGTCGCTCAGCTCGGCCTTGGTCAGGCCCTCGTACGGCTCGCGGGCCTTGGCCTGGGCGCGCCGGCCCTGCTCGCGCTCGACCTTGCGGGCCTCGCGCGCCAGTTCGTGCGCGGCCTTCTCGGTGTGCTCGTCAAATGCCTGCTCCGCGGCGGTGGCCTTCTCGCGCACGGCCTGCCCGGCCTCCCCGGCCCGGTCGCGGGCGGCCACGGGCAGCGTGCCCGCGGCCCGTGCCACCTTGACGGCGACGCGGCGATTGGCGTCCACGGTCCGCTGCACGAAGTCGAAGTAGCGCTCGACGACCGGGACCAGATCCACCTGCCGGACCTCGGGAAGGTATCCGGCCAGCGTCCGCGTGGTCTGCGTCAGCGTCCGCGTGCGCTGGGTCCAGTAGTCGGCGGTCTTGCCTGCGGCGTCGCGAGCCTGGCTCGCGGCAGCGCTGTATTGCCTGGTCAGGCTGCTCATATGTCTCTCCTTGATCGACCCGAATGAACACTGCTAACTTTAGCAAGCACCGCATACTAAAGCAAGCTTGGGCCGTAGTCCCAGGTCACAGCGCCAGGCCCCGGGCCAGGCCGACGCGGCGGCCGACGGCGAACCTCGCCGCTGAGGCCAGGGCTACCCGCGTCCCGGGCGGTCACACCTCCGCCGCGGTTTCAGCCGGCCGATCGTCACGGCCGGGCGGGGGCCAGTCGACCCAGCGCGTCCGGATGGTCACGCCTCCCCGCGGCCGGCCGCCCGCGAGAGCGGCCGCCCGCCGGAATTCGATTTCCCCCGCCTCCAGGTGGCCCGCCAGGGTGGCGAACCGGAACGAGGCCGCGCCGGTGTGCACGACGCGCACCGGGCCGTCCCAGGGCCCTGGCATCCGGACCAGGTACTCGTCGCCGCGCCCGGCGGCCTGACGGTCGCGCCGTCCGGCGCCACCTCCCGCGTCCGGACCGCCTGGCCCGCGGTCATGTCCATCCGGGGCGGTAGGGCCAACTCGTTTGCGTGCACCTGGGCCCGTTGGTGTAGGGATGATGGCATGTCGCGCGCGTTCGAGGACTTGATCGCCGAGGCCGGCTGCGTTTCGGTCGACGGCTGGGACTTCTCGTGGCTGGACGGCCGGGCCACCGAGGAGCGTCCCTCGTGGGGCTACCAGCGAGCGATGGGCGCGAAGATGGCCAGCGCCCGCGCCGCGTTGGACATCCAGACCGGTGGCGGCGAGGTGCTGGCCGGAGCCGCACACCTGGCCCCGCTGACCGTGGCCACCGAGGCGTGGCCGCCGAACGTGGTCAAGGCGACCCGGCTGCTGCACCCGCGCGGGGTGGCCGTGGTCGCCGACGAGGACAAGCCGCCGCTGCCGTTCGCGGCGGAAGCCTTCGACCTGGTGGTTTCCCGCCATCCGGTGGTCACCCGGTGGGCGGAGATCGCACGGGTGCTGCAGCCGGGCGGCACGTATTTCTCGCAGCAGGTCGGCCCGGCCAGCGTGTTCGAACTCGTCGAGTGGTTCCTCGGCCCGCAGCCGCCCGATGTCCGGGGCAGGCGTGATCCCGGGAAGGCCAGGGCCCGGGCGCAGGCCGCGGGCCTGGAGGTCACCAGCCTGCGCCCGGAGACGCTGCGCGTCGAGTTCTTCGACATCGGGGCGGTGGTCTACTTCCTGCGCAAGGTGATCTGGATGGTGCCGGACTTCAGCGTGGAGCGCTACGCCGGCCGGCTGCGTGCGCTGCACGACCGGATCGAGGCCGACGGCCCGTTCGTGGCGCACAGCGCGCGGTTCCTCATCGAGGCCCGCAAGCCCTGACGGCACCGCGGGCCCGGCGTCAGCCCTTGCCCGGGTTGAAGATCTCCAGCGGGTCGAGGGCGCGGCGCACCGCGGACTGCAGCGCCAGGGAACCGGGGTCGAGTTCGCGGCGCATGCCATCCCGCTTCAGGATCCCGACCCCGTGCTCACCGGTGACCGTGCCGCCGAGCGCGATCGCCGCGTCGAGGAACTCCTCGAACGCGGCCTGGGCCGCGACCCGCGCCGCCTCGTCGCCCGGCGGCGTGATCAGCAGCGGGTGCAGGTTGCCGTCGCCCGCGTGGGCGATCGTCGCGACCCGCACGCCGCGGCGGGCGGCGATCGCGCTCACCCGCTCCAGCATCTCCGGGACCTTGGACCGCGGCACGCAGACAT
The DNA here is from genome assembly GCA_036267555.1 of Streptosporangiaceae bacterium. GTDB lineage: Bacteria > Actinomycetota > Actinomycetes > Streptosporangiales > Streptosporangiaceae > JASHPR01. The sequence continues at coordinate 35,569 of DATAVV010000383.1, read as the reverse complement.
CCTCGGTGAGCACCGGGCCGAGCCGTTCCAGCGCCGGGTAGGCCAGCCGCCGCGCCTCGAACAGCGCCTCGGCCTCGGTCTCGTCGGTCGACTGCTCGACCCAGAGCGCCCCGGCGCCGGTCATGGTCGACGCGACCGCGGCGGACTCGGCCGCACCGGAGTCCCCCGGCGTGTCCACGCGGGCCAGCAGCAGCGCGGCGGCGTCCGCCTCCAGGCCCAGGTGCTTCCAGTCCTCGACCGCTTCCAGGCAGGCCCGGTCGAGCAGTTCAAGCACGGCCGGGGTGAGCCCGCGCCGGGTGATCTGGGCTACGGCCCGGCCCGAGGAGACCAGGTCACCGAACGCGCCGACGATCGTGCGCGGCGTGCCCGCCGGCGCGGGCCGAAGCCGCAGCGTCACCTCGGTTACGACCCCGAGCGTGCCCTCGGCCCCGACGAACAGCCCGGCCAGGTCGAGCCCGGCCACGCCCTTGGTGGTGCGCCGGCCGAGGCGCACGGCGTCGCCGTAGGCGACAGGCCCGCCGACGACCGCGCGCAGGCCGAGCACGTAGTCCCGGGTGACGCCGTACTTCAGGCAGCACAGGCCGCCGGCGTTGGTGGCGACGTTGCCGCCGATCGTGGACCACGGGGCGCTGGCCGGATCCGGCGGGTACCACAGGCCGTGCTCGGCCACGGCCGCCTTGACGTCGTTGTTGACCGCGCCGGGCTGCACGACGCACACCAGGTTGTCGGGGTCGATCTCGAGGACCTGGTTCATGCGCGACAGGTCGAGGATGACGCAGCCGCTGACCGCGTTCGCCCCGCCGGACAGCCCGGTGCCCGCCCCGCGCGGCACGACCGGCACGGTCAGTTCGGCGCAGACCCGCACCACGTGCTGCACCTCGGCCTCGGACCGCGCGCGCACCCCGGCGGCCGCGGCCGCGGCCGGCGCCCACTCGGCCTCGTCGTGCGAGATCGCGGCGAGCACGTCGGGATCGGCCACGACGCGGTCGCCGGGCAGGCCCCGGCCCAGCGCCTCGAGCAGCACCCCGGGCGCGGTCACGGCCTGCTGTGCTGGCTCCATGACACGACCCTAGGCGCGCGGCGGCGGCACCGCACGGCCCAGTGCCCGGGGTCACGCCGCGAACCGGCACAGGTTCTGACATAGTGCGACTGTGACTGCGCCCCAAATCTTCCGCGTGGCAGCTCGCCACCGCCTCCGGGTGGCCGCCGCCGGAGCGGCCGTCGCCGTTTCCGCCGGGCTCGCGCTGGCTGTCTTCCTGCCCGCCCCCGCCACCCCCGCCGCGGCCGCCGCCCGCGCCGCCGGCGTGACCCGCCCGCTGTCCGCACACGGCATCGCGGGCTGGCGGCAGGCCCGCAGCTACACCGAGCCCACGCTGACCGCGGGCGAGGGCGTGGCGACGGTCACGCCCCGCCACGGCACGCCATACACGCTCTACCGGGGCCTCGGGTCGATCTCGATCCCCCTGGCCGTGGCGGGCTGGCAGCACATCGGCGACCCGGACTCGGCGCGCGGCTACATCTTCGACGACTACCAGTGGAAGGCCAGCACGGGCACGTCGAAGATGTACCTGGTCACCACGCCGTCCGGCGCTCAGTACCAGTACGTGCACACGCTGGTCACCGGCGAGTTGTACAACAACTCGTGGGTGGCGGTCTCGCCCAGCACCCGCTGGACGCTCTCCGGCGAGTGGAACACGATGACGCACCTGCAGATCTACCCGACGCCGATCCTGAACCGGGCCACCGCGCGCAAGGGCGGGTCGCTGCGGCTCGCCGGGTACGTCAAGCTGGACCACCCGGTCAACGACATCCAGGGCTGCGACTTCGTCACCGCCCGGCGGCTGATCTGCGAGTCCGACGACTCGACGCAGACCCTGTTCAGCAACGCCAAGCCGCTGCTGGAGGTCGTCCTGGCCCGGAAGCTGAACGGCCACAGCGTGGCCGGCCACGTCATCGACCTCGGCTCGATTCCGCAGCGCAGTTCCTGCACCGGAACGTTCGAGGCCGAGGGCGACGACTACGACACCGCCACCGGCGTGCTGCGGGTGAGCATCATCCAGCCGGGTACCTGCGCGGTGAACACCACGTTCTACGAGTACAAGGCCAGGCGCTGACGCTCATCCCCATAGCTTTAGGCTGCGCGGACGTCAGCCTGCTGGTGAACAACGCGGGCGTGCTGCAGTACAGCACGTTCCCCGGCGCGCCGAACCTCGACGCGGCCCGGCTGGAGATGGAGACCAACTACTTCGGCACGCTGAGCATGTGCCGGGCCTTCGCGCCGGTGCTCGGCCGCAACGGCGGCGCGATCGTCAACATGCTGTCGGTCACCAGCTTCTTCACCAACCCGTTCGACGCCTGATCTACCCGGAGATCCAGAAGTTCTGGAACGCCGCGATATCCGGCAACGCCTAGCGGCACCGGACCGGCCCGCGCTAGGCCAGCGGCTGTTTCTCTCCGGTGATGCCCCAGACGAGCTGGCCCATCGGCTCGGGCTCCGCCTGGCGCATGTCGACCACATGCCACAGGCCGAGGAATCCGGGGAGTTGCGGCCGGCCGGCGCGGCCCTCCAGGATGACCGGGATGACGGGGCGCTTGCGCTTGGCGAACTGCTGCAGGATCTCCTGGATCTCGAGGTCCTGCCAGGGTCCCGTTCTCCCGGGGCCGAGGAACACGGCAGCCGCGTTGATCGACGTGATCTGCCGCGCGAGCTCGTCCTGCCAGCGGGTGCCAGGGCGGACGTCCCACACGTCAAGCCAGGGCAGGATGCCGTACTCCTTGAGACGGCCGGCGATGGCCTTGACCTGCTGCCGGTCCCGGGTGTTGTAGCAGAGGAACACGTCGTAGTCGTTCGCCTCGATCTTGCCCTTCAGCCGCGTCTCGGCGATGTTCCGGTTGCGCTGCGCGTCTGCGCTGCGGTTCATCTCGGCCACCGCCGCGTCGGTCGCGGTGCCCTCACGGGATGGCTCATCGACCAGGCTGATGACTGCCTCCTCGCAGTCCGGGCAGCGCAGGCTGGCCGCGTTCCGGTCGAGCCGCCGCCGGATCAGATTCTCCGGGACGACGTACCCGCACCGGGAACAGGTCCGGATGCCCCGGCGACTGACCGTTCCCCGGATCGCGCGCAGTCTGAGGTGCTCGAAGACGTAGGCCTCGAACTGGATGCGCACCGCCGGCCCGGCCTGCCCGTCGAAGAACAGGACGAGCTCGCCTCGGCCTTCGTCCAGTTCGCGCACGTGAAGGCCGCAGCGCCCGCCGCCGGTCGCGGTATAGGACGCGACGTTCTGCCACATGTCTTCGCGCTGGAACAGCAGGGAGTGGGACAGGCGCACGGCCAGCGTGGCGTAAATGCTGTACAGCGGGCCCTCGAAGGTGAACACGACCTGCTGGCCCGGGATGCCGGGCGGGTCGGGCCGTTCCCTGGTGAACTGGGACGGGAACACCAGGTCGGCTCCGCGGTCGGTCGTCTCCTTCAGCGCGATCTCGTGCCGGAGCAACTCCTCCACGGTCGCGATCAGCAGCAGCTTCTCCTGGACCCGGTCCGTGATCCGCTCGCTCTCCCCCAGCCGGAAGTCCCCGTTCAGAGCCGCCTGCTCGGTGATGAACCCGAGCCCTTCCGGCTCCTCCTTCGCGGCCTGGACCATCGCCGAGGCGTACGCGTCCAGCAGTTCCGGCTGCAGCAGCACCAGGCCACCAAAGTGCAGCCGGCGGATGAGCCCTCGGCTCTCGACCCGGCCGACACAGGCCGCGAAGCTGGCCCGTAGCCCCGGGCCTTCGGCGCTGCCGGGCTGTGTCCGCTGGAAACCCCGGAACAGGTCGTCGACGGTGGACAGCAGCCGTCCCTGCTGCTTCTCCTCCACCAGGTACTGCTTGATCGAGTCGAACAGCGCGTTGGAACTGACCATCGGGAGCGCCTCCCAGTCGATGGCCGTCCTGATCTCCTGGGCCAGGTCGGTGACCTGCCAGCCCTCCTTCGCGCTGGTCTCGAAGAATCCGTCCAGGCCGAGTTCGCCCACCATGGCCCGGACCCGGTCTCGGGTGACCGCAACCCCGCCGCGGTCGGCCCGCGCCGCCACCAGGTAGGCCCGCAGCGGCACGGCGGCGTCGCCTTCCAGGCGCCGCGCCTGGGCCAGTGCCCGCACCCAGTGCTTGACGCCTGAGAACGGGTCGGTCTCGCTGCGCGAATCGAACACGATCAGGGCCACCGCCACCTCGTTCAGGTGCAGTTGGTGGACAAGCCGGTAGCCGGGTTGCCCGGCCAGGTCCCACAGCAGCACCTCACGCGTCTGGCTACCGCCGCCCGGCGCCTCCACCTGCTCGGCGCCGAACGTCCAGACGTTGCGGCCGTGCGTTGAGTCCGTCGGCCGGTACTCCTGGCCGCTGAGCACCAGCCCCAGCCCGGACTTGCCCACCCCGGTGTCCCCGAGCAGCACTACCTTGGCGTTGGCATAGCGCCGGGAATCGGCCCGGACCTGGGCGCCGAACAGCAGGTCGTAGTCCAGCCGCCAGCAGCTGATCTCGGCGGCTTCGTTGCCTTTGACCGCGAGGAGCGGCTGATGGGGATGAAAGTCCAGGCCTCCCCATGTGTGGTCGTAAGCCTGGGGGATGACCGCGACGCACTCCCAGTCGCGACAGCGCCACAGCCGGGTCTGACGCGCGGATCTTGTGGCCAGGAACTCGCCATCGGGGCAGAACCGTACGCAATTGACCTCATCGGTGTGACCTTCCAGGGCAATGCACTCCTGGCCCGTGCTCACGTCCCAGATAGATACAACACCGCCATTCACGACGGCAGTCGCGATCCTGTCGCCAGCGGGAGACACATCTAAATCAACGATCTGAAGATGGGAGGCTATCGCGCGCAATAATTCGAGCTTCCGGCTGCCCAGGATGTCGACGCCCATGCCCATGCCGCCGGCGATCAGCAGGCTGCCATCCGGCGACCAGCGCGCTCGGGCGACTTCTCTTGCCGCCAGATTAGTACGCCGAAGCTGCACCGAAATTCTCTCATCCCAGACGGTGACACCACCCTGAGCGTCCGTCACAGCGAGCCATCGGCCATCTGGTGACCAACTCACGCCGAGGAGTTCCTGGGCTTCCCTGAGTACTTCGGAAACTCCGGTGCTGAGGTTCCACAGCCGCACGGTGCAATCACGGGCCGCGGTCGCCAGTAACGGGCGCGTGGGGTGCCACGCCAGCCCCAGCACGTTGCGGGCGCCGTGACCGTACAAACGCAGCGGGGGCTGATCGGCTGTCGCCTGCCAGACGGCGACACCGCCATTCAAGGAAGTTGCGGCAAGAAAATTCCCGTCCGGCGACCACCCGACGTTAAATACATCTCCGGTCGTTTCCTTAAGACGCCGGATCATCGTCACGCCACGCAATTCGAGCGGATCATCAGGCGATTGCAGCGCCGCCTGAAGGCCTGCCGACCTCTCACCGCGGCCCGGGCTGACTATTTTTCGTAGCGGGCGCAAGAGATTCATCTATCCCCCCAGCAGAACGAGCTAGGTTCGCCAGGATAGGCACAAGTAATCCCTGACGTGACGCAAAGGCGCAAATGCCTGGCCCGGGCGCTAGCGCAGGGCTAGCCGGTTCAGGGCATGGAGGATGTGGTCGCGGGAGGTGGGGCTGCCGAGGTGGCCGGAGTCTTCCGCGACGAGCAACTGGGCGCCGGGCCAGGCGCGGGACAGTTCCCAGGGGGTGATCAGCGGGCCGCCCATGTCGAGGCGGCCGTGGATAAGCACACCGGGGATCCCGGCCAGCACGTGGGCCTCGCGCAGCAGCACGCCTTCCTCGAGCCAGGCGCCGTGGGCGAAGTAGCGGCTGCAGATGCGCATGAACGCCACCTTGGCCAGCGGGGGGCGGCCGCCGTAGGGGCTGGAGGTGCCCTGGGTCTCCCCCGACAGCACAGTTTTCCCCGAAAGCGCAGCCTCCGCGGCCACTACCGCGTCTTCCCACGCGCACCAGTCGGCGACCGCTCGCTCCCGGACGGCGGCGTCGGGGTGCTCGACCAAACCGGCGTAGGCGGCGACGATGTCGCCGTGGCGGGGAATGCCGCCCGCCCCAGCCCAGAACCGTTCCCACTCCCGCGGGAAGAAGCGGCCCGCGCCGCGGTAGAGCCAGTCGATCTCGCTGCGCCGGGTCATCGTGACCGCGAAGAGAACGATCTGGGTGACCCGTTCCGGGTGCTGCTCGGCGTAGGCCAGCGTGAGCGTGGAGCCCCAGGAGCCGCCGTACACCAGCCACTGGCCGATGCCGAGGTGCTCGCGCAGCCGCTCCATGTCCGCGATCAGGTGCGCGGTGGTGTTGTGGCTCATGTCGGTGGCCGGGTCGCTCGCGTGCGGAGTGCTGGCGCCGCAGCCGCGCTGGTCGAACTGGACAATCCGGTACCGCGCGGGGTCGAAGTACCGGCGCATCCGCGGATTGGAACCCGAACCCGGGCCGCCGTGCACGACGAGCGCGGCCTTCCCCGCCGGGTTGCCGCTCGACTCCCAGTGCACGCGGTTGCCGTCCCCGACGCCGAGCATCCCCTGCGCGTACGGCTCGATTTCCGGGTAAAGCTCGGTCACTCTCGCTCCTTCACCGAAATAGACCTTTCACCGCACGACGCCATGGCCGCCGTCGACCCGGATGGTGGCGCCGGACGTGAAACTGGCGGACGGCGACGCGAGGTACAGGGCCGCGCCCACGATCTCCTCGGGACGCCCGGCCCGGCCCAGGGCGGCCGTGTGCCGCAGGTTCTCGGCGACCGCGTCCAGGTCCCAGGCCTTGCTGATGTCGGTGAGGAACGGCCCGGCCATGATCGTGTTGACCCGGACCGCGGGGCCGTACGCGCTGGCCAGGCCGATCGTGAGCGCGTCCAGGCCGGCCTTGGCCGCGGCGTAGGGCAGCGCGCGGGGCGAAGGGCTCACCGCCTCCACCGAGGAGATGTTGATGATCGTGCCGCAGCCGGCGGCGGCCATCCGCTCCCCGACCAGCGTGCCCAGCCGGAATGGCCCCTTGAGATTGACCGCGAGCACCTTGTCGTAGAGCGCCTCGGTGACATCGGTCAGCGAGGAGTACACGGGCGACAGCCCGGCGTTGTTGACCAGCACGTCGACCCGGCCGGCCTGCTCGTAGGCACGATCTACCAGCGCGTCGCACTGGTCCCAGTGCGAGACGTTGGCGCTGATCGCCCACGCGTCGACGCCGTGCCGGGCCCGGATCTCGGCCGCGGCCTGCTCACACGCCTCCTGCTTGCGGCTGGCCACGATCACGCGGGCGCCGTGCGCGGCGAAGCCGAATGCGATCTCCCGGCCCAGGCCGCGGCTGCCGCCGGTCACGAGCGCGACGCGGCCGGACAGGTCGAACAGCGGGTCGGTCATCGGCACCCCTTCTCGGGCCAACGGTTTAACGCGGCAGGCGGGCGGGCGGCTCACACCCGGGCGAGACGGCGCGCGCGGGCGAACAGCGCGAGCGACATGGCGTGCAGCCGGTCACCGATCGCGCGGTCGGTCAGCCCGGCGCAGGCGCGCGCGTTGGAACTCTCCAGGATGATCCCGAGCTTAAAGCAGGCCAATACGACGTACCAGTCGAGCGCGTCCAGGCTCCGGCCGACTCCGCGGGCTCGTTCCCGTCGGGCAGGCTGGCCAGGACGCGGGATCGGCAGGCACAGCCCACGGTAACCAGCCGCGCCGCGGTCCGGCCAGCATCCATTTACATCGCCGGCGTTAGCGGGCCCCGGCGGTCAACGAGGCCGGGGCGGTCACGGCGCCCAGACCGGCAGCGATTCATCGGATTGATCGGGTATCTGACGCGTGGCCTGGCTACTTATGCGCGTAGCATCGGCCATGACCGAGTTGGTCAGTTTTTACTGTATGGGGAGACTGATCCCGACTGGGGGGTATATGGGGTGACGTTCATCGAACCAACAGCACGGATAGGCGGTGCCCGGGCGGCCGCTGACAGCGTGCGGGTGAGCGTGCTTGGTTCTCTGGCCGTGTCCCGCTGCGGGGTTGAGTTCGCCCTAGGCGCGGGCATGCGGCGCGCGGTGTTCGGTCTTCTCGCCCTGCACCCGAACGCCGCCTTGCATCGCGAAGCGATCATTGATGCGCTGTGGGGCGATACCCCGCCTGCCACGGCGGTGAACCAGGTGCAAGCCCATGTCAGCAAGTTGCGCAGAATCCTCGATCCGGCCCGGCCCGCGCGAGATTCCGCGTCCCCGCTTGAATCGCTCGGCCCCAGCTACTTGTTGCGCGCGACCCCGGAACAGCTCGACCTGCTGGCCTACCACGAACTGGCCGAGCACGCCCGCGAAGCGAATGCCCGCGGCGACCTGGACGCCGCCTGCGGGCTGTACGAGAAGGCACTTGGGTTGTGGCGCGGGAGCCCCCTGGCCGAGCTGGACCTGCTACGCGATCACCCGGCCGTAACCGGGCTCACCAGTCAGCAGACGGCTCTGATCATCGATTACGCCGAGGCCTCATTCAGTGCCCACCGGCATGACAGCGTGGTGTCACACTTGCAGTCGCTCGCCGCGCGCGAGCCGCTGAACGAGAAGGCGCACGCTCACCTGATGATCGCCTTGGCGGGAATCGGGCAGCAGGCCGCGGCCCTGCAGGCATTCGATCTACTGCGCCGCCGCCTGGATGACCAGCTCGGTGTCTACCCGGGTGCCGAACTGGCTGAGGCCCATGACCGCGTGCTGCGCCAGGATCTCCCGCAGGCGGCAGACGGTGCGGCCGACAGCGCCCTATCCGCTTCGGGACCAGCCCGGGTCAAGGGCGTCCGGCTGCCCGGCAACGGGCGTGCACCCGTCTGCCAGCTACCGCCCGCCCTGCCCGACTTCACCGGCCGTGCGGTGGAGGTCGGCAGCCTGACGAGCCTGCTGACGCCCACCCCGGACTCCGTCGGGGTGCCCATGGCGGTCATCAGCGGGCCGCCTGGGGTGGGCAAGACGGCACTGGCCCTGCAGGTGGCGCACCTGCTCCGGCACGTGTTCCCAGACGGGCAGATGCATGTCGAGCTGGCCGGGTCCACCCAGCTTCCTCGCGACCCGGCCGAGGTCCTGGGCGAGCTGCTGCGGGCTCTCGGACTCCACGGATCCGCCATCCCGGACTCGGCTACGGAACGGGCCGCGCTGCTGCGGTCACAGATGGCGGGCCAGAAGATCCTGGTGATGGCGGACGATGCCCGCTCCGTGGATCAGGTACGGCCGCTGCTGCCCGGCACCGCGGGCTGTGCCGTCATCGTGACCAGCCGGTCCCGGCTGGGCGGGATGGCCGGAGCGCACCTGCGGCATCTCGATGCGCTGCCGCATTCCGACGCGGTGGCGATGCTGAGTCGCATCGTTGGCCACGAGCGGGTGGCAGCCGAGACCGCGGCCAGTGACATGCTGGTGGCCGCGTGCGGGCGGCTGCCCCTGGCCGTCCGGATCGCCGGAGCCAAGCTCGCCACGCGGCCGGCGTGGCCCGTCATGCGGATCGCCGACGCGGTCGCCGACCAGCGGCGGCGGCTGGACGAGCTAACCCTGGACGACCTGGCGTTCCGGGCCAGCGTCATGCCTAGCTACGAGATGCTGGAGGAGCGGGCGCGCCGGGCATTCCGGCGGATTGGCCTGCTGTGGCCGGCCGACGTCGCCGAATGGGTGATCGCCGCCCTGCTCGGCGAGCGGGATGCTGCCGACGTCGTGAACCAGCTCGTGGACAAGTCCCTGCTGATGCCGGTGGGGACCGACGCCACCGGCGAGCCCCGGTACCGGCTGCACGATCTACTGCGCGATTACGCGTCCGAGCGGCTGGCCGACGAACCGGAGCCAGAACGCGACGCCGCCCTCGTGCGCGTGCTGAGGGGCTGGCTTGAGGTCGCCGCCGCAGCGGACCTCCGGCTGCCCCGGGTCCCGGCGATTCCCCGCCGGGCTGCTTCCCGTGACGAGAGTGTCGTGGCCGGCGCGCTGGTCAGCCGGCTGACGGCCGATCCGATCACCTGGTTCAACGTGGAACGGCTTAACCTCATGGAGGCGACCAGGCGTGCCTGCACGACGAGCAGGCACGAACTGGCGGCGCAACTCGCCGCACGCCAGGCGGCCTTCCAGTTCTTCCAGGCCCGTCTTGACGATGCTGAGCAGCTGTGGAGGTCGGTCATCGCCGCCGCGGACTCGGCGGATGATCTCCTGGCGACCGCGCACGCGGAACTGCAACTCGTCCAGTTCACCGCCGAACGCGGCAAGAACGCCGAGGCACTCGCGGTACTGCAGCGGTGCGTCCACGTCTTTGAGCAACTGGAGGATCAGCGCGCGCTGGCTCTCGCCCTGCACTGGCGGGCTTACTGCGCGGAGGAACAAGACCTTCTCCAGGAAGCACGCAAAGACGCCGTGCAGGGCGTTGAGGTCGCTCGGCTCGTCCGGGATCGCCACAGCGAACTGTCGAGCCTGCGCATTCTCGGCGTGACCACGACCCGGCTCGGTGATCACGAAGCTGGTATCCAGGCTTGTGAGTGCGCCCTGGCCATCGCGCGTGAGCTGCACGAGCCGTACGCGGAGTTCGAGTGCCTCCATACCCTGGGCTTCGCGAACCTGAGCGCCTCCCGGCATATGGCGGCCATCAGCCTGTGCCGCCGGGGCGAAGAAATGGCCCGCGATCTCGGCTACGCGGTCGGCGAGGCCTATGCGCTCGGGCCGCTCGGCGATGCCTATCATGCGGTGGGCCGCTACGACGATGCGATCGAAGCCCTATCCCGGGCGCAGCGGATCTTCCGCGACCGGGGGATGCAGCGAGGCAACGCCCTCTGCCTGTTCAAGATCGCGCTGGCCCAGCAGGCACTCGGCCGTTACGGTCAGGCCGCCGATCACCTCAAGGCAGCCCTGCCGATCCTGCGCGAGCTTGGCCTCTCCGGGCACGAGCAACGCGTCATCGGCGCCCTCGAAGAGTGCGGCTACAAGCTCGGCGACCACCTCTGACAGCGCAATGCCCGTGGCCAGCCTGGGCGGCTGGCCACGGGCACATGCCCGCGCTCAGCTGTTAGGCGCGGTCCAGCACACGCTGCAATGCGGCGAGACTCCCGGGTTCTGCACGCCAGCCACTGAGGCGTTGCTGGCCGCCACACCGGTCCAGCTCAGTATCGCGGCGGCAGAGAGCGCCGCGAAGATCCGTACAACCTTGGATTTCATGCAATCACCCTTGTATGAGCCGACGGCTATGTATCCGGACCAGGATCGCGGCCCGCACTGTGGTCTGACTGTGATTTGACTTAACGCGGCATAGCGCCTGCTCATCGACCACAGCGCGGGCTCAGCCGACTCCTCGTGACCTCTGACCTCACCAGGTACCGCACGGACCATCGGCCGTAGCGGGCGCACAGCCGGTCCGCAGCGCCCGGTGCAAGCATGATCTTGTGACGCGATAGTCCCGGCGCCGATGGAGAGAGCCGCGATCGGACCTCATGGGCAACAACAGATCTACCAGGCAGTTCAGCGTCATGCTGCGTTCACTGCGGCAATCCGCTGAGCTCTCCCAGTCAGCGCTGGCGCAGCGAAGCGGGCTCAGCGTCGCAGCGATCAGAGACCTGGAGCAAGGTCGCAGGTCACGGCCACGCCCTAGCTCACTGGCCCAGCTCAGCCACGCTCTCCTCCTGGACTCATCACAGCGGCGAGCCCTCGCCCTGGCCGCCGAGGAATCCCACGTGCCGGTGGCCAGCGCCGACGCCGAGTCCGCGCCGGGCACCGGAGTGCGGCTGCGCCTGCTCGGCCCGCTGGCCGCATGGCGTGACGGCAGGCCGGTCCTGCTCGGGCCGCCCCGGCAGCGTGCGGTCCTCGCCATCCTCGCCATCGAGTCCAACGCCGTAGTGCACAGAGAGACCATCATCGACGCGCTGTGGGAGCAGCCGCCGGCGACCGCCGTCAACCTGGTGCAGGTCTATGTGAGCCGGCTACGCGCGGCCCTCGACCCGGCCCGGTCCCCGCAAGACCAGGACGGGCTACTGGTATCCGCGAGGACCAGCTACCGACTCCAGGTCACCGCGGACCAGTTGGACCTGCTCGGCTTCCGGGACCTGGTCCGGCAGGCCCGGGCCGCGCTGCGGGCGGGCGACGCGGCGATCGCCAGTGACCTGTTCACGCGCGCGCTGCGGGCCTGGAAGGCCGAGCCGCTGGCCGACCTTGATGTGCTGCGCGGCCATAAGGCCACGTACGGCCTGGCCCGGGAGCGCGTCGGGACCGTCCTCGCTTACGCCGATACCTGCCGGCAGCACGGCCATCCCGAGCGCGCGCTGGACGAGTTGTGGGCGGCCACGGCGGTGCACCCGTTCCACGAACCCGCGCACGCGAGGCTGATGACCGCGCTGGCGGGCAGCGGCGAGGCAGCGGCCGCCCTGCAGATCTACGAGGAGATCCGAAGGCGGCTGGACCATGAGTTCGGTGTGCTGCCCGGCGCCGAACTGGCGCAGGCGCATGCGCTGATACTGCGTCAGGATGCCCGCCTCACCACCGGCGCCGTCCTCGGCGGCGAACCCCCGGACCGCCTGCCCGACCCGGCAGCCGCGGTGGCCAGGATGCCGATGCCGCGCCAGCTCCCGGCCGCGCTGTGGCCGACCGTCGGCCGGGCGGATGAGCTGAAGCAGATGTCCGCGCACCTCAGCCGGATGGCGGAGGGCTCGGCCGCCGCGCGGGGGTCGGCGGTGATCACGGCGATCGTGGGCGCCGCCGGGGTCGGCAAGACCACCCTGGCCATCCAATGGGCCCATCAGGCCGCTTCTTGCTTCCCGGACGGACAACTGTACGTCGATCTCGGCGGCTTCGGCCCCCGGGGCGCGCGGGTCCGTGCAACGGAGGCGCTACACGGCTTCCTCGAGGCGCTGGGGATGCCCGCCGAGCACATCCCGGCGCATCAGAAGGAACGAGCCGCCTTGTACCGGACGTTACTGGCCGACCGGCGAATGCTGGTGCTCGCGGACAATGCCCGTGACGTCGAGGAGGTTCGGCCGCTGCTGCCGGGCGGCCCTGGCAGCCTGGTCATCGTCACCAGCCGCAGCCAGCTCGCCGGGCTCGCCGCCGTGCACCGCGCCCAGCTGCTCATACTGGATGTACTCAGCCGGCAGGCCGCTCGCCAGCTGCTCGCGTCCCGCCTGGGCCGGGGGCGCCTGAGCGACGAGCCCGACGCGGCGGCCCGGCTGGTCGAGACGTGCGGCCGGCTTCCCCTGGCCCTCAGCATCGCCGCCACCCTGGCCTCGGCGCAGCGCACGTTCCCGCTGGCCTTCCTCACCGACAAGCTGCGGCGCGGCGCCGGCCGGCTCGACATCCTGGCCGGCGGGGACCCCGCGACCGACCTGAGAACGGTCTTCTCCTGGTCTTACGAGGCGCTGACCGAACCGGGCGCACGGCTGTTCCGACTGCTCGGCAGGTACCCGGGCCGCGACGTCACCGTGCCCGTGGCGGCCCGCCTGGCCGGCGTTCCCCTCCCCGTCGCCCATGACCTGCTGCGTGAGCTCAGCCACGTTCACCTTCTGACCGAGCACGTGCCCGGCCGGTTCGCGTTTCACGACCTGATCCGCGAGTACGCGGCGGGACTCGAGCCCGCGGGCCGGTACGGCAATGGCGTGTCAGCTCGCCTTAAGCGCACGAACAGCGCATCTCGGCAGCATGCGAGCCATGGAACGGAATGCACCGGATCACCCCGCGCCGAGCCCTCAGCCCAGGCTTGACGCTCCGCTCGTTATCCAAGATCGCGGTCGGGTGGCCGTCTGTTTCGCGGACGGTCATCCAGGTGGCTCCGATCCCGATTATGTCCGGCGCAGGGAGACCATCGCGGCGCTCGCGCTCGGGCACGAGCCGGGAAAACCCATCGCGTGCGTCGGGTACACCGATCGCGAACACGACATGTGGCAGCTCATCACCTCGAGGCTGAGCTCACTGCACCGCGAGCATGCCTGCGCTGAATTCCTGGCCGGAGCCGACGCGCTCGGCCTTCCTGACGATCACGTACCCGAACTGGAGGATGTCTCCCGGACGCTGCGCAAGATCACCGAATTCTCCCTGCGGCCCACGGTCGGCAGCGTCTCATTCGACGACTTTTACGGCGCTCTGCACCACCGGGTATTCCGGACTACGCAATATCTCCGCCACCATTCTTCACCCCATTTCTCCCCGGAACCCGACATGGTCCATGAGATGATTGGCCACGCCAACGTCCTGGCGAATGAGCGGATCGCCCGTATCTATCAGGTAATCGGCGACGCGACGGTACGGCTAACCGACCCGGACGCGATGCTTGTCGCGGCAAATGTGTTCTGGTTCTGCCTCGAATACGGCGTCATAAAAAAAGGCGACCGGGTACAGGCCATCGGCGCCGGGCTGCTCTCGTCATACGGGCAGATGAGCCAGCTACAGGAGGCCGAGACGATACCGCTTGATGTCCGGGAGATGGCTACTCGCTGGTATGACGATTCAGCCTATAAGCCAACTCTATTCTGCGCTGAATCTTTCAGCCACCTAGAAGATTTTCTGGGCACGTTCTTTACGGAAGTCAGCGATGACACCGCGCGCGACTTCGGCCTTGATCTAGGGAGGGAAAGATGGTGACATCGGCAATGGGCGGGCAAGCAGGAACGGACCTTTCTTCGCTACGCGCGGAACTCGACGAGATAGACCAGCGGCTACTCGACATCGTGCGGGAGAGACTGTCCTGCTGCATGCGCATCGCCTCGTATAAGCGGGAAAGCGGCGTTCCCATGATGCAGCCCGCCCGGATTGACCTGGTTCAGGAACGGGCCCGCGACTACGCGCACGCGCATCAGATTAGTCCCGAATTTCTGCGCTCGCTCTATGCCGTCCTTATTTCCGAAAGCTGCCGCGTTGAAGACGCGATCATTAACAGCGCTCATGGACACGACATCGCGAGCAGCGCCGCTCAGGGATGATCGGCGACGACGTCATGCGAACCCTTCTCATCGACAACTACGACTCTTTCACTTATAACCTGTACCATCTCATCGCCAGCGTCAACGGGTGCCAGCCCCTGGTCGTCACCAATGATGCCGACTGGTCCTCGATCCAGCTCAGTGAAATAGACAACATCATCATCTCTCCCGGACCGGGACGGCCGGACCGGGCGCGTGATTTCGGCATCAGCGCCGACGCGATCCGGTCCAGCGGCCTGCCTGTGCTCGGCGTCTGCCTCGGACATCAGGGAATTTGTGAGATCTGGGGGGCGACGGTGGGCCTCGCACCCGAACCCCGTCACGGGCGGAAATCACCCGTTTACCACAACGGCGGGGAACTATTCGCCGGGATACCTTCACCATTCTCGGCCGTTCGCTACCACTCTCTCGCCGTCAGCGGCGTCCCTTCCGAGCTCGAGTGCACGGCATGGTCTGGCGACGGCGTCGTGATGGCGGTACGACACCGGGACTTCCCGCTCTGGGGTGTGCAGTTTCACCCGGAGTCCATCTGCACGGAATACGGCGCGGAGTTGCTGGCCAATTTCCGGGAGCTTTCCGCCGTCTACCGTCAATCGCGATGCTCGGTGAGCGCGGCAGGCAGTGACCGCGTAGGCCGGCCCGGCGGCGCCGCGCCCTTGCCCCCTCCGCGCTACCGCCTGCACGCACGCCGGCTGCCTTCGATGCCCGATCCCGAGCGGGTGTA
This sequence comes from Streptosporangiaceae bacterium, assembly GCA_036267555.1. GTDB lineage: Bacteria > Actinomycetota > Actinomycetes > Streptosporangiales > Streptosporangiaceae > JASHPR01. The sequence continues at coordinate 19,956 of DATAVV010000383.1, read as the reverse complement.
CCTGACGTTCTTCGCCCGGAAGGAGCCGAGCTTCTGGCTGGACAGCGGGCCCGGGTCATCGGGCCGGCTGTCGTTCATGGGCGACGGCGAGGGCCCGCTGGCGGAGGTGGTCACCTACGACATCCGGTCTGGTGTCGTGCGAATACGCCGTGCCGACGGCAGCGAGGAAACGGTGCGTGAGTCCGTCTTCCGCTATCTGGAGAGCCGGCTGCGCGAACGCCGGCTCGCGGCACCCGGTGGGCTGCCGTCGGAGTTCAACCTGGGATACGTCGGATACCTCGGCTACGAGCTGAAGGCGGAAACAGGCGGCGACGTCGCGCACACGTCCGAAGGGCCGGACGCCGCCTTCATCTTCGCCGACAGGATGATCATCTTCGACGCGGCTGACGACTCGGGATGGCTGGTGTGCCTCAGCCACGTCGACGCCGGCCCGGCGGGAAGCGCGGCAGCCGCCGAGGGGTGGCTGGAGGAGTTCGCGGACCGGATGGCCGAGCTGGAGAAGATCGATGCCAAGCCGCCGCACCTGGACGATCTGCCTCTCGCGGGCCAGCCGGATGTCGCACGCTTTCGCCACGAGCAGCCGGCTTACATCGAGCGGATCAAGTCCAGCCTCCAGGAGATCCACCAGGGCGAGTCCTACGAGGTATGCCTGACGAACATGGCCGCGGTCCCGCTGCGCGGCGACGTCGTCACGGTCTACCGCCGGCTGCGCCGGATAAGCCCTGTCCCCTATGGCGCGCTGCTGAGACTGCCGTCGGTCGCGGTGCTGAGCTCCTCGCCCGAGCGCTTCATCTCGGTGACCGCCGACGGTGCCGTGGAGTCACGCCCGATCAAGGGAACGCGGCCCCGGGGTACCACTGAGGACGAAGACGAGCGGCTGCGCCTGGACCTTCTCCACCATGAGAAGGACAAGGCGGAAAACCTCATGATCGTCGATCTGGTCCGGAACGACCTTGGCCGGGTCTGCGAGGTCGGGTCGGTTCACGTGCCACGGATCTTCGAGGTCGAGACCTACCGGACCGTGCACCAGCTCGTCTCCACGGTACGAGGTCAGTTGCGCGCCGGCGCCTCGACCATTGAGTGCGTGCGCGCGGCCTTCCCGGGCGGGTCGATGACGGGCGCGCCCAAGGTGCGCACGATGCAGATCATCGACTCTCTCGAAGAGGGGGCCCGCGGCGTGTACTCAGGCGGTCTGGGCTGGTTCGGGCTCAGCGGCGCGGCGGATCTCAGCATCGTCATAAGGACCGTCGTGATTTCGGGTGACACCGCTAGCTTCGGCACGGGCGGCGCGATTGTCGCGCTGTCCGACCCGGCGGACGAGTACGAGGAGATCCTCGTCAAGTCGCGGGCCATGCTCGCCGCCCTGGGGGCCGAACTGCCCGCTCAGGAGCTGCTGCCCGGAGCGAGCCGGTGACGCCGGCCCGGTTCGCGCGGTGTGTCGTGGTGGGCGGCTCGGGCGCCGTGGGCGGGATGTTCGCCGGGCTCCTGCGCGACCACGGCAGTCAGCTGTGCGTGGCTGACCTCGTCCCGCCCGCCGGGGCGTGCGGGTGGCCGGGATCGCCTCCGGCGGCTCCCCCGCGCGGCCCGGCCCCGCGCTTCCTCCGCGCCGATCTGTACGCCCCGGCCCGGGAACTGCGAGACGAGATCGCAACGGCCGACCTCGTCATCCTGGCCGTGCCGGAAGCCGTCGCGCTCGCCGCGGTCGCCGCGGTGGCCGCCCAGATGCGGCCGGGGTCGCTGCTCGCCGACACGCTGTCCGTCAAGTCCCGGGTGTGCGCGATCCAGCGCCAGCTTCGCGGCGGGGTCGAGACGGCCAGCCTGAACCCGATGTTCGCCCCGTCACTCGGGTTCGCGGGCCAGGCCGTCGCCGCCGTGGTCGAGCGCGACGGCCCCCGGGCCGCCGCGTTGCTGAGCCTGCTCGCCGGGGCCAGGGCGCACGTTATCCGGCTCAGCGCCGATGACCATGACCGGCTGACGTCGGTCACCCAGGTGCTGGTCCACGCGACCGTCCTCGCGTTCGCTCTGGCCCTGGCTGAGCTGGACGTCGACCTGGCCGGGGCGGCGCCGGCGGCGCCGCCCCCGTACACGACGCTGATGGCGCTGGTGGCCCGGATAACCGGCGGCACGCCCGAGGTGTACTGGGATATCCAGCGGGCGAACCCCTACGCCGGACCGGCCCGGCAGGCCCTGTCGAACAGCGTGGCTCGCCTCTCGGAGCTGGCTGACCGCGGTGACGAAACAGCATTCGGCCAGCTCATGCGGCAGTCTCGCGGTCGGCTCGGCGATGGGTCCGACGGCTACAGCGCACTCTGCGCGGCGCTGTTCCAGCAGGTCCGTGTGCTGTCTCCGGGCCGCGGCGGTACCTGGTGAGCCCACCGCCCGCCCGCGTCGGCGGTGACGGACCGGATGCGGCCAGCGCGCTGACCGAGCACCAGGTGCGCGCGGTCCGTGCCGCGCTCGAACGGCCCGCGGCCCAGCAGCCCGCCTGGCCCGACCGGCGGCGCGCCCTGACGGTGCGGGCCACGCTCGCGCGCGAGCCTCCGGTGGTCACGGCCGGCGAGGTGGACCGGCTCAGCGCCAGGCTGGAGGCGGTATGCCGGGGTCAGGCTCTCCTCGTACAGGGCGGGGAATGCGCGGAGACCTTCGCGCTCACCGCCGGGCAGGTCGTGGGCAGCCTGCGCGTGCTGTGCGCGATGACGGCGGTGGTAGAGCGCGGCACCGCGATGCCGGTCGTCATGATCGGGCGCCTGGGAGGCCAGTACGCGAAACCGCGATCAGCCTTGCTGGATGCCGAGGGACTGCCGTCATACCGCGGAGACATGGTCCACTCCGCCGCCGGCAACCGCGCCGCCCGCGTTCCTGACCCGGCCAGGATGATCACCGCGCACGCCCGGGCCCGCTCGACGATCGGGCTGCTGCGGGCCTTCTGCCGGTCACAGCCGGCTGACCGCCCGCAGCGACGGGCCGCGGCCGCCGGCGGCGCCTTCGGCCTGCATGGCGCGGCCGAGATATTCGCCAGCCACGAGGCGCTGGTGCTGGATTACGAGTACGGCTTGCTGCGCTCGGTCGCCGCCGGCCTTGGGCCGCCCCGGCTGTACGACCTTTCTTCTCATTTCCTGTGGATCGGAGACCGCACCAGGCAGCCAGCGGGAGCTCACGTCCAGTTCGCTGCGTTGCTGGCCAATCCCATCGGGCTGAAGATCGGCCCGGGTGCCCGGCCGGAAGAGGTCGCGGACTGCGCGGAGCGGCTCAATCCGGATCGCGTGCCAGGCCGGCTCACGCTCATCTGCCGTCTTGGCCATGACCGGGTCCGCGACCTGCTTCCGCCGATCATCGAGAAATTGCTCGCGAGTGAGCAGGTGGCCATCTGGCAGTGCGATCCCATGCACGCCAATACCCGGCGGTCGCGTAATGGCTATAAGACGCGCTACGTCGACGACATGACCGATGAGGTGAACGGGTACGTGGCGGTGCACCGGGCCCTGGGCACCCATCCGGGCGGTCTCCATCTCGAGTTGACGGGCGAAGACGTCACCGAGTGCATCGGCGGGCTCGCCGGCGTCACCGAAGACGACCTGCCACGCCGCTATCGCACAGCCTGCGATCCCCGCCTCAACCGCCAGCAGGCGCTCGAGGTCGCGTCCGTCTTCGCGGCCGCTCTCGGCCCGGGCCGGTAGCGGGGCGCGCGCCGCCCCCCCGCGTCCTCCCCGGTCAGCCGGCCCTGCGCCAGTAGGCCGCGGTGCGCGCGACCCAGAAGCCGGCCGCCGCCTGGATGGCGGCGACCAGCAAGGTGACGGCCACGATCAGGGCGGCGGATGCGGGCAGCCCGGCCGTGGCCGCGATGGACCGCGCGGTGGCCGCGACGGGGATCCCGCGCGCGGCCAGCCACAGCAGCGGCGCCGCCCACCCGGCCACGGTCACGAGGACGCTCGCGGCCAGGACCCGGCGCAGCCGGCCAGGCGGGGCGGTCCAGCCGGCGGCGAGGCCCACGAGAAGGGGAAGGAACCAGCCGCCCGCCGCCGCGCCGATGGCGACGGCGATCGCCGCGGCCAGCGCCCCGGCCGTCCATGCCGCGGCCTTCCCGGGGATCCGCGCGACAGAGCTCACGCCGCCGGGCAGAGGCGGCGCGGGGGGTCCGGTCCTGGGTCCGGCCGGCGTGCGCATCAGCCCGCACCCCCCGGACGTAGCGACCACCGGGCCCAGCCGCCGGTGTGTCCTCCGGCGGGCGGCATCGGCAGGTAACTTCCGGCCCACCAGCGCGCCATGTCGTCGTCGTACCAGGGCGAAGCCGGGTTCTCGCTCTGGCCGCCCGGATAGAGGCCCTCGGCTGCCGCCTGACCCGGGGCGGTCCAGCGCACGATCATGCGCCAGCTCGGGCCCTCGCTGGACACGGGGTATCCGTCCGCGGCGTTGACGGTCCACTGATCACCGCCAGCGGGCCGCGGTCCGTAGCCGAGCGCGGGTATCCCGGTCAGCGAAGGAAACGCCGTGCTGTGCAGCCTCCCCCACGCCCACCTGTCCGGCTGGGGCCCGAGCTTCGCCGACAACTGCGTCACCGCCGCCGCGAAGGCACTCCTCATCACCTGCGCCGCGGTCCGCGGGCGGCCGCCCGGCGGGCTGAAGGCCGGATTACCGGGATCGGTCAGGGTCCAGGCCTCCAGGTCCGCGTCGAAACTGGCCTGCAGGTCGTTCAGGCTCCTGGCCACCGGCACCCGCGACGTCCGCCACCACGGCCCGAACACCGCGGATATGTAATCCGACCAGAAGGTGGCCCAGATCGCGGCGGCCGGAGCGTCGCTGTCCATGCTGTCATTCCATCCCGTCAGCAATCGCATCGCCGCCTCCTCTTTTCCGCTCTGCTCGTGGCCATGCAGCGCGGCCAGGAGCTTTGGCACCATCTGGCTCGCCAGCCAGTCATGAACGCTGGTCTGCAGGGCGGCAAAGGCTGACATTCGCATACTCGGGTGAGCCCGCAGGTATGAGTAGATGTCATCGGCGCGGAACCCGGGATCGTAAAAATCGGCGGACGTTCCTATGTAGTAGGGATAGGAAGGCCCTACCGGCCGCTGGTTCGCCGTCGCGACCACATGACCGGGCGGGTCGTATACCTGAGGGGTCGCGCGGTACGGAATGACGCCGACAACGTCATCGGCTCCGGTCCCGGGCAGCGGAAGCCACGGATCGCCGTGCGCTACCTGCGGAAAGTAGCCCGCGGCCACGACGCCGATGTTCCCGGCCTGATCCGCGTAGACGAAATTCTGCGTCGGGGCCTTCCACCTGGCCAGGGCCGCATGGAACTGCGCGTAGTTGCTGGCCTTGCTGATTTGCGCGATGACGGCCACATCCGGCGAGGGAACGTTTCCCATCCAGTCCACGGCCGTCGTCTGCCGCACCTGCGTCATGATCGGTCCGTGAACGGTGATGTCCACGGTCAGGTGCCGGGGCGCTCCGCCCCGGACGGCTATGGTGTAGTGCACTTGCCGCATGGGCCGCCAGCGGCCCCGCCAGTAATACTGGCCCGGGTGGCTCGCGCTGGTCTGTTCCGAGTAGAACAGGGTCGACTCGTTCTGTACGTCGGTCAGGGACCAGGCGATGTTTTTGTTATGGCCGATGACGATCCCGGGAACGCCGGGAACGCTTACCCCGCTGACCGCCAGGCCGGGCGCCCCCAGCGCGAGCTGGTACCAGATCGACGGGAGCGTCAGCGGCAGGTGCGGGTCACCGGCCAGCATCGCGCCGCCGCCGCTCACCGCGGGGCCGTTGGCGGCCCAGGCGTTGCTGTCCGGGTACTCGTGGACCTGCCCGGCGGGAAGCTGGCCGATCTGGCCGAGAAGAGAGCGTGCCGCCGCCGCGGCTTTGGCCGGTACGCCGCCGTGCGCCGCGTCCAGCGCGGCCGACGGCCCGTTCTGGCCGGCGGCCGCGGCCGTGCTCATCGCGGCGCCCGCGGAACTCGCGGCGCCGGCGGCAAGTGGCGTCACCCCCGAATACCGGTAGGGCCCCTGGTCGTACGGGCTCTGCGCGTCCGGCGCGACGACCGGGAACCAGGTCATCGTCCGGGCCGCGCCCAGGGACCGTTCCAGCAGCGCGTAGTCCAGCGGCGTCGTGGTGAAATCGAGCAACTGCGTCAGCAGCCCTTGGACGGCCAGGCTGTCTACCGGCGTCCATGCGCCCGGGTAGACCCCGGCCAGCGTGAATATCGCGGGCCAGCCATGCGTGGCCCGCTCCCGGGCCAGGTAGTCGTTGACGCCACGGGAGTAGGCGAGCAACTCTTGTCCCGCCGCGCTCGAGCGCGGAGTCTGCGCCCATTCCTGCTCCGCGGTCCTGAGCAGGCCCAGCCGCAGTTCGAACTCGTCGGAGGACACCTCCGAGGCCCCGCCGAGCTGCGCCAGCCGTCCCTCGGCGAGCCGGCGCTGCAGGTCCATTTCGGTCAGGCGGAAGCTGGCCTCGACGTATCCCTGCGCTAGATACAGGTCATTCTCGTCCGCCGCCCGGACCGACGGTATTCCCTGGGCCGTGAAGTAGACCGTGGCCGGGTGCATGAGGCCGGGGATGCGCAGAGATTCCGAGTGCGGCAGGGCCGCGCCGGCCGCCGACGCCCACGCGCCGTGGCCCGGGTCCAGCGCCTCGCCCAGCGCCGGGAGGGGACCCCAGCCGAACGCGAACACGCCGAGAACGCTGGCGGACACGCAGACCGCCACCAGCAGGTGCGCGGCGTGCCGCACGGCGCGCGGCCCGCGGCGGACATGGTTCCGCATGGCTACCTCATTCGCATGACGTCGCGACGAATCTCAGCTCGCAGGTGTACCGCTCGTCCGCTGCGTCGGGCAGCCAGAGCCGGTCGATGTCCGGCAGCATCTCGGTGACGCCGAACGTGTCAAACCCGGCGTCCCGGCTGTGTCGCACATTCCTGGCCAGCAGGTTGACGAGCGGCAGGCTCCGGAAGTCGGCCGCTACCGGCTTGTCTTCGGACGGGACCTTGTAGAAGATGCGCTCGGGGAGCCGGTTTGCCGTGCGCCACTGCCGGGCCAGCGCATATCGCTGCGCCTCGTCCTTGACCAGTACCCATGGTGAGTCGGAGACCGAGAACGTCCAGGCTTCCCGGCTGAAGACGAGCTTGTCGATCGTGACGCGAGGCTGATGCGGCGCCGGGGCCATGGGGCGGAACGCGTTGGCCACCACCGCGGTCATGAGATCCCCGATGAGTTCGAGGAAGGAGAACGCCCGGCCCGAGGCACCGGACCGCACGACCAGGTCTTCACCGTCGCGTCTGACGGACATGCCTCCAGCCGGGAGCACCTGAGCCGATTCGGGTGGCTCGAACGATCCGTTCTCGTTGGCCAGGTAGGTGAAGCCGGGCGACAACAGCGCCGTCGGCGGCGTCACCCGCGTCGTGACGAAGGGCGAATTCCGGTCGGGAACGGCGACGATCCGCCTGGCGCCGTGATCGGCGGCGACCATGTCCAGCAGCCGGGCCGGGTCCGCGTGCTGCTCGACAGCGCACCTGCTTTCCAGGGTGTTGACCGCCAGGTGAAGCTCGCCGAGTACCAGCAGGAAGTTGCCCTGGCCCAGCGCGTCCGCCGACGTCGCGGCGATCATGATGTCCGGCGAATACTGCGAAGCGCAGCTCCAGGACACCGGCCGGGCCGGGAACAGCGCGCCGACCCTCTCGGCGATGTCGGCGCACCGGGCCGAGTGCCGCGGACGCCCGTCCTGGGGGGTCTGGAGCACGGCCTGCCAGCGCTTCTGGAATTCCGGCAAAGCTTGGGAGACGACCTTGGTGAGCCCGCGGGCCGATGGCGCGGAGATCTCGCTCGCGGCCAGCATCAGCAGGCGGTACAACGGCACCTGGCCGGTCCCGGTGCGCGTGCACTCGCCGTCGAACAAGCGCAGGAATAGCGCCCGGTACCGCTCAGTGATGTCGGTTACCAGCCAGCGGGCGCTGTCGAGCATCAGGCCCAGCGGCTCGGCCAGGGCCTTGATCATGGTATTTCCCAGCCTCACCTCCAGGTCCCGGACCGTGTCCTCATAGACCAGCGTGCGCGCCGCGTAGGTCTCACCGGGCCGCCGGGTCGGCGGCCTTCCCGTGACGCGCTCGAAGGTCTGCGCGAGCGCCGACATCGCGGCCCGCAGCGCGTCGGGATCCCCCGTGGCGGCCGCTACCGCGTCCCGGGCCGCGACAACATCGTCCAGCGGGCGGAGCGCCTCAGCCCGGACCGCGGGATCGCCGATGCCCTCGAGGTGCCGTCGCAGCCACCGTTCCGGCCAGGTCTGGACGGGGACCGCGAGATCGATCCGCACCGCGCCGAGATCCCGCAGGCCGTCCAGCACCGTCCGGGGGTCGGGTTCGGGCGAGGCGAGCAGCTCGCTCACCGTCCGGCGGCCATCGCAGCGCATTAGCATGCGGAGCTGCTCGGGTGACAGCGCCGCGGGGCGCCGCCGCAGGCTGTGCACGCGGTTCCCCGCCAGCAGCGTCGACGGGTCCCGGCGCGGCCGGAGCCACCTGGACACATCGTCACGCTCGGCGAGCACCCGGGCTATCTGGTCGATGGCCCACGTCTCGAAGTAGGTCGTTCTCCTGGCCACCAGCTGACCGCCCGGGATAACGGCCGCCTCGTCGTCTTCGTCGGTGAGGCACGCCCAGCCCACGGGCCCGAAGAAGCCGATGGAGTCGTTCTTCAGGCAATACCGCTGGACATAGCTGGTGACCGCGTTTTCGCGCTGCCGTCCCTTTCGGTTGCGCCGTGACTGCGCCGTCAGCCGGTCGAGGCAGTTCTCGGCCATGTTCAGGTTCTGCCAGATCACCGCTTCCCGGAATCGCGGCTCCCTCGCGAAGTCCGCGAAAATGCCAGGTAGCCGGGCGACGGCCGCCTGGTAGGCCGACTGGTACGTCACGGCCGCGGCCGTGTCAGCCGACGCCGTGTCAGCCGAGCGGCTGTATTCGTCCGCGGCATCCGCCAGGTCGGCGTCGCACAGCGCGAGTACCCGCCGCACCGGAAAACCGGCGCTGCGCACGCAGACGTCCCGCCACAAGACCCATGCGGTGCCGCTCAGTGCGACCTGATGGCTGTCTTCCCGGGTCACGACCACCAGCTGCCCACTCGGCTCGATCCGGAGCTTGCGAGTTTCCTGGGCGCCCCGCCGCCGTCCGGCGCCGGCTCGGCCACGGCCGACACCTGGTCCTGCGCCACGGCCGAGGGCCGCACGAGGTCCGGGAGGAAGTCGCCAACGGGCCGCTGCGGCTGCGCGATCGCCGTGGTGAAGATGGTCCGCAGGTCGCCGAGCATTCGCCGCACGGTCTCGGCTTCGAAGACGTCGGCGTTGTACTCCATGAGCACGGTGATCGCGCCGTCCAGCCGCTGCTGTGGCTGGCCGCCCCCCGGCAGCGCCCCCGGCACCACGACCACATTGAGATCGAATTTGGCGCTGCGGTTGTGCGCCTCGATGACCTCGAAGCTCAGGCCCGGTATCTGCAGGGCCGGCATGGGCGTGTCCAGGAAGCTGAACAGCACCTGGCATAGCGGCATGCGGCTGAGGCTGCGCCGGGGGGCAAGCCGCTCGACCAGCTTCGAGAACGGCATGTCCTGATGCGCGTAGGCCTGCAGGCATCTCTCCCGGACGCGTCCGAGCAGCTCCTCGAAACTCGGGGTGCCTGACGCGTCGACCCGCACCAGCACTGTATTGATCATCATTCCCAGCAGGTTCTCGGCCTCAGGCCGCTGGCGGTTGGCGATGCCCACTCCGACCACCATGTCCGCCTGGGCGGCATAGCGGTGCAGGAGAACGGAGAACCCGGTGAGCATGGTCATGAAGAGCGTCGCCCGGCGCTCCTGGCCGAAGCTGCGCAGTGCGGTGGTGAATTCGCCCTCGATCACCAGCGACTCTTGCTGGCCCTCGAAGGTCAGGGTCTGTGGGCGAGCCCGGTCCGTCGGCAGGGTCAGTACCGGCGGTGCTCCTTCCAGCTCCGCCGTCCAGAAGTCCAGCAGAGCGTCGAGTTGCTCGCCGCGCAGGTTCTCACGTTGCCAAGCCGCGTAGTCGGCATACTGAACGGCCAGCTCGGGAAGCTTCGCCGGGCGCCGCAGGACCTGGGCCTGGTACAGCTCGAGGAAGTCCCGCAGCAGGACACCCTGTGCCCAGCCGTCATGAACGAGATGGTGCTCAACCATGATCAGTACGTGATCCGCCGGTCCCAGCCGGAGCAGGGCCAGCCGGATGAGCGGGCCGGTCGCCAGGTCGAAGGGCTCCTGGCCGCGGTCGAGGATGAACTGCCTGATGCGGTCGTCCCGCTCGCCCTCGGGCACGCATTCCAGGTCAACCGCCTGAACCGGGATCCCGCGGGGCGGATGAATGACTTGCACGGGCTGGCCGCCGTGGTCAGGGAATGTCGTGCGGAGAATCTCGTGGCGCCTTTCGAGCGCCGCGAAGGCCAGGGCGACCTTCTCCTGGTCGAACTCGCCGCGGACGCGCAGGGCCCGGGGCACGTTGTACGCGGTGGATTCCGGGGCCAGCCGCTGCAGGAACCAGACCTGCTCTTGCACGAATGACAACGGCAGCGGCTGGTCCCGCGGCACCCCGCGGATCGGGGGAAGCTGCGGCCCGGCCGTGCCCGGTGGCGCCGAGCCGACCAGTTCCGCCAGCGCGGCGGGGGTCGCGCACTCGAAGATCGACCGGAGCGGAACGTCCACCGAGAAGTGCTCCCGGATGCGAGCGACCACCCGGGCGGCCAGCAGCGAAGTACCGCCGCGGTCGAAGAAATCGTCATGAACCCCGACGGCGGGCAGCCCGAGCACGTCGGTGAACGTCCGGACCAGGAATTCCTCGGCCGGGGTCCGCGGCGCCGTGGGCTCGGGCGCGCTGAGCCGCGGCGGCGGCAAGGCGTCCAGGTCGACCTTGCCGTTGGGCGTGCGCGGGAAGGACCCGACCGCGACGAACGAGGACGGCACCATGTAGCCGGGCAGCTTCTCCCGCAGCGCACCGCGCAACCGCGCCGGGTCCGGTGCGCCGTCGCCGTTGGTGACCAGGTACCCGACGAGCTGACCGGCCGCGCCGTGCTGGGTGACCAGGGCGTCAGCCACCCCGGGAAGCTGGCGCAAGATGCCTTCGATCTCCCCGGGCTCAACCCGGTAGCCGCGCAGCTTGATCTGACGGTCGGCGCGCCCGAGGAACACGAGGTTCCCGTCCTGCAGATAGCACGCGAGGTCGCCGGTACGGTACATCCGGGAGCCGCCGCCCCGGAACGGATCGGGCACGAAGCGCGTGCTGGTCAGGTCCGGTCGATTCAGGTAGCCGTACGCGATCCCGGCCCCGCCCAGGTAGAGCTCCCCGGCGGCGCCCGGCGGGGCTGGCTCCCCCGCCGGGTCGAGCACGTAGGCCGTGACGTTGGCCACGGGCCGGCCGATGGGCACGTCACCGCCGGCCGGGATCCCGGTCAGTTCGCCCGTGGTCGCGACGATCGTCGCTTCCGTGGGCCCGTAGGTGTTGACCAGGCGGACGGAGTCGCCGACGTGCTTTCGCCACGCGCGCAACTGCCGGGGCCAGGCACGCTCGCCGCCGATGATGACCAGGCGCAGGCTGGCCGGGACCGCGGCCTGGCCGCCTGCGATGCCGGTGACCAGTTCGTGCCAGTACGCGGTCGGCAGGTCGAGCACGTTGATGCGCCACTGGGCGCACGTGGCCAGGAAGGTCTGCGCGGAACTCAGCATCCAGTCGTTGCGCAGCACCACCGTCGCGCCAGAGGCCAGGGCAGGGTAGATCTCCTCGGCGCTGGCGTCGAAGCCGACCGAGGCGAACTGGAGGACCCGGTCGCCCGGGGCGAGGCCGAACTGCGCGACGGCGGACAGCGTGTAGTTGGTCAGGGAGCGGTGTCCCACTTGCACGCCCTTGGGGGTGCCGGTCGAGCCAGAGGTGTAGATCACGTAGGCCGCGCCGTCCGCGGGCGTGGCCAGGCCCGGGTTGTCCTCCGGATGCGCCATGAGGGCCGCCCAGCCGTCGTCGAGCAGCACCGCCTCGATCTCACCCGGCAGCCGGGAGGCCAGCGCCGCCTGGCTCAGCACGATCGTCACGCCCGCGTCGGCGAACATCGCCGCGACCCGGTCGCGCGGGTGCGCCGGATCGACAGGAACGTAGGCGGCGCCCGCCCTGAGTACGCCCATGAGGGCCGCGACCATCCTGGGTGAGCGGTCGACGTACACGCCCACGCGGGCGCCGGCCCTGACGCCCCGGCGGCGCAGGAAGTGGGCGATCCGGTTGGCGTTTTCGTTCAGCTCCCCGTAGGTGACCCGCGAGGACTCCCCCTCGACCGCGATCGCGTCCGGGGCGGCGTCCGCCTGTCGCTCGAAAAGCCCGGCCACGTTGGCCCCGACGTCATAGTCCCGCGCCGTGGCCTGCCACCCGGCGACGATGCGCCGGCGTTCGTCGTCTCGCAGCATCGGAACGGAATCCGCAGGCTGCGCGGCGTTCTCCGCGATGGCTTCGGCGATGGCCTCGAGATGGCGCATCATCTGGGCGGCGGTCGCCTGGTCCAGCACCTCGGGGTGGTAGCGGAACGAGCCGAGCAGCGCGTTGTCGACCTCGGCCACGGTAAGTTCCAGATCGTGCGCGGCGGCGCCTATGTCCAGCGGCACAGCCTCGGCTTGGAGGCCGCCGAACCCGCGGCGCAGTCCCGGCTGGCCCATCATCAGCAGCGCGAGCGTGCCCTCGCCCGGGGTCGGCGGCCGGTTGAACACGAACATCGCCTGGAACAGCTCACGTGCGCCGCGGTCCGCGGCGACGAGCGGCAGCGGGTATTCCTGGTGTTCCAGGGCGCCGATGACGCGCGTCCTCGTCTGCCGCAGGGCCGCGCGCACGGGCTCGCCGCCGCGCAGCGTGCTGCGGATCACGACCGGGTTCATGCAGTAGCCGACGACGGCCTCGAACTCGGGCCGCCCGCGCCCCGCCGCGGGCATGCCGACGCTCAGATCGTCCTGCCCCGTGTAGCGGTGCAGCAGCAGCTGGAATGCCGTGAGCATGAGCATGGGCAGGGTGACGCTTTCGGAGCGGGCCCGCTCCTTGAGGCGGCCCAGCAGCGACTCCCCGAATCGCAGCCGACAGATGGCCGCGGCGTCCCGGCCGCCGGGGTCAGGCGCGGACCCGGCGGCCGGGGGCGGCTCGCTCGCGGTGACCTGCCCCGGCAGCCGCAACCGCGGCGCGGCGCCCTGCAACTGCTCGTGCCAGTAATGGCCAAGGCGCTGGCCCGCCTCCTCTCCGAGCGTTCGCTGCTGCCAGGCGACGAAGTCGGCGTAGGTCGCTGCCGGCTCCGGCAGCCGCGCGGGCGCACCGCCGGTCCGCTCGGCGTACAGCGCCTCGAGCTCGCGGACGAGTACGGTCATCGACCAGAAGTCCGTGATGATGTGGTGGGCCGCCACCAGGACGACCGTCTCGCCCGGTGCCGCGCGGTAGAGGTCGATGCGCAGCAGCGGTCCGCGGGCCAGGTCGAACGGCTCGCGGGCGGCCTGCTCAAGCCGCTCGGTGAGCGCCGCCTCGACGAGATCCCGGGCGTCGTGCTGGCGTAGCAGCGCCCGAGCCGTGGCCGCGATCCGCTGGACTGGTGCGCCGTCAACGGCCGGGAAGGTCGCGCGCAGTGACGCGTGCCGCCGGACCAGCGCGTCGAGTGCGCTCTGCAGCGCGGCGACGTCCAGCTCGCCGCGCAACCGCATGGCCACCGCGATGGTGTGGGCGGCGCTGCCGGGTTCCAGCTCGTGGAGGAACCATAGTGAGCGCTGCCCCGGGGAGACCGGGATCTGGGTCGCTGGCGACATGCCGTCCGCCTCGACCTGTTCTCCCAGCCGGGCAGCCAGGCCAGTGAGGCTGACCGCGTCGGCCAGGTACGACAAAGTCACCCGCACGCCCAAATCCGTCTCGATCGAGTGCTGGATGCCGGTTATGGCGAGCGAGTCGATGCCGAGGGCGAACAGAGGCGCGTCCGTGGCGATGGTGTCCGCGTCGATGCCGCACTCCGCGGCGGCGAGATCGCACAGGTAGTCCCGCACGAGCCCGGGGCGCTGCGCGGCGGGCGCGGCGAGCAGCCGCGATTTGTCCAGGGCGCGCCGCCCGTCCCGGGCGCCGGCGCCGCCGTCGTCGTCGTCGCGGGCCAGCGGCGTGAGGGTTCCGGCTTCGAACATGGCCAGGCACTGGTGGCGCTGGATCTTGCCGCTCGAGGTCTTCGGGATCGTGCCCGGCGGCAGCAGGACCACGGTATCGACGCGGACTCCGTGTTCCTCAGCCACCGCAGCCCGGATCGCTCCGGCCACTTCACCGGCGTTCACCTGGTCGACCCCCCGGGCGACCTCGTGCGCGATGACCAGGCGCTCCTGGTCATCGTCCGCGACGGTGAACGCCGCCCCGCAGCCGGGGCGCATCATCGGGCTGCTTCGCTCCGCGGTGGCTTCGATGTCATGCGGGTAGTGGTTGCGTCCCCGCACGATGATCAGGTCTTTGACCCGGCCCGTCACGAACAGCTGATCTCCCGAGACGAACCCGAGATCACCCGAACGCAGGAACGGCCCCTCGCTCGTGCCGGCCAGCCGCGCCTCGAAGGTCTTCCGGGTCGCCTCGGGCTGGCGCCAGTAGGACCGCGCCACGCTGCTGCCCGATATCCAGATCTCGCCGGTCTGGCCCGGCGCCTGCTCCGTGCCGGTGCCCGGATCCACGATCGCGACGCGCTGTCCGGGTAGCACCCGGCCGCAGGTGACCCGGCGCCGGGGCCCGGCACCCGGCACGTCAGCGGGAGTCACGGCCGGCGACCGCATCTCGTCTCCGGACCACGGAACGCCGCCGGTGACGATGAGGGTCGCCTCCGCGAGCCCGTAGCACGGGTAAAACGTCTCGCGCCGGAAACCGGCCGGCTCGAAAGCACGCGCGAAGCGCTCCATGGTCTGCGCGCGTACCGGCTCGGCTCCGTTGAATGCGACCTGCCAGCTGCTCAGGTCGACGAGGGAGCGCTCTTCCGGTGTCGTCTTCCGCACGCACAGGTCATAGGCGAAATTTGGCCCCCCGCTCGTCGTCGCGCGCGTCCTTGATATCGCCTCGAGCCAGCTGAGCGGCCGGCGGAGAAAGTCCCCGGGGGCCATCAGCGCGATCGGGAAGCCCACGTAGAGCGGCTGTATTATCCCGCCGATAAGCCCCATGTCGTGGTACGGCGGAAGCCACATCATGCCGCGGCTCTGGCCGGAGTGCCCGGAGAAGCGGCGTATCAGTTCTGAGTTAGCCGCCAGGTTCTCGTGGGTGAGCACGACTCCCTTCGGGGCCGAAGTCGAGCCCGACGTGTACTGCAGCAGTGCCATCGACGTGGCATCGGCCGGCGCCGGCTCAAAGTTCTGCGCCAGTCCGGGAGAAATCTGGTCGGTCGCGACCAGGGGGAGGTCAGCCAGCTCGGCCATCGAGCCAGCCAGCTGCGGCAGGGCCTCGCCGATCGCGGCGGTCGTCATCGCGGCCGCGGGCGAGGCATCCCTGATGACCGCGGCCAGACGAGGCAGCGAGCGGTCGAGGCGGAGCGGGTCCGGCGGATAAGCGGGTACCGCGATCGCGCCCGCGTACAGGCACCCAAAGAAGGCGGCGATGTAGTCCATGCCTGGCGGGTACAGCAGCATGACCGGCTGGCCCCGCAATCGCAGCTCGCTGAGCTGGCCCGCGATTGACCTGGCCCTCTGGTCCAGCGCGGCATAGGTAATGGTCTCGTCGTCCTGGCCGTCGCCGATGAACGTGTAGGCGATCTGGCCCGGCTGCCGGCTCGCGCGGGCCATGAGCATGGAAGTGATAGTGGATTCGCGAGCGGCGCCATGGTGCTGGCGGGCTTCTTCCATCGCTACCTCGTCTCCCTTGATCGCACGACCTGCGGGTGGGTTTCAGATCTCTGCGGGCACGGCCTGTCCATTCGGCCCGGTCACGGCACGGTCGCGGCAGAGGCGGGCCATTTCCGGGCAGCGGGCGAGCAGATCGGGCAGGCGGCCCTGATCGATGACCTGACCGTCCCGCAGCACGACGATGTTGTCGGCCCGTTCGAGCACCGAAGGCTGGTGCGACACGATCAGGCAGGTCCGGCGCGACTGGAACAGCCGCGTCCAGAAGGCCTGTTCGGTCTGGCCGTCGAGCGCGCTGGTCAGGTCATCGAAGACCAGCAGGTCGGACCGCCTGACGAACATCCGGGCCGCTGCCGTGCGCTGCTGCTGGCCGCCCGAGAGCCGCACGCCGCGCACGCCGATCTCCGTGTTCAGCCCGTCCGGCAGGTCGGCGACGTCGAGGCCCAGCGCCGCGTCGTGGACGGCGCCTTCGAGCCGCTCGTCGTCGGGCAGCCCGAGCAGGATGTTTTCCCGCACGGTGGCCGACAGCAGGTGCGCGTTCTGCGGTGTGTAGGCCACCTTGCGCGGGACCAGGAACTCGGCCGGGGCGGCGACACGCTCGCCGTTCCACAGCACCTCGCCGGACTGCGGCTCAAGCAGGCCGGTTAGGCACCTCAGCAGCGTGGTCTTGCCGGAGCCGATGCGGCCGACGATGACGGTGACCGTGCCGCGCCGCAGGCTCAGCGACACGTCTTCGACGCCGCGGTCGCTGCCCGGGTAGCGCAGGGTGACGTGCCGGGCGACCAGTGACTCGAACGGGGCTGGCGCGGGTGGCTCCTCGAGAGCGGGCCCGGCGCGGTCCACGTATAGGGGCCGATGACGGACAAGGGAGCGCGGCGCGGCACCCTCCAGAAGCTGGATGCCCCGGGTGAATGAGACGCTCGACTGCCGGAAAGTGCGGATCAGGTAGCCGATGAAACTGGTGAACTGGGCCATCTGCAGCAGGTACGTCGAGAACAGGACGAAGTCGCCCACGGTGAACCGGCCGGAGAGCATCGCCGAGGCGGCGACCAGCAGCGTAAGTCCCATACCGACCGTGGCGGTGCTGGCGAACACGGCGTCGAGGGACAGCCCCTGTAGCTCGTCGCGGAGCACGGCCTGCTTGCGGATCTCGCCCTGGCGCCGCAGGTGGGCGACCACGCGTTCCTCGGCTCCGGCCGCCTGGATCGTCGGCGCGATGCCGACCAGCTCATTGATCGTGCTGGTGACCGCGGCCGCGGCCGCCCGGCTCCGCTGCCGCAGGTGCTCCATCCGGACACGGGCCAGATGCGTGGCCGCGATCACGATGATCAGCGGGAGCACGACGAGCAAGGTGACCGTGGCGTCGACCCAGAACAGGATGGCGAACCCGACGATCGCGAAGGTTACGGCGGACACGAAGTCGAAGACCCAGTCACCCATCAGCGACATGACCTTTGCGTCCTCGCCGATGGTCGAGACCGCCTCGCCGATGCTGGTCGGCAGCGCGTCCGCACCTGGGCGCTCGAAGAGCCGGGCAAACATGTTGTGCTGCACCAGAGAGCGGACCCGGAAGCGCCAGCCCGCGCTGGAGACATTGGCGAAGAAGATGATGCCGACCCGGGCCAGTCCCGCCGCCGCCGCGAGCCCGACGACGGTTGGCACGTTCAGGCCCGCGCGCGATGGTTTCTGGAGGTCGTCAAAGAACGCCAGGCCGATCAGCCCCGGGAACAGTGGCCAGAGGTGGTAGAGCAGCCAGCAGACCGCGGCGAAGAGGTAGCGGAGCGGCTCGTAGGCGAGGAGCCGGCGGACGAACCAGGACGTGGACGGCGGCCGGGACTCGCGGGCACGGCGCATTACTCGCTCGCCTCCGCCAGGATGGTCATGCGTTTCGCCTGATCGGCCAGCAGCGCGGCCGGCTCACCGCTCGCGACGATTCGCCCCCGTTCCATTACGAACAGGTGGCCGACGCGGCGGATGGTATTGAGCCGGTGCGCGATGACCAGCGTGGTTCGCTGCTCGCACAGCACGCTGAGCGCGGCGTCGACGATCGATTCCGTCGCCGGGTCGAGCCGGCTGGACGGTTCGTCGAGGATGACGACGCCGGGATCCTTGAGGAACACACGTGCGAGGGCGATGAGCTGCGCCTCCCCCGCCGACACCGACGCCTGCGAGATCTGGGTGCCGAGGCCGTCCGGCAGCCCGGTGAGCCAGTCCCGCAGTTTCAGGGCGTCCAGGATGTCGAGCAGGTGGCCATCGGGAACGTCCGGGTCGAAGAAGGTGATGTTGTCACGCACCGACGCGGTGAACATCTGCACGTCCTGAGAGACGTACCCGATCTTGGCCCGGAGCTCGGCCAGGCGCACGGTGGCGATGCCGGCCCCGCCGATTGTGATCGTGCCTGCGCTGATGTCGTGCCGTCGGAAGAGCAGGCTGGCCACGGTGGTCTTGCCGGCTCCGGTGCGGCCAGCCAGCCCGGCCGTGCGGCCGGCCGGGATACGGAAACCGACGTCGTGCAGCACCGCCGACGAGCCGTCGTCCGACGGCCGGTATGCGAACGTGACATCCCGGAACTCCACGTCCAGGGGGCCAGCCGGCAGCGAGGCGTGGCCGTCGGGAAGCCGGGACTGGATGCCCATCAGCTCGGTGACCCGGGTCAGCGCGGCCGAGGCCTGCTGGAAATACTGGAGCTGGCCCCGGATCGCCTCCATGGGCAGGGCGAGCATGGTGGCGTAGGCGACTGCGAGATAGACCTCGCTCAGCGACAGCACACCGCGGTGGTACAGGCCCCCGCCGAAGGCGTAGGCGACGAGCGAGGTCGCGGTGAACATCACCGTGGCCGCCATCCACACCGTGCTGCCCCAGCCGGAAGCCCGCACGGTGATGGGCAGCCAGCCGCGCAGGATGCTGTGGAAGCGCGCCATCGCGTAGCCCACAGCGCCCGACGAGCGCAGGTCCTCCCGCGCCTGCATCGCCTCGACGAGGTAACCGGAGAACTGTGCGTTGCTCTCCCGGTCGGCCCGCCAGACGCGGGCGCCGGCGGCCGACGGCAGCACCAGCAGCACGATGCCGACCACGGACACGGCGATGACGCTCAGGCCGAGCCACAGGTTGAGCAGCGTGAGGACCACGAGCACGCCCAGCAGCAGCAGGACATTGCCGAGGACCTGCACCACGAAGCTGGAAAAGAAGTCCGCCATCTCGTTGATGTCGCCGTCGATGCGCTCGATCAGTTCTCCCGGCGAGTGCTCCTCGTGGAACGAGACATCCAGCTTCAGCACGTGCAAGGCCAGGTCGGCCCGCAGGTCGTTGGTCGCTGTCCAGGCGATCTTCTTGCTGCGGTAGTTCGCGATGACGCCCGTCGCCTGCTGAACCACCGCGACGACCAGGAACAGCTCCGCGATGCTGGTGAGCGTGCTCAGGGCGGCGCGATCCTGCGTGCGCTGGATGAAGTACGCCGCGACCTGCGGCTCGGCCACTTCCAGGGCGATGCTCGCCACGAGCAGGCCGCCCATGACGATGGCCGAGCCGCGATGCCGCAGCACGTATCGCAGGACAAGCGACACGCGGCGGGGAGGTGCTGTGGTCATTGAAGGTCCTGTCCAGGTCAGCGCGGGGTCACGGTCAGGCCGTCGGTATCGCTTCGCGCCAGCGGGGCCAGGGCCTCCAGCAGTGCGTCGCCGGGGTCGAACGAGCCGTCCGGGTCCCACGCCTCCGCGTTCGAGACACCGCGCTGGCGCAGGGCCTCCATGACCGCGGCCACGCTGATGCCGCCGGGCATCATGCTCATGTCCAGGCGCACGCCCGTGCAGCGCGTGATCTCCGCGATCATCTGTGCGGCCAGCAGCGAGTGGCCGCCGACCTCGAAGAAGTCGTCGTGGGTGCCCACGTGGTCGACCTTCAGCAGCTCGGCGAACAGCTCGCTGACGTGCCGCTCGAGCTGCCGGGCCGATTCGTCCTGAGGCCCCGGCCGGTGGCCGCTGCCGTCGGTGGTGAGCTGGGTGAGGGTGTGGACCACGCGGTCGGCCAGGCTGGTGATGGTGTCGCGGTCGAACAGGTCGGTGCTGTATTCCAGCTCGCCGGTCATCGCGCCGTCGTGCTCGGTCAGCCCCAGGCTCAGGTCAAC
>DATAVV010000382.1:0-13581 GCA_036267555.1 Streptosporangiaceae bacterium | reverse complement strand
GCGACGATCGTCTTCCACCAGTGCACCTCGTCGGCGTGGTGGCGCCAGAAGTAGATCAGGATGCTGAGCGAGACCAGGGCCTGCACGGTCAGGATCACGATCACGCCCATGACCGCCATCAGGCCGTAAAGCTGGATGTAGGCCTGGCTGCTCGGGTCGTTCGAGCCGGTGAACACCGCGAACCCGATCACGATCAGGGCCGCGATCACGGACTGGGTGATCGACGCGATGTGCGGGCTCTGCCACTTGGGGTGGGTCTTGCCCAGCGCCCGCGGCAGCAGCCCCTCGCGGCCGAGCGAGTAGAAGTACCGGGCCGTGGTGTTGTGGAAGGCCATGCCGCACGCGAACGAGCCGGTGATGATCAGGTAGCTGAGGACCGAGCCCACCCAGCGCCCGGCGATCGCGTTCGCCGGGGTCAGGTAATACTGTGCGGCGTTGGTCTGCGCCTGCGCCTCCGCCGCGTGCACGGTGGAGTAGCCGGCGAACGGGGCCCAGCTGGTGATGATGTAGAAGAGCCCGAGCCCGATCACCGAGATGTACAGCGCCCGCGGCACGTTGCGCTTGGGGTTGCGGGACTCCTCGCCGTAGTTCGGCGCCATCTCGAACCCGACCCAGGACCAGAACGCGAAGAACAGGCCGATCCCGATCGCGCCCGCGGCCAGCTTGCCCGAGGCCGGGAAGCCCTTGAACGCGTTGACCGGGTTGATCGCGGCCATCGGCAGGTGCCCGTGGGCGAACATGAACCCGTCGAAGATCAGCAGCATCACGATCTCGGCGATCAGCCCGACGCCGAGCACGATGCTCGACAGGCGGACGTCGAAGTAGGTGAGCAGCGAGATGATCAGCACCATGGCCAGCGCCAGCCACGGCCAGCCCACGTTCCAGCCGAACTGGGCCAGCTTGAGGTTCAGGAAGTAGGCGAACCCGCCGCACAGCGAGGCCTCGAACACCGAGTAGGCCAGCAGCGACCCGAAGCCGGTCCCGATCCCGATCTCCCGGCCGAGGCCGTGGCTGATGTAAGAGTAGAAGCCGCCCGCGGTGGTCTTCTTGCGCGCCATGGCCACGTAGCCGACCGAGAAGATCACCAGCACGATCATGGCGAAGAGGAACGCCGCCGGTGCGCCGACGCCGTTGCCGAAGCCGACCACGATCGGGGTGTTGAACAGCATGGCCGAGATCGGCGCGGAGCCGGTCACGGTCAGGAACAGCACGCCGAGCAGGCCGACGGCGTTCTTGCGCAGCTTGGGGACATCGTCGCGCTGTGAGACGTCCAGGCTCTCGGCCAGGCCGCCCGTCGTCGCGTGCTCAGTAGTGTCCGACATCAGCCAGCCTCCTCAATGAGGGATGGGGCGTGGAGCGCAGTGCGTGCCGCCGGGCGTGGGCCCGTGGGGCGCGAAGCGAGGCCAGCCGAGAGGGCCGGCCGGAGGCTGGCCCGAGCGGATGGCAGAAGGGTGCGCGGAGCCGCCAGGCGAAGCGGCGGGGGGTTATAGGGGGGCCGTCCCCCCTAGGAAAACTGGTCTGACCCATGACGACCGTCATGTCCCCTCCTCGGCATGCCAAAGGCATGTTCCCCGTGGGGACCGTGAATGTCGAGAACGCCGGGGACCTGCGCGGCACCTTCGACATGCTCCTGTCGCCCGCCGGAACCCGACCGTAACATACCGAATTCTTGGTCGACAAGACCTCTGATTGTTACTTAGCGGTTAAAGACCAACCCTTGACTGTTAGGTCGGACCGATAGATGATTTGGTCTGCTATGGGTTGCGGAACGTAGCGGCCGGCCGCGTTGCGAAGGTGAGGCAGTGCACGACTACGACGTGTTCACCGTCGAGTCCAAGGCCGAGGTTCTCGGGAAGTCGCGTGATTTCTGGAACCCCGGCAAGACCGACTTCTGGACCGAATCCGGGGTCGACCTGGTCATCGACCGCCGGGAAAGCTACTTCATCTGGGACATGTCGGGCCTGCGCCTCATCGACGTCCACCTCAACGGCGGGACCTACAACCTGGGGCACCGCAACCCGGAACTGGTCGAGGCCATCACCAACGGCATGCGGTCGTTCGACATCGGCAACCACCACTTCCCCTCGTCGGCGCGGGCCGCCCTGGCCGAGGCGCTCATCGCGACCGCCCCGGACAACCTGACCAAGGTGGTGTACGGCAGCGGCGGGGGCGAGGCGATCGACATCGCGCTCAAGACCGCGCGGCACGCCACCCAGCGCCGCAAGATCGTCTCGATCGTCAAGGCCTACCACGGGCACACCGGCCTGGCCGTGGCCACCGGGGATGACCGGTTCTCCCAGCTGTTCCTGGCCGACCGGCCCGATGAGTTCACCCACGTCCCGTTCAACGACCTGGCCGCGATGGAACAGGCCGTGGCGGGCAACGACGTGGCGGCGGTGATCATGGAGACGATCCCGGCCACGTACGGCTTCCCCCTGCCCGCCCCCGGTTACCTGGAGGCGGTCAAGGCGCTCTGCGATCGGCACGGCGCCGTGTACATCGCCGACGAGGTGCAGACCGGGCTCATGCGCACCGGCGAGATGTGGGCGATCACCAAGCACGGCATCGAGCCCGACATCCTCGTCACCGGAAAGGGCCTGTCCGGCGGCATGTACCCCATCGCCGCCGTGCTGGTCAGCGAGCGGTGCGCCGGCTGGCTCACCGAGGACGGGTTCGCCCACATCTCGAGTTTCGGCGGGGCGGAACTGGGCTGCGTGGCCGCGCTGAAGACCCTGGAGATCTGCACCCGCCCGCAGACGCGCTCGATGGTGCACTACATCGCGGCCAAGGTCGGCCGCGGGTTGCGGGAGATCCAGGCCCGCTACCCGGACTGGTTCACCGGGATCCGGCAGAACGGCGTGGTCATGGGCCTGGAGTTCAACCACCCCGAGGGGGCGAAGATCGTCATGCGGCACCTGTACCGCCGCGGCGTCTGGGCCATCTTCTCCACCCTCGACCCGCGGGTGCTGCAGTACAAGCCGGGCCTGCTGATGACCCCCGAACTGTGCGAGGAGTTGCTGGACCGCACCGAGGCCGGCATCGGCTCAGCCTGGGCGGAGGTACGACGGTGAGCGCGCGAACGGCCGGGGCCGGTGTCGGGGGGGTCTGGGGGGGCCGTCCCCCCGAGGGCGGCACTGCGGAGGTGCGGCGATGAGCGCAGCCGCGGCCGAGCACGTGGCCATGGGACATAACGCGGCGACATGGCGGGCCCGGCAGATGCTGGCCCAGGCGCACTGGGCGGCCGACGCGTTCGCGACCTACGACCGGGCCTCGGTGCTGCGCATCGCCGAGGCCGTGGCGCGGGTCGCGCACGGCCAGGCCCGGCACTACGCGGAGTGGGCCGTCAAGGAGACCGGGTTCGGCGTCGTCGAGCACAAGGTGATCAAGAACGAGGCGTTCTCGCTCGGGATCCTGGAGCGCTACCGCGACGACGACTTCGTGAGCCCGCGCATCGACGCCGCGGGCAAGGTTCTCGCCCTGCCCCGGCCGGCCGGGGTCGTGCTGGCCCTGACCCCGTCCACCAACCCGGTGTGCAGCGTGTACTTCAAGGTCCTGCTGGCCCTGCTGACCCGCAACGCCATCGTGATCAGCCCGCACCCGATGGCACAGGCCTGCTGCGCCGACGCGGCCCGCCTGCTGGCCGCGACCGCCACCGAGGCGGGCGCGCCCGACGGCACCGTCCAGGTCGTGCCCGACCCGACGATCCCGCTGGTCGAGGCGCTGATGTCGGACCCCGTCACGGACGTGATCGTCGCCACCGGCGGCACCCCGGTGGTGCGCGCCGCGCACCGGTCCGGCCACCCGGCGCTCGGCGTCGGGCCCGGCAACGTGCCCGTGCTCGTCGACGCGACCGCCGACCCGGCCGACGCGGCCCGGCGGATCGCCGACAGCAAGTCCTTCGACAACTCGATCCTGTGCACGAACGAGTCCGTGCTCGTGGCCCAGGAGCAGATCGCCGGCCCGTTGCTGCGAGAACTGCACCGGCAGCAGGCCGCGCTGCTGGACGAGGCGGGACGGGACAAGGTGCGCGCCTACCTGTTCCCCGACGGCCGCCGCCTCAACGGCGAGGCGATCGGCAAGGATGCGGCGTGGATCGCGGCCCAGGCCGGGGTCAGGGTCCCGCCGCGGACCAGGGTGCTGCTCGCCCCGTTCGACCTGGTCGCCGGCGAGGAACCGCTCGCCCGCGAGAAACTCTGCCCGGTGCTCGGCGTGGTCCGCACCGAGTCGGCCGACCGCGGGATCGAGGCGGCGCGCGCGGTCGTCAGGCTCGGCGGCGCCGGGCACTCGGCCGCCGTGCACAGCCAGGACCCGCGGGTGATCATGCGCTACGGCACGCGGGTGCCGGTGCTGCGGATCTCGGTCAACGCAGGGAACAGCACGGGCAGCGCGGGCCTGGACACCAGCCTCGCCCTGTCGATGACGCTCGGCACCGGCTTCGTCGGCCGCAGTTCCATCGGCGAGAACCTCGAGCCCCGGCACCTGGTCAACTGGGCCAGGGTCGCTTACAACGCGGATGCCTCGGTGCCGTTCGACGACTTCCGGCCGATCGCCGCCTGGGAGGCGCCCGGCGGCCCGGTCCCCGGTTACCCGCACGCGTCGAACCTGCCCGGCGCCTCCGGCGTGGCGGCTCCGGCGCCGCCGGGCGGCGCCCCGGTCCCCGACGCGGTCCGGGAGCAACTGCGGGCCCTGATCATCGAAGAGCTCCAGCAGCTCATCGAGAGGTGACCGTGACCGAGCTCCGATCATTCATCTTCCTGGACCAGCTCCAGCCGCAGACCATGTGCTACCTGGGCACCTGGGTGCGGGGACGGCTGCCCCGGTCCGGCGTCGCGGCTCAGGTCATCGAGATCGCGCCGGGCCTGGACATCGAGCCGCTGACCGACGTCGCGCTCAAGGAGGCCGACGTGCAGGCCGGGATCCTGGTCGTGGAGCGGCAGTTCGGCTACCTGGAACTGCATGGCACCACCGACGCGGTGCGCTCGGCGGCCAGCGCGGTGCTGGACACGCTCGGCGTGAGCGCCGCGTCGGCCACCCGGCCGCAGGTGCTGGCCTCGCGGATCATCACCGGGATCGACACCCAGCACGCGTTCCTGGTCAACCGGAACAAGCTCGGCTCGATGGTGCTGCCCGGCGAGTCGCTGTTCGTGTTCGAGCTGCAGCCCGCCTCGTACGCGATCCTCGCCGCCAACGAGGCCGAGAAACAGGCGCGCATCAAGATCGTCGACTACCGGATGATCGGCGCCACCGGCCGGGTGTACCTGTCCGGCCTCGAGGACGACGTGCGCCAGGCCGCCGACACCGTGACCAGCCTGCTGGGCGCGCCCCGTTGAGCCCCGCCGACGCGTCGGCCGAGGCCCTGCGCGAGATCGTGCGCGAGGTGCTGCGCGACGTGCTGCCCACACTGGCCGCGCCCCCGGCCGCCCCGCCCCGCCGCAGTCTCGAAACATATGTTTCCATGCCTGCCGGCCCAGCTGACGTTGCGCTTCCGGTGGCGCCCCCCACCTCGGTGCCACGGTCCGAGCCGGGGCCCGCGACGGCGGCGATGCCACACGGGGCCGGGGGGTCCCAGCCCGGCGACGGCGCCGCGTTCCGGCTCATCGATGGCGGGCCGGGAGCCGGCACCCGGCGGGACAACGGATCCGGAGTGCAGCCGGTCCGGCTGGCTACCGACGAGGACCTGCACGCGTTCGTGCTGCGGGTCGTGGCCCTGGCCGACAACCCCAAGCGGCGCCGGGACCTGCTGACGGGCCGGCTCCGGTTCACCTTCGACGGCGCCCCGGCCGCCGCCGGGCAGGTACACCCGGCCGCCGGGGCGGGTCCTGGCGACCACCGGATAGAGAAGGGCGCGGTGACCGAGCGCGCGGTGCAGGCCGCGGCCGGCGCGGGCGCGCGCCTGGTGCTCGGCCCGCGCGCGGTGCTGACCCCGCTGGCCCGTGACCGCGCCCGGGCCCTCGGGGTCCCGATCGAGAAGGAGCGGTGATGCTGCAGGCAACGGTGGTCGGGAACGTGTGGTCGACCAAGCGGATCGACGGGCTGCCCAGCGGGGCCATGCTCGAGGTCGAGGTGACCGGGTCCGGGGAACGGCTGGTCGCGTTCGACGTGCTCGGGAGCGGCCAGGGCGAGCGGGTGCTGGTCGCGCAGGGTTCGGTGGCCGCCGGCTGGCTGCCCGGCAAGCCCCCGGTCGACGCCCTGATCATCGGCTCGATCGACGAGCCCGCCGAGCCCGCCCCCCGCACCAAATCCCGCCCCAAGAAGTCCGTTCCATGATCGTGGAGGATGAGCGGCGCCACAGGTGCGCGATCCTCCACGATCATGAAAGAGAGGAAGAGGCAGATGGCTCAGAATGCGCTTGGAATGATCGAGACCAAGGGCTACGTCGCGGCGCTGGCCGCGGCCGACGCGATGGTGAAGGCGGCCAACGTGGTGATCGTCGGCCGTCAGGAGGTCGGTGACGGGCTGGTGGCCGTGATCATCAACGGCGACGTCGGCGCGGTCAAGGCCGCGACCGAGGCCGGCGCCGAGACCGCGTCCAGCGTGGGCGAACTGGTCTCGGTGCACGTGATCCCGCGGCCGCACGGCGAGCTCGGCAAGCATTTCGTTGTCTCGGAGTAAGCCGCCCGGCGGCGTCATGGCCGCCACCGAGTTGCGGGTGTACCTGCCGGTCGCCGGCCTGCAGCGGCAGTTCGCGGCGTATCTCGGCACGCCCACCCGGGCCCGCGGGTACCCGCCCGCGGAGGGCGACCACGCGCTGATCGTCGAGGTCGCGCCCGGGCTGGCGATCGAGCGGGTCACGGACCTGGCCCTGCGCGCGGAGCCCGCGGTCGAGCCGGGGATCTTGTTCGTCGAGCGCCACTTCGGCGTGCTGGAGGTCCACTCGCGGGACGCGTCGGACGTCGAGCGGGCGGGCCAGGCCATCCTGGCCGGCCTGCACCGCGCCCCGTCCGACCAGCTCCGGCCCCGGCTCCTGTACTGCGACGTGATCGAGGACGTCACCGATCAGCAGGCGGTCATCATCAACCGGTCCCGGCAGGCGTCCATGATCCTGCCCGGCCAGTCCCTGCTGGTCTGCGAGATGGCGCCGGCCCTGTTCGCGGCCGTCGCGGCCAACCAGGCCGAGCGGGCGGCTCCGGAGAACACCCTGGTCGACGTGACCATGATCGGTGCGTCAGGCCGCCTGTACATCGCGGGCACCACCGACGGGGTCGGCCGGGCCGCCGCCGAGATCGAGCGGCTGCTGGCCGGCGTCGAGGGGCGCGAGCAGTGAGGCCCGGCCGCCCCGGCCCCGCGCGGCCGGGCGAGGGCGGCCGGGGGAGGGAGGCGACGTGACCGACAGCCAGGAGGCGAACTCGCCCGAGGTGATCCTGCGCCAGTACGACCCGTACGCCCGGGCCGCGCTGGCCCCGTTCGGGTTCTCGCCGCGGGCCCGGCTGGCGCTGCTCAGCCTGTCGGAGAACGCGACCTACCGGGTCGACGACCCCGAGGCCGGGCGGACCGCTGTGCTCCGGGTGCACAGGACCGGCTACCACCCGCCGGGGGCCGTGGCCTCCGAGCTGGCCTGGCTGCAGGCTCTGCGCCGGGATGAGGGGCTGCTGACCCCGGCGGTGTTCGCGGCCGCGGACGGCCGCGAGGTGGTCGACGTCACGGTCGGCGGCGTGACCAGGCAGACCGTGCTCTTCGAGTTCATGCCCGGCACGGAGCCTCCTGAGGAGGACCTGGCCGAGAAGTTCGAGCTGCTCGGGGAGATCTGCGGGCGGATGCACCGGCACTCGCGCGAGTGGCCCCGGCCGGCCTCCTTCGTCCGTTTCTCCTGGGACTTCGACAGCTGCGTGGGCCAGTCCGGCCGCTGGGGCCGGTGGCAGGACGGCGTCGGGGTCGGCCGCGACGAGGTGGCCACGCTCGGGCGCGCCGCCGAGCTGATGCGGGACCGGCTGCGCCGGTTCGGCGCCGGACCGGAGCGGTTCGGCCTGATCCACGCCGACATGCGGCTGGCCAACCTGCTCGTCAACGGCCGCGATATCCAGGTCATCGACTTTGACGACTGCGGATTCGGCTGGTTCCTGTTCGACCTCGGCGCGTCGGTGAGCTTCTTCGAGCATGACCCGCGCACGCCCGCGCTGTGCGACGCGTGGCAGCGGGGGTACCGGCGCATCCTGCCGCTCCCGGCGCGGGACGCGGCGGAGATCCCGACGTTCGTCCTGCTGCGCCGGCTCCAGCTCGTGGCCTGGGTGGGGTCGCACCGCTTCGCCGACTCCGCCCGCGACCTCGGGGCCGAGTTCACCCGCGGGGCCTGCGAGCTCGCCGAGCGTTATCTGCGCACCACCTCGTGATGACTCTCGATTTCCGGGGCCGCGGCCCCGCGCGACCGGAGATGACGACGCGGGACCGCGGCCCCGCGCGACCGGAGATAAGGAGCCATGGATGTTTACCCCGATCAGCGGCCTTTCGGTGCTCGTGACCGGCGGCACCAAGGGCATCGGCAAGGGCCTGGCCGCCGCGTTCGCCGCCGAGGGCGCCAACGTGGTGATCGTCGGCCGGGACCGTGACGCCGGCGAGCGGACCGCGGCCGAGCTCGCCGCGGGCGGTCGGAACATATGTTTCGAGGCGGGCGACGTCAGCTCGGCGGAAAGCTGCGCGGCCGTCGTTTCCGCGGCGCAAGAGCGGCACGGCGGGCTCGACATCGTGTGCTGCAACGCGGGCATCTTCCCGGCCGCGCCGCTGGCGGAGATGACGCCCGACCAGCTCGAGGAGGTGCTCGCGACCAACCTCAAGGGGACGTTCTTCATCGTGCAGGCCGCCCTGCCGGCGCTCAAGCGCTCCGGGCGCGGCCGGGTGATCGTCACCTCCTCGATCACCGGGCCGATCACCGGCTTCAGCGGCTGGTCGCACTACGGCGCGAGCAAGGCCGGGCAGCTTGGCTTCATGCGCTCGGCCGCGCTCGAGCTGGCCAAGTCGGGCATCACCATCAACGCGGTCATGCCCGGCAACGTCATCACCGAGGGCCTGGCCGACCTGGGACCGGAGTACCTGGCCACGATGGAGGCGGCCATACCGCTCGGACGCCTGGGTAACATCGAGGAAATCGCCAGCGCAGCCCTGTTCCTCGCTACCGAGGAGGCCGCCTACATCACCGGCCAGACCCTGGTGATCGACGGGGGCCAGACCATCCCGGAGTCGCTGGAAGCCATGGGGTGAGGCAGATGTTGGCGCACGGCGCCCGGGAGCCGGGCAGCGGCCCGGCCGTCGAGGACGCCCGGCACCGCCTGCTGGACATGATCTCGTCGGGGACGCTGCGCCCCGGCGACCGCCTCGGGACCGAACGCGAACTGGCCGCGCGGCTGTCGGTCAGCCGGGCCACGCTGCGGCAGGTGCTGGCCGTCCTGGCCGAAGGCGGCATCGTGCGGCGCGTGCCCGGCCGGGCCGGCGGCACGTTCGTCGCTCACGCCAAGGTCGACCGGGACCTGTCAGTGATCGTCGGCCTGCCCGAGTACCTGCGCCGCCAGGGCTTCGTGGCCGGGACCCAGGTGCTGTCCGCCACCATGTCCGGCGCCGACGACGTCACCGCGGACAACCTGGCCGTGCCGACCGGCAGCCTGGTCATCGACATCGCCCGGATCCGGCTGGCCGACGGGATCCCGATCTCACTGGAGCGGGTCCAGTTGCCCGCGGAGATCTTCCCCGGGCTGCTCGAACTGCCGCTGGGCGGCTCCATCTATGACCTGCTCGACGTGAACTACGGGATCCGCCCCGACGATGTGGTCGAGCACCTGGAGGTGGCCGAGGCCAGCTCCGACGAGGCCGCGCTGCTCGGGGTGGGCGTCCGCGCGCCGCTGCTGGCGATCACCCGCACCTCGGCCACCGCCGCGGGCGTGCCGTTCGAGTTCTCCCATGACCTGTTCCGGGCCGACCGCACCTGCGTCACGTTCCGCACCAGCTCCAAACGCGCCGAAATCGGCCCCCGCGGCGCCCCCGAAGATTCCTCTGACCTGCGCTCATCGAAGATTTAACCTCGAGTGAGCCGAAGGGCGCGGCGCCGACTGGACTGAGGAACGAGGGCGCGAGGAACGAGCGTCTGAGCGACGAGGGAAGGAGCCGCCTAAAAGCGCCCGGAGGCGAGCGAGCAAATAAGCAGAGTCCCTTTCGGCGTTTCACGCGTGTCGGGGGCCGGACGTTCGGCAGTGTGGTGGTGACAGCACTCAGCGTGCGCGATCGGTTGCTAGACGTAACCAATGATGCCCTGACCCGCGTCACGTCGCCGCGCCGGTGCCCGTCGCGTCGCGCTCCCGCGCGCCCGGCCGGGCACGTGCCATGGGTGGAAGCCGAGCACGCCGCGGCGTGCCCGACCAAGGACTTGCCTTGTCCTCCAACGGGACTACGACGGCACGCGCAACCGCAAAGCTGACGACCCTGGTGGCCGGCTCGGCCCTGGCCATGGGAGCCGTTACCGCCTGCGTCACGGCACCCGGCCCGGCCCGCCCGCTGACCTATCTGGCCTATTCCGCCACCGCCCGCCCGGCCGCCGCGCCGGCCGGTCCCGCGCACCTGCGGCCGAGGCTGGCCAGCGTGCTGGGCCCGGCCGGGCGGGCCATGGCCAGCCCGCGCCGGGCGCGCTACATCGCCCGCAAGATGCTCCGTGCCTTCGGCTGGACCCGGCGGCAGTTCACGTACCTGAACCTGCTGTGGAGCCGGGAAAGCGGCTGGAGCGTGTTCGCGCAGAACCCGGCCTCGGGCGCCTACGGCATCCCGCAGGCGGTCCCGGGCGTCAAGATGGCCAGCGCCGGCCCGTCCTGGCGCACGAGCGCCAGGACGCAGATCCGCTGGGGCCTGGGCTACATCCGCGCGATCTACGGCAGCCCGCGCCTGGCCTGGGGCCACGAGGCCACCGCCGGCTGGTATTGACGCCGCGCCTGGTTGATACCGGTTTACGCCTGCGCCCGGTCACCGGGCGGTGACCGGGCGCAGCCGTGTCTTAAATCGGCGACCGTGCGGCATATCATGTGCGGCTACGTCGCCCGTATGCTGGAGATTATTCGTCAATCGGCCACAGCGACAGGAGGACTTCCGGTGAAAACGAAAATCCGCCAGTCCCGGGGCGGGGCTGTGCCAGGCCGGGTAGACAACGTCGCGATGACGCCGGAGCGGGTGCACGAGGCGCTCGCCCGGCATGTGCTCGCCGACGGGTACAAGCTCGTCTACGACACCAGGGCCAGCCATGGCTCCTGGCTGGTGGACGCGCGGACCGGCGACGAGTACCTGGACCTGTACACGTTCTTCGCGTCCGCGCCGCTCGGGTCCAACCCGGCCGGCCTGGCCGACGATCCCGGGTTCATGGCCGTGCTCGCCGAGGCCGCGGCCAACAAGCCGGCCAACCCGGACATGTACACCACGCACTACGCGCAGTTCGTGGACACGTTCGCCCGGGTCCTGGGCGATCCGGCGCTGCCGCACCTGTTCTTCGTCGAGGGCGGCGCGCTGGCCGTCGAGAACGCGCTGAAGACCGCGTTCGACTGGAAGAGCCGGCGCAACGAGGCGGCCGGGCGCCCGGCCGGCCTGGGCAGCAAGGTGCTCCACCTGACCCGGGCGTTTCACGGCCGGTCCGGGTACACGCTGTCGCTGACCAACACCGAGCCGGGCAAGACCGACCGGTTCCCGAAGTTCGGCTGGCCGAGGATCGACGTGCCCGCGGTCAGGTTCCCGGTGGCGGAGCACCTGGCCGAGGTCGAGCAGGCCGAGGCGCGGGCGCTCGGCCAGGCCCGCGCGGCCTTCGAGGCCCACCCGCACGACATCGCCTGTTTCCTGGCCGAGCCGATCCAGGGCGAGGGCGGCGACAACCACATGCGGCCCGAGTTCCTGCGCGCGATGCAGGATCTCTGCCACGCTCACGACGCGCTGTTCGTGCTCGACGAGGTGCAGACCGGCGTCGGCCTGACCGGCACCGCGTGGGCCTACCAGCAACTCGGGCTCCAGCCCGATGTCGTCGCGTTCGCCAAGAAGGTGCAGCTCGGCGGCATCATGGCCGGGCGGCGGGTGGACGAGGTCAGCGACAACGTGTTCTCGCTCTCCGGCCGGATCAACTCCACCTGGGGCGGCGGGCTGGCCGACATGGTCCGCTCCCGCCGGATCCTGGAGATCATCGAGCGGGAGGGGCTGATCGACCACGCGGCCAAGGTCGGGGACTGGCTACTCGGTGAGCTGAACGCCCTGGGCGAGCGGCATGCCGGCGTGGTGTCGAACGTCCGCGGCCGGGGGCTCATGTGCGCCTTCGACATGCGAGGCAGCGACGTCCGCGAGACCGCGGTGCGCCGCCTGCGCGAGGAGCGCGTCATCGTGCTCCCGTGCGGGGATCAGTCGATCAGGTTCCGGTCCACGCTCAACGTCACCGAGCAAGAGCTCCAGTTCGGCCTCGACGCCCTCGACCGCGTCCTGGCCTCCCTGGCCTAGCCTGGCTAGCACGCACCGATCAGCAGCACGTAAGGACGCTTGATGGGATCACCACGCTCTGTTTCCTCCGTCATCGCGGGCCGCCCGGTGGCCGGCGAGCCCGCCAGGCGGATCCGCTCCGCCAACCCGGCACGCCTCGACGACATCGTCGCCGACGTCGCGCTCGGTGACGCCGGATTGCTGGTGACGGCGGCCCGGGCGGCCCGGGACGCGCAGCGCACGTGGGCGGACACCCCGGCACCGGTGCGGGGCCGGGCGATCGCGCACATCGGCCGGCTGGTCGAGGACAACAAGGAGGCGCTGGCCCGGCTGGTCACCCGCGAGATCGGCAAGCCGTACCCCGAGGCGCTGGGCGAGGTGCAGGAGATCATCGACACCTGCGACTTCTTCCTAGGCGAGGGCCGCAGGCTCTACGGCCAGACCGTGCCGAGCGAGATGCCCGACAAGCAGTTGTTCACGTTCCGCAACCCGGTCGGGGTGGTCACGGTGATCACCGCGGGGAACTTCCCTGTCGCGGTCCCGTCCTGGTACATCGTGCCCGCCCTGCTGTGCGGCAACACGGTGGTGTGGAAGCCGGCCGAGTACTCCGCGGCCGCGTCGGCCGCCTTCCACGAGCTGTTCTGCCGCGGCGGCGGGCTGCCGCCGGGCGTGTTCAACGTGGTCCACGCCGACGGCGCGGCGACGTTCGCCGGGCTGGAGCAGGCGCTGGGCGCGGGCCTGGTCGACAAGGTCGGGTTCACCGGCTCCAGCGAGGTCGGCGCGCGGATCGGCGAGCTCACCGGGCGGCACCTGCAGTCGGCCTGCCTGGAGCTGGGCGGGAAGAACCCGATGGTGGTCACCGCGCGCGCCGACCTGGATCTCGCGGTCGAGGGCGCGCTGTTCGCCGGGTTCGGTACCGCCGGGCAGCGCTGCACCTCGCTCGGCACCGTGATCTGTCACGAGTCGGTGCATGACGAGTTCCTCACCCGCTTCGCGGAGGCGACGGCCGCGGCCGCCGTCGGCGACCCGTTCGCGGACGTGCTGTACGGGCCGATGCTCGACGCCCGGTTCGCCGACCGGTTCGACAAGTACCTGGGCTGGATCGGCCCGCGGCACAAGGTGCTGGGCTCCACCGGCACCGGGCGGATCACCGCGGCCAACCCG
>DATAVV010000381.1:0-13459 GCA_036267555.1 Streptosporangiaceae bacterium | reverse complement strand
CGGTTTCGGGACCGTCGGGCTCGGCGTCCTGGGGGGCGGGCGGCGCGGGCGGCGGCGGGGTGCCGGGCGCTGTGGCCGTGCCGTCGGACGCGGACGGCGCGGTGTCCGGCGCGCCGGGCGGCTGCGGGGCGGGTGCCTGCGGGGCGGCCGGCGCCGGGGCCGGGGCGGGGGTCGTGACGGCAGCCGTGGCGTCGGCCGGGCCGCCGTGCGGCAGGCGCGGGCCGTCGGCCGCGGCCGAGTGCGGCGGGACCAGCATCCAGGCGAACGACGCGATCAGCGCGACGAGGAACGCGCAGTAGATCCAGAACGCGGCGGTGACGCCGGAACTGATCGTGAGCCCGCTCGCGCTGGCCTGCGCCTGCGAGAACCCGAACTGCTCGGGCGAGGTGCCCTCACTCACCTGGACCAGGGCGGAGATCGCCTCGGCCGCCATCGGGATGATCGCCCCGGCCAGGAACGCGGCTCCGAGGCGGATCGGCCGCCAGAGGGCGGCGACGGCCACCACGGCCACGACCGCGACCATCACCGCGACGTTGCCAACGATCACCGCGGCCGGGTTGGTGAACGCGTTGCCTGCCGTGACGGTCTGCGAGGCCCCGGAGGCGACCCGCAGGACGTAGCGGTCCCAGGAGGGCGCGAACGCGACCGCCGTGCCGACCGCGGCCAGCATCAGCATCACGACCGGGCCCATGTCCTCGGTGTGCGGCCGACCCGGCCGGCCGACGGGCTGGAGCCGGAAGGCCAGGACCGATCCGCCCGCGCAGGCGAGCCAGCCGATGAGCCCAAGTACCAGGCCCGCGCCGGCCAGGTGCGCGCCACCGGAGATCGGAGTCCCCGCGTCGGCGAAGAAGAACCCGAACGTGACCGCGCTGACGCCGGCAGCGAGAAGCGTTCCCACCCGCTGCCGGGACCCGCCGAACCAGATCAGCGCGGCGCTGGCCAGCCAGGCGGCGAAGTAGATGGCGTGCGGCACGATCTCGGCCGGCTGCTGGGCCAGGCTCTCCCCGCCGATGTAGGTGGGGAAGAGCCCGACGATGCCGCAGACCACGCCGACGACGAGCAGGAAGACCGCGGTGATCGCGTTGGTGCTCCGCCCGGACGCCGCCGGGCCGGCGGCCGGCCCGGCTGCCGCGGCCTGGGCCACGGGCTCGATCGTGCCCGGCTTCTCGAGCGAGGTGAACCGGGACCATGCACCGGACCAGCCCTCGGGGGTGACCGGCCACCATTCCAGGGGCTGAGGCTGGTTCGCTCCCGCGGGCCAGATGCCGTAGAACTGTTCCCCTCGCCCGATCTGGTAGCTCGCTCCCCGGAACGAGATGACCACGTTCTCACGCACGGTTCCGCATCCTCCTGCTCAGCTCGCCCCGGCCGTGTCCCGAAGCCTAAACAGCCGATCTGGGTGCTGGCTGGATGATTCCTGAGGCCTTCCTGATGCCTCAGCCACAAGCCAGCGGATCCTGCGGGCCAGACCAGGGAATAACGGGTCGAGCAAGGTTAGTTGTGCTTAAGCAAATACCCCAGCCAGGCCTCTAGTGCGAAGGATGCCCATGCCGGCCGCACCACACTACAAGTGGATCGCCCTCTCCAACACCACGCTCGGTGTCCTCATGGCCACAGTTAATGCGTCGATCATGCTGATCGCGCTGCCTGACATCTTCCGTGGCATAGGCGTAAACCCGCTGCAGCCTGGCAACACCAGCCTGCTGCTCTGGCTGATCATGGGCTACCTGGTGGTGACCGCGGTCCTGGTGGTCAGCTTCGGCCGGCTGGGCGACATGTTCGGCCGGGTCCGGATGTTCAACCTGGGCTTCGCGATCTTCGCCGTGTTCTCCGTGATGTTGTCGCTGACCTGGCTGCACGGCACGTCCGCCGCCTGGTGGCTGATCCTGATGCGGATCCTGCAGGGGGTCGGCGGCGCGATGCTGCTAGCCAACTCGAGCGCGATCCTCACCGACGCGTTCCCGGCAAACGAGCGCGGCCTGGCCCTGGGCCTGAACCAGGTGGCCGGCATCGCCGGCTCGTTTATCGGCCTGGTGCTCGGCGGCGTGCTCGGCCCGATCTCCTGGCGTTACGTGTTCCTGGTCTCGGTGCCGTTCGGGGTGCTCGGCACGATCTGGTCCTACCTGAAGCTGCGCGAACTCGGGGTCCGCCGTCCGGCCCGCCTGGACTGGTGGGGCAACGTCACGTTCGGCGCCGGCCTGATCGCCGTCCTGGTCGGGATCACCTACGGGATTCAGCCCTACGGCGGGCACACGATGGGCTGGACCAGCCCGCTGGTGATCGGCATGATCGCCGGGGGCCTGGCCGTGCTCGCGGTGTTCTGCATGATCGAGACCCGCGTGGACGAGCCCATGTTCCAGCTCAACCTGTTCCGGATCCGCCCGTTCACCGCGGGGAACCTGGCCAGCCTGCTGGCCGGGCTGGGCCGGGGCGGGCTTATGTTCATCCTGATCATCTGGCTGCAGGGCATCTACCTGCCGATCCACGGCTACAGCTTCAGCCAGACCCCGTTGTGGGCGGGCATCGCGATGCTCCCGCTGACCGTCGGCTTCCTCATCGCCGGGCCGCTGTCCGGGTGGCTGTCCGACCGGTTCGGCGCCCGCCCGTTCGCCACCGGCGGCATGCTGGTGGCCGCGGCGTCGTTCGTCGCCCTGCAACTCCTGCCGGTCGACTTCGTCTACTGGCAGTTCGCGGTCATCCTGCTGCTCAACGGCATCGGCATGGGCCTGTTCGCGTCGCCCAACCGGGCCGGGATCATGAACAGCCTGCCGCCCGAGCGCCGTGGGGTCGGGGCGGGCATGAGCGCCACGTTCCAGAACTCGGCCATGGTGCTGTCGATCGGCATCTTCTTCACGCTGATGATCCTCGGGCTGGCCTCCTCGCTGCCGGGCGCGCTCACCCACGGCCTGGTCGCGCAGGGCGTGCCAAGCGCCGACGCGGCCCGGGTGGCCGCGCTGCCCCCCGTGTCGATCATGTTCGCGGCGCTGCTCGGCTACAACCCGATCCAGACCCTGCTCGGCAACGTCATTCACAAGCTGCCGGCCAGCCACGCCGCCTACCTCACCGGCCACTCGTTCTTCCCGTCGCTGATCTCGGGCCCGTTCTCCCACGGTCTGGCCATCGCGTTCGACTTCGCGATCGCGGCCTGCGTGGTCGCGGCGGTCGCGTCGTTGCTGCGCGGCGGCAAGTACGTGCACGGCGTGGACCCCGAGCCGACGGCCCGCACGGCCAAAACCCCGGCGGTGACCGGCGCCGTCACCAGCGGCGCCGTGACCTTCAGCCCCGTCATCAACGGCGTGAGCCATAACGCGGCGCTCACCGACCCTGGCACCGCCAACGGAGCCGCTAGCAACGGCCGTACCGCCGACAGCGCGGTTCCCCAGGCCGCGGCTTCCGAGGACGCCGTCACCGAGGCCGCGGAAACCGACGCCGTGATCTCCGAGCAGATTTAGCCGGTCAGCAGCAGGGTTTTGCCGAGGGCGGCACGGGCCTCGATGGCCCGGTGCGCCTCGGCCGCCCGGTCGATCGGGAACGTCTGGCCGATCACGGGCCGGATCTGGCCCGCGGCCGCGGCGGCCAGCGCCCGGCCGGCCAGCGCCTGCCGCCGGCCCGGCGCGAACTGCACCTGCTCGATGCCGCGCACGGTGATGCCGCGGCGCTCGGCGGCGGCCCGGTCGATCGGGGCGAAACCGCCGCTGGGCGAGCCGTGCGCGGAGAACCGGCCGTCGTCGGCCATGAGCGTGAACGCCGCCTGGCCCAGTTCGCCGCCGACACCGTCGAACACCACGTTGGGGCGCGCGCCCGCGCTGGCGGTCAGGGCGTCCTCCGGCCAGCCGGGCCGGGAGTAGTCCACGACGGCGTCGGCGCCGAGGCGGCGGGCCAGGTCCAGCTTGGCCGCGCCGCGCGCGGCCGCGACGACGTGCGCCCCCGCGGTCCGGGCCAGTTGCACGAGCAGCAGGCCAAGGCCGCCGCCCGCGCCGAGCACGAGCACCCGGTCGAGCGGCTGGATGCCGGTGCTCTCGGCCAGGCCAAGGGCGGTCGCCCCGTCGTGCAGCAGGGCCGCGGCCTCGGGCAACCCGAACCCGGGCGGCACGGGCACCAGGGCATCGGCGCCGACCAGGGCCTGCTCGGCGTAACCGCCGCCGCCTCCGTGCTCCCCGGTGTGCGCGACGACCTCCTGGCCGCTCCAGCGCGGGTCGACGCCGTCGCCGATCGCGGTCACCACGCCGGCGACCCCGCTGCCGGGGACGTAAGGCGGCCGGAGCGGAACAAAGTCCGAGGCCAGCCCGTACCGGATGAACGCGTCGAAGAACAGCACGTCCGCGGCGGCCACCCCGATGACGGCCTGGCCCGGGCCCGCGACCGGATCGGGCGCGGTCGTCACGGCCAGCACCTCCGGGCCGCCGAACCGTTTCGCCTCGACGACCCTCATCGCTCCTGCTCCCCGGCCCGCTGCTCCCCGGCCCGCTGCTCCCCCGGCGACTGCTCCCCCGGCCGCACGGCGTCGACATCGCGGGTCTGCAGGCCGGGCCGGGCCGGGTCCAGGTTCCAGCTGACCACGCGGCGCGGGTGGATTCTGATCAGGTGCGCGCTGGCGTGTCCCGGCGAGTCTTGCCCGGTAGCGGTCTCGGCCACGCCGCGTATCTCCATGAACCGCATGCCCTCGGCGCCTTGCCCCGGAGCGTCGTCGACCACGAACGCCACCCTCGGGTTGGCCTGGACGTTGCGGAACTTCCGGCTCTGTTCCATGTTGAAGCCGTAGATGTCGATCGTGCCCAGGCCGGGGTTGTAGCGGAACCCGACGGGCTTATTCTGCGGGCTGCCGTCCGGCGCTACGGTGGCGAGCCGCCCCCGGGGCTGCGCGGCGAGGTAGGCCTGTTCCGAACCGGTGAGTGCCATGCGCTCATCGTTTAACGTCAAGCATGGTTGAGGTCAATGCTTTGTCCTCGGCCGACCCATCTGCCCGGCACCGCCCAGCCAGATGGGCTAGCCTCAGCCACGATGAGATTCGCCCCCGGGCCGCGAGCCAGGTACTGGTTCCTGGCCAAGGAGGCCGCACGGTTCTGCGTGGTCGGGCTGTCGGGCCTCGCGCTGACCGACTGCGGAGCCAACCTGCTCCGCTACAAGGTCGGACTGAGCGGCCTCGTGTCGTTCGCGATCGCGACGGTAGTCGCCACCGCGCTCACTTACATTGCCAGCCGGTACTGGACGTTCCGGCACCGGGAACGCGCCGGCGTGGGCCGCGAGACCGCGGCGTTCTTCGCCGTGAACGCGATCGGCATCCTCATCTCCGAGGGCTGCATCGAGCTCACCTACCTGATGCACGGCGACAGCGGGCTCGCCTACAACCTCGCCCTGAACGGCGGCGCCGGGCTGGCCAGCGTGTTCCGTTACTGGTCGTACAAGAACCTGGTGTGGCGGGACGGGGCCACCACGCGGGCCGCGCAGGCGCGCGAGGGCCGCCAGCCTCGCGTCAGGCTCCGGCGGCCGCCGTGGCCCGCGCGCCTGTCCCCCGAGCGGGTCCGGCGCCTGGCCCACGAGCTGCCCAGGTTCGGAGTGGTCGGCACCCTGGCGCTCACGGTGACCGGCGTCGGTACCGACATGCTGCACTTCCGGGCGGGCGCGGGACCGCTCGAATCGAACGTGATCGCGACGGTCGCGGCCACGGCGCTCTCGTTCGCGGGCAACCGCCACTGGACGTTCCGGCACCGCGAGCAGGTCAGCGTGAGCCGCGAGGGCCTGCTGTTCTTCGGCCTCAACGGCGCCGCGCTGGCGATCCAGCTGGCGGTCCTGGGATTCGCCACCTACCTGCTCGGCTGGCACGACCGCGTGGGCTACAACGTGGCCCTGGTGACCGGCATCGCCCTCGGCGCCCTGTTCCGCTTCTGGTCGTACCGGACCCTGGTCTGGCCGGCGCCGCCGTCACGGGCACCGGATCGCTCGCTCATCGGTGTCGCGGCGGGCTGAACCACTCACACCCGTGCCGCCCGCTGGCTCGCGGGCGGCACCACCGCCGGTTCCCCGCTGGCCTATTCCCCGGTCACGATGACCGTGCCCGACGTCGCCTGCGTGTAGGTGTCGTCACCCTGGTAGACGGCCACGATCTGCTGGGCGCCGGGCAGCGCGGTGAACGTCGCCGATGCCGCCGGCTGGCCGTCTGGTTCGAGCGTGAGCGGGGCGGTCGCGACCTGCTGGCCGTCCTGGTAGAACGCCACGTTCCCGGTCGGCCCGGGATCGCCGGGCACGGACTGCAGGCTGGCGGTGACCGTAACCGGCGACCCGTGCGCGACCGACTCCAACGGCCCGCTCAGGTAGATCTGGGGCGCGGGCGGGACCGTGAGCTTCCACAGTTCCCGGCCGTAACGAGGGCTGTAGGCGGTGAAGTAGGCCGTCTGCCCGATCACGATGATGTCGGCCGGGTTGGACCCGCCGGGCCCGGGGTTGATGTCCGCGGCCAGGGCGGTGTTCGTGGACCAGCCGTCGGAGGTCCACAGTTCCCGCCCGTGCGTCCCGTCGTTCGCGCTGAACACCTCGGTGGTCCCGGAGTCGGCGTCGATGGCGTTCGTGCCGCCGACGTTGGCGAACCCGGCCGGATCCGAGCCGGCCCGGCCGATCTGGTCGACCAGGCGGACGTGGACGCTGCCGAGGCTGAACGTGGTGCCCTCGCCGACGCCGAGGAAGCCGAACCCGTCGGCCTGCCAGAGTTGCCGGCCGAACGCGGCGTCGTCACCCGAGAAGTAGTTCCTGGTCTGGAAGGTGATCACGTTCTGCTGCCCGATCAGGCTGGTCAGCCCGAGCACCGGGTTCGAGCCGGCCCCGGGGCTCGGGCCCGCGACCTGCGTCGCCGTCCCCGGCTTCGGGCCGGAGAGGATCGGCGGCAGCGGCGGCTGGTTGACATAGAACAGCTCGCGGCCGTCGGTCGCGGTGGTCGCGGCGAGCAGGCCGACCTCACCGACCACGTGCACGAACGGCCCGGGGTCGGAACTGGCCGCGCCCGGGTTGATGTCGTACACGTCGGCCGGCGGGTCGGCCGGGTAGGCCGCGAAGAACTCGCGGCCGAACGCGGCGTCGTTGGCCGAGAAGTACCACAGCGGGAACTGGGCCAGGATGCCGATGTTGTACTCGGCCGCGTTGATCTCGGTCGGGTCGCTGCCCGCGGATCCCGGGTTCAGGTCCTCGTACATCGTGGTGCCAGCGGTGGTCCCATCGGTCGTCCACGGCTCCCGGCCGAACGCGGCGTCATCGCCGGAGAACATCGCGTCGGTCCCGGTCAGCGGCGCGATGTCGGCCGGCTCCAGCCCGTCCGGGCCCGGGTTGACGTCGGAGACCATCACCGTGCCCGCGGCCGTCCCGTCGCTCTTCCACAGTTGCCACCCGTCGGCCGGGTCGAACGCCGAGAAGTACACGAGCACCTGCGCCGGGGTGGTGTTGTCCTGCTGGCCGATCGCGTAGACGATGTCGTGCGGGTCCGAGCCGGCCGGGCCCGCCGCGATGTCGTCGACCAGGCCGGTGCCCGCTACCGTGCCGTCGCTGCGCCACAGTTCGCGGCCGTGCGCGGCGTCGCGGGCGGAGAAGAACAGCACGCCGTCGGCCACGGCCAGGTCCTGCGGGTTCGCGCCGCCGGGCACGTTGGTCAGCATCGTCGTGCCCGACGCGGTGCCGTCGCTCTCCCACAACTGGCGCCCGTGCCCCGCGGACCAGGCCGAGAAGAACAGGTCGCTGCCCAATACGGTCAGGTCCTGCGGGCTCGACCCGGCCGGGCCGGGCGCGATGTCGGCCACGAGCGACGCCGCCGGCTGGGGCGGCGTGTCCGCCTGCGCCGCGGTCGCCCCCAGGGCGGGAGTTAAGGCTGAGACCAGACTGGCCGCGATGACCACGCCGAGCACACGGTGAACCGACGGCACGAGGACCTCCCGCTCCACAGGACAGCTCTCTGAGGTGACAAACGTCGACAATAAGCGTTCTGCCCCGAGTTGGGATAGTCCCGCAACAGTATTTGCTGTGTCTGCCCGGGGGGCGACCCCCCGGAACCCCCGAGACGCTGGGGTCGGTGTGGCTCAAGGGGGTGACCCTCCAGATCCCCGGGCTAGCCGAAGTTGGGGACGGTGTTGGAGGTGGCGGGGGTGTAGGTGCGGTCGCCGGTGTAGACGGCCACGAAGTGGTCGGTGCTCGTCAGGGTGGTGGTGGTCAGCGTCGCGGCCGAGCCGCCTGAGGACTGCGCGGTGAGCGGTTCGCTGCCGATCGCGGTGCCGTTGCGGTAGAACGTCACCCGGCCCGCCGGGTCCGGGTCGCCCGGGGCGGCCTGAAGACTCGCGGTCAGCGTCACCGGCGATCCGGCGGCCGGCGCGCTCTGGGGACCGTCCAGCCAGATCAGCGGGGTCGGCGGGACGGTGAGCTGCCACAGTTCCCGGCCGTAGCGGGGGCTGTAGGCGGTGAAGTAGGCGGTCTGGCCGATCACGGTGATGTCGGCCGGGTTGGAGCTGCCCCGCCCGGGGTCGACGTCGGCGGCCAGCGCCGTGTTCGTGGACCAGCCGTCGGAGGCCCACAGTTCCCGGCCGTGCCGGCCGTCGTTGGCGCTGAATACCTCGGTGGCGCCGGTCGCCGGATCCTGGTCCCCGTCGATGTCCTGGGTGGGCGTGTTGCCGACCGTGGTGAACCCGGCCGGATCCGCGTCGCGGGCGCCGATGTCGGCCACGAGATGGACGCCGGACACGTTGTACTCGGGCGACGAGGCCTCGCCCGCGGGGCGGGTGATGAACTCGTCGACCTGCCAGAGCTGCTGGCCGTGCGCGCCGTCGTCACCGGAGAAGTAGTTGCGGGTTTCCGGCTGCGGCTCGGGCGATATGCCGAGCACGCTCGTCGGCCCGACGACCGGATCCGACCCGTGGCCCGGACCGAGTCCGGCCAGCGCGCTCGCATGGCCCGGTCCTGGCGGGTCCACGTCGTTGGGCGGGTTGCTCCCGTCGGCCTCGTACAGCTCGCGGCCGCCGGTCGCGCCCGTGGCGGCGACCAGCCCTTGGCCCTCGACCACCGGGACAAGCGGCCCGGGCCGCGAGCTCGCGGCCCCGGGGTTGATGTCGGTCACACCGATCGCCGGCGCGAACTCGTCGTAAGCGCTGACGAGCTCGCGGCCATGGGTGCCGTCGTTCGCCGAGAAATA
The DNA here is from genome assembly GCA_036267555.1 of Streptosporangiaceae bacterium. Classification (GTDB taxonomy): domain Bacteria; phylum Actinomycetota; class Actinomycetes; order Streptosporangiales; family Streptosporangiaceae; genus JASHPR01. The sequence goes on along the minus strand of DATAVV010000381.1, from coordinate 4,299 downwards.
CCAGAACTCCCAGGTGAAGAAGATCCCTTCGTTCTCGGATCGCGGGACGAAGTCCGCCGGATCGCTGGAGGCCGGTCCCGGGTTCAGGTCGGTGTACATGTACGTGCCGAAGATGCTGCCGTTGGTGAACCACGGCTCGCGGCCGTGCGTGCCGTCATCGCCCGAGAACAAGGCGTCCTCGCCGTCCAGTGGCGTGATGTCCTCGGGGTTCAGCCCGCCCCGGACCGAGTTGATGTTGGAGAGCACGACCGTCTGGCTGCCGTTGCTCAGCCACAACTGCCGCCCGTGCCCGGGCTGCCAGGCCGAGAAGTACACCAGCACCGTGGCCGACACGCCGATGTCCTGCGGGCCGATCGCGTAGACGATGTCGCGCGGGTCCGATCCGGCCCGGCCGGGCACGATGTCGTCCACCAGCGTGGTGCCCCCGGCGGTGCCGTCGCTCTTCCAGAGTTCGCGGCCGTGCTGGGCGTCCCGCGCTGAGAAGAACAGCACCCCGTCGGCCACGGCCAGGTCCTGCGGGTCCGCGCCGCCCGGCACGTTCGTCAGCGCCACCGTGCCCGCGGCGGTCCCGCCGCTCTCCCATAGTTGACGCCCGTGCCGCGGCGACCACGCCGAGAAGAACAGCTTCCCGTTCATCACGGTGAGGTCCTGCGGGTCCGAACTGGCCGCGCCGGGCGCGATGTTGGCCACCAGCGACGCCACGGGCCGGGCCGGTGCCTGACCCTGCGCCGCAGCCGCCGGGCCGGCCGTGGCCGCCAGGGCCACGGTTCCCGTTAAGGAGAGGGCCAGGACGAGGGAGTTGACCAGCACCGATACGCGATGAACCCGGAGCATGCCAGAGCCCTCCGATGCCGCGTTAAAAATGAGATATTAAATGCCGATAATAACGGTTCTGCCGGAATGCCGACAGCCCCCGGCGCCCGGACTCAGCAGCCGCCCTCGGTCGTCTGGGCCTCCTGCGACCAGTAGCTGGGCATCGAGCCGTACGGGTTCGGCGAACCGGGCAGGTTGGTCACGAAGAGGTGGCCGGCCCGGCGCGACCGGGACAGGCTGACGGCGCTGGCGAAGTCCGACTGCGGGGTCGCGTAGATGACGTGCGCGAACTGGCTCGGCGAGTACTGCCTGACCCAGCTGGGCACCTGATCGGAGACGTAGGAGGCGTACGAGCCCTCGAACACCATCACCACGTTGGCGATCGACATGAAGCTCGGCTCAGGGAACGATCCGGGGTTCAGCCAGATATCCGCGCCCGAGACCTGGGAGTGGATGTAACTGGAAAGCTGCTGGTAGTACGAGAACTCGCCGGACGTGCCCTGCGTGAGGTCGAGGAAGATGCCGTTGACGCCGTACCACGACTTATAGTCGCGGACGTCGGCCTCGACCGAGGAGATCGAGCGCTGGCCGTACTCGGTGGAGGAGTAGCCGAGGACCGTGATGCCCGCGGCCTGTGCCTGCCGGGTCAGCGTCTGGAAGTGGGACAGCGGCCCGGTTCCCGGTCCGCTGTCCACGTTCAGCAGCATGACGCCGGGCGCCGGCCTGGTGTCGATGGCCTGGGCCCAGTCGCCGCTCGCGTAGAAGTAGGCCGGCACGAACGTGCTCTGGCACCCGCTGGCCACGGCCGGGGTCGTCGGCTGCGACGGCGGGGCACCCGACGACGTCGAGGTCGCGGACGACGTGCGGCTGGCTGCCGCGTGCTTGTGGTGGTGCTTGCGCGCCGGCGACGGCGAGGGCGACGGCGTCGGGGAAGCCGAGGGCAACGCGGTTTTCTTCGGTGCGTGCGTGGCCGACGCCAACGGGACCGCGCTGCCGCAGGCGCAGGCGAGCAGCGCCGGCAACGCGACCGCGGCACCCGTCCGCCACCCGGCCGCGAACCTGGCCCGCATTCTTGTCCCGCTTATCCCGCGATGGTCGCCATTGCGACCGGTCGTCGACGACATGCAGCGTCCCCTCCCCAAGACGGCTGCCAAGCCGGACGCAACGCCCGGCCGCGGGTCACCGGGTAACGCTACGCGCCGCCTCCGCCATGCCGCCGCGGAAAGAGCCCCGGACGGCATTGTTTATCCCACAAGGTCCCAGGCGAATCATGGCCCATGGGGGCCGGGCAATGATGGCGAATAGCGCGATCTATCGATATACGGCTTATGCGACGGGAGGGACGTTTGTGCCGCCGTTGCCGCTGGCCATCGCGACCGGCCGCGGGCACGGCGGCCGCCGCGATGGATGACCGGTGGCGTTAGCCGAACGCCTTGCGCAGCGTCGCGACCGAGACGTGCGGCCAGCCGATGAGGACCACCCGCGGCAGCAGGGTGAGGATCGGGAAGTTCAGGACCGTCATCTGCGCGTACTGAAGCTGCGTGAACGGGCGGCCGCTCTTTGGCGTGACCTGCTCGATCCAGAACGTGGCGTAGACCAGCGAGGTCTGCGCGTTCGGGCCCTTGGCCCCGGCGGGCTCGCCGCCCTCCAGGAACAGGATGTTCTCGATCCCTCCGGCACCGTCGGTCACGGCCACGTCCGCCGTGGGTCCCTGCGGGCTGTCCGGGTCGGTGAGGAACGTCACCGACGGCTGGGTGGAGATGTTGAGGGCGACGGTCTCGAACGTGTACCCGGCGTCGACCTGCTGGCTGATCGTGGCCTGCAGCAGACTGGCCGGGTCGTTGATGACGTTCTGCATGAGCACGCCGTCGATCTCGGCGGGCAGGGCCGGGTCGGGCGGACTGGTGTCGAACGGGGTCCTGGGGTTGGCGGGCCCCGACGGGATCCCGAGGTCGTACTCGGTGAACGGCGGGGCGGGCGGGTTCAGCGCGGGCGCGGTCAGCTTCTCCGACGAGCCGACCGCGTTGATGGCCGGCGATCCGGGCGCAGCGGGTATGCCGAACGGGGTGCTGTTGAACGAGGGGAACGCCGACCCGGTGTAGGGCTGGGTCTCGGTCGGCAGCGTCGGCGGGCCCGAGAACCTGGTCGCGCCGCCCTGGGCCAGCACGGCGTTGCCGTGCGGGATCGACGCCATCCGCGCGACGATCTGGCCGCCGGCCGGCGCCTGCTCGGGCGGGTAGGTCGTGGCCGGCTGGGTGACCCACAGGCCTGGCTCGAAGTGAAGCGCGCCGCCGGTGAAGCGGTCGTGGATCTGCTGGAGGTAACCCAGCCCGGACAACTCGATGTCGTCCTGGCCGAACCCGCGGTTGGGGATCGGCGAACCGATCTGCGATATCGCGAGCGTCTCATGGGTCTGGTTGAGCTGGAGGTAGGTGTTCGCGCCGTCGTGGAAGTCGGGCCGGGCGATCAGGTTGAACCCCTCGCCTTCCCAGGTCCCGGACAGTTCCGCCAGCAACCCGAGGTCCTGCAGGACCGTCGCGTTGGCGGCCACGAGCCGGGTGATAGGAGGCCTCACATCGGCCATCTGAATCTCTCCTTCGCATCTGCGTCCCCGGGTTCACATCTGCGTCCCCGGGCCGGGAGGTTGGCCCGGCTGTAGGTCTCAGAGACGGCGAGGAGATAGGAGATACATGCCCGTCTGGGCGATTAAGTGGTATCCGCCGGGACCGGATCACTCGGACGCGGCCGTGTATCTGGCTGCGCTCAGCGACCTCTTAACCACCGAGAGATCTCGGCCAATGAAGCCTGGGACGCTGGCTACCGAGTGGAACGCAGGATCCAGAATGAGCATCGTGCAGGACATGACCAGGGGCACGAGGGCGGCCCCGGTGCACAAACTGACCAGCAAGGGCATGCAGACACGGCAGCGCATCATCGTGGCCGCCGCGGACCTGATCCTCGCCCTCGGGGTCGCCGGGATGACGATGGAGGACGTCCGCGGCGCCGCCGGGGTGAGCAGTTCGCAGATCTATCACTACTTCGCCGACAAGGAAGCTCTGGTCCAGGCGGTCATCGAGTACCGCAGCGAGACCATCGTGGGCGGCCAGGAACCCATGCTGGCGCGGCTCGACAGCCTGGCCGGCCTGCGTGAGTGGCGCGACTTCGTGGTCGCGTGCCAGCGGGCCAGCAGCGGCCGCGGCGGCTGCCCGATCGGCTCGCTGGGCAGCGAACTCGCCGAGATCGACCCGCGGGCGCGGGTGGCCGTCGCGGCCGCCTTCCGCCGGTGGGAGGCGGGCATCAGGCGCGGGTACCAGGCCATGCGAGATCGGGATGAACTGGCGCCCGGCACCGACCCTGGCCGGCTGGCCACCGCCACCCTGGCCGCGCTTCAGGGCGGGCTGCTGCTGGCCCAGGTGCAGCGCAGCACCGCGCCGCTCGAGGCGGCGCTCGACACCGTGTTCGCGCACGTCGCCTCGCTGGCCGTCC
>DATAVV010000380.1:0-17819 GCA_036267555.1 Streptosporangiaceae bacterium | reverse complement strand
ATGGGGCGCGGCCGAGCCAAGGCCAAGCAGGTGAAGGTTGCCCGCCAGCTTAAGTACAGCGGCGGAGGCATGGATCTTGACCAGCTGCGGGCTGAGTTTGGCGTCGGCACGGACCGGCAGGATGCGGACGATCACGCCGCGCACGCGGAATTCGCGAACCGCCACTCCGTGGACGACGAAGACGACGACGACGAGGACGACTACGACCTCGCGGACGACTACGACCTCGCGGACGAGGACGATGTCGACGACCTCGACGGGGACGCCTTCGATGACGAGGACGAACTCGACGATGACCTCGTGGACACCGGCGACCTCGACAAGGACGGCCTCGAGGGCGCAGACGGCGCCGGTGTCCGGATGAGCAGGGCGAACGGCCGCTGACCCGGCCTGGATGACCAGGGCGGGTCGGCGGAGAGCCGAGGCTTGCGGGTGAGCGGGCCAGTCGGCCATTGTCTGCTGAGGTCAGGGCGCCCGGGCGAGAATGCCGGGTCAGGGATGCTGACGTCAGGCGGGATGGCGGCCGGTGAGCCGCGCCGTGCCCGTGCCCTCGGCTATCTCGCCGATCAGCCAGGCGGGCACGCCCCGGGACGCCAGCCGGGATAGCGCGCGATCGGCATCGCCCGCCCCGACCACGGCGACCATGCCCACGCCCATGTTGAAGACGCGCTCCAGTTCCGGTGCGGCGATGCCACCGCGCGCGGCGAGCAGGCCGAACACCGGTGGCGGGGTCCAGGTGGCGCGGTCGAGCACGGCGTCGGCACCGCCGGGCAGCACCCGGGCCAGGTTCAGGGCCAGCCCGCCGCCGGTCACGTGGGCGAAGGCGTGCACGTCGCAGTCCTCGGCCAGGGCCAGGCAGTCGCGCGCGTAGATGCGGGTCGGGGTCAGCAGTTCCTCGCCGAGCGGCCGCCCGAGTTCCGGCGGGGCCTGGTCCAGGGCCAGGCCGGCCCGGTCAAGCACCCGCCGGACCAGTGAGAACCCGTTCGAGTGCAGGCCCGACGAGGCCATCGCGATCACGGCGTCGCCCGGCGCGACCCGGTCGGGGCCGAGCAGGCGGTCGGCCTCGACCACCCCGGTCGCGGCGCCGGCCAGGTCGAAGTCATCGGCGTCCAGGTGGCCGGGGTGCTCGGCCGTCTCCCCGCCGATCAGGGCGCAGCCGGCCAGGACGCAGCCCCGCGCCACCCCGCTCACGATCGCGGCGACCCGCTCCGGCCGGACCTGCCCGCACACCACGTAGTCGGTCAGGAACAGCGGCTCCGCCCCGCAGACGGCCAGGTCGTCGACGACCATGCCGACCAGGTCGATCCCGATCGTGTCGTACACCCCGAGTTGGCGCGCGAGCACCACCTTGGTGCCCACGCCGTCGGTGGCGGTGGCCAGCAGCGGCCGCCGGTAGCCGGTGAGCCTGGACGCGTCGAACAGCCCGGCGAAACCGCCGAGGCCGCCGATGACCTCGGGCCGCGCGGTGGTGGCCACCGCGGCCTTGATCAGGTCGACGGCGCGCTCACCCGCCGCGATGTCGACCCCGGCCGCCGCGTAGCTCAGCCCGTCGCCGGAGCGGGCGGCGGTCACGGGCCGGCCTGCGCCGGGCCCGCCACCGCCTCTTCGAGCAGGTACTTGCCTTGCTCGGCCGCGTCGACGCCCAGCGGGTACTCGCCGTCGAAGCACGCCCGGCACAGCCGGTCCGCGGGCAGGGTGGTCGCGGCGGTCAGGCCCTCGATAGAGGTGTACCCGAGCGTGTCGGCCCCGATCGAGAGCCGGATCTCCTCGGCCGACAGGTTGCCCGCGATGAGCTCGGCGCGGGTCGCGAAGTCGATGCCGTAGAAACACGGCCAGGCCACCGGCGGGCTGGAGATGCGCACGTGCACCTCGGCCGCGCCGGCTTCCCGCAGCATGGCCACGATCGCCTGCTGGGTGTTGCCCCGCACGATCGAGTCGTCGACCACGACCACCCGCTGGCCCGCGATGACGTCCCGGAGCGGGTTCAGCTTGAGCCGGATGCCGCGCTGGCGGATGGTCTGGCTGGGCTGGATGAACGTCCGGCCGACATAGGAGTTCTTGACCAGGCCCTGCGCGTAGGGAATGCCGCTGGCCTGGGCGTAGCCGATGGCCGCGGGCGTGCCCGACTCGGGCACCGGGATGACCAGGTCGGCCTCGACCGGGTGCTCGGCGGCGAGCCTGCGGCCGACCTCGACCCGGGTGGCCTGGACGCTGCGGCCGGCGATCGAGGTGTCCGGCCGGGCCAGGTACACGTACTCGAACAGGCAGCCCTTGGGCTGGGCCGGGGCGAAGGTGGCGGACCGCAGGCCCCGCTCGTCGATGGCGATCAACTCGCCCGGCTCGACCTCCCGGATGAAGGAGGCCCCGACGATGTCCAGCGCGGCGGTCTCACTGGCCACCACCCAGCCGCGTTCGAGCCGGCCGAGCACCAGCGGGCGGAAGCCCTGCGGGTCGCGCGCTGCGTACAGGGTCCGCTCGTCCATGAAGACCAGCGAGTACGCCCCGCGCACCAGCGGGAGCGCGGCCAGGGCGCCGGCCTCGATGCCCTGATCGGCCTCCCCGGCCTGACCTGCCGCTCCCGCAGCCGTCGCTCCTCCGGCCGCCGACCGGGTGAACAGCGCGGTCAGCACGTCGGTGTCGGACGTCGCCCCGGCCGGCCCGCCCGGCTGCGGGGCCGCGTCCGCGTCCCCGCTCACGAGCGTGGCGAGTTCCAGGGTGTTGATCAGGTTGCCGTTGTGGCCGAGGGCCAGGCTCCCCGACGGCGTGGCCCGGAACGTCGGCTGGGCGTTCTGCCACACCGACGAGCCGCTCGTCGAGTACCGGCAGTGCCCGACCGCGATGTGACCACGCAGCGTGTTGAGCACGGACTCGTCGAAGACCTGCGGTACCAGGCCCATGTCCTTGAAGACCACGATCCTGGAACCGTCACTCACCGCGATCCCAGCGGACTCCTGGCCGCGGTGCTGCAGCGCGTACAGGCCGAAGTAGGCGAGCTTGGCCACTTCCTCGCCCGGCGACCACACGCCGAACACGCCGCAGGCGTCCCGCGGCGGCTGGTCGTTGGGGTTGAGATCATCCGTCAGGCGCCCGTCAGGCTTGATCACCTCGCCAGTCTAAGCCAGCCCCGCGCTGATCAGCCCACCTCCGCCCCGTGGGGGGGCGGCACGCGGGGGAATCGGGGAGCCCAACCGCCGGCCTCAGCCCGTGGGGGGCGGCACGCCGAGACAGCCGCGACGGCCGGCCGGAGGTCGGCCCGAGCGGATGTCACGCGGGGGGGTCTGGGGGGGTCGTCCCCCCGAGGGAGCAGAGCGGCAGGTACCCGGACAGGTCGGCGCGCGGGCCGCTGGCCCTTACCGCCCCCTGGCCGACCGCGCTCACCCAGCCGAGCCGCCCGGTCGCCAGCCGGACCCAGGTCACCGGGTCGGTCTCGACCACGTTCGGCGGGGTGCCGCGGGTGTGCCGCGGGCCGGCTACGCACTGTATGGCCGCGAACGGCGGGATGCGCACCTCGACCGCCCGGCCCGGAGCCCGCTGCTCCAGCAGGCCCAGCAGGTGGGTGACGGCGTAGCGCAGCGCCTCGCGCTCCGGGGTGCCGCCGGCGTCGAGCGCGGCGAGCACCGCGCTGACGCTGCCCGCGGCGAGGGCCTGCGGCGTGAGCGGGCCGGACCACTGCGGGCCGCCGAGCGCGGCGCGCTGCGCGTTCACGGCAGCCAGCAGCCGCTCGGGGTCAACGCGTCGCACGGGCATCCCAGCGAACCTAGCGCGCCGCCCCGGCGCCGCGCACGCCGGAATCACTCGGGAATCGCTCAGGAACTGGCCGGGAACTGATCAGGAGCCTTTCGGGAACCCGGCCGTCCGCCGGCCACGCGTTTGGGCAGATCTGTCCGGACATCCGTGACGCTGATGGAATAATCCGGCTGATGAGGCTAATTTCGGCCGGTAACATTTCGCCACATTCGCTAGCACGACGCGCCCGATACGAGTAATCGTTCGGGTATGCCTGGCAAGCGCAGCTCCCGGACACGAGTTCGCGGGTCCTGGGCTGCCCGGCTCACCGGAGCCGGGTTCGCCATTCTGCTTGCCGTGGTCGGGGTGGCCACCTACCTCGTCGTGGGCGGGAGCCACGCCAGCAAGGACGCCACCGCGCTGCCGACCCGCGTGGTCGGCACGCAGGCGATCGGCCTGATCAACACCGGCCCGGCCACGTCGGGCGACGCGAACCCGGACCCGCAGACGCTGCTGGCGTCCCGCTCCGGGCTCAGCTTCGTCACCTCCGGGCAGTCCGGGGCCAACTGGACGGCCGACCAGATGGTGGGCGGCACCTACATCTTCATCTACCTGCCGACCGGGCAGTGCCTGGGACCGTCGTCGCTGGGTTCGCTGGCGGGCCTGGCCAAGTGCAACCTGGCCGCCAGCCAGCGCTGGGTGCGCCGGGACGGGCAGGCCGACAGCACCGGCCTGGAGTACTGGCAGCTGCGCAACCTCGCCAGCGGCTTGTGCCTGACCTCGGTCGCCGCCAAGGGCCCGGCCAAGACGGCCGCCTCCGCGGCGCGGCTCCAACGCTGCCAGTCTCGTCCGGGCTGGCGGCAGCTCATCGCGTTCCTGACGGCGGACTAGGGCACCCCGCGACCTTCGTCACGCCCCGAACAAGGCCGGCAGGGCTGAGCGATGAACCCCGGCGAGCTCGGCCAGCGGGATGGCGAAACAGCCCTCCACCTCGAGACCCGGGCCACCGGTCCGGCCGAGCACAGCCGCGGGCACGCCGTGCTCGCGGCACAGCGACGCGAACCGTTCCCCGGCTCCGGGCGCCACGGCCACCACGGCCCGGGCGGCCGACTCGCCGAACAGGTGCCCGAACGCGTCCCCGGGCAGCGTCACCGTGCAGCCCTGGCCGCCGGCCAGGCAGCTCTCGGCCAGCGCGACCGCGAGCCCGCCGTCGGACAGGTCGTGCGCGGCGGCCAGCAGTCCCGCGGCGGCCGCGGCCACCAGCACGGACCCGAGCGCGCGCTCCGCGTCAAGGTCCACGGCCGGCGGGCGGCCGCCCAGGTGGCCGTGCGCGACACGGGCCCACAGTGACCCGCCCAGTTCGGGCTCGCCGCCGCCGGGGCTGCCGCCGAGCAGGACCACCGGGCAGTCCGGCCGGCCGAACCCGATCGACAGCCGCTGGCGCACGTCGTCGTGGACGCCGAGGACCCCGACGACCGGGGTCGGGTGGATCGCCGCGTCGCCGGTCTGGTTGTAGAAGCTGACGTTGCCGCCGGTCACCGGGACGCCCAGGGCCAGGCAGGCGTCGGCCAGGCCGCGGACCGCCTCGGTGAACTGCCACATGACGGCCGGATCGGTGGGCGCGCCGAAGTTGAGGCAGTTGGTGACGGCCAGCGGCCGCGCCCCCGTCGCCGCCACGTTGCGGTAGGCCTCGGCCAGCGCGAGTTGCGTGCCCGCGTACGGGTCGAGCAGGCAGTAGCGCCCGTTGCCGTCCACGGCGAGCGCCACCCCGAGCGAGGTCTGCTCGTCGACCCGGATCAGGCCGGCGTCCTGCGGCATGGCGAGCACCGTGTCGCCGCGGACGTAGCGGTCGTACTGCTCGGTGACCCAGCTCTTGTCGGCCGCGTCCGGCGCGCCCAGCAGGGCCAGCAGCGCGGCCCGCAGGTCAGGGCCGGACCGCGGGCGGGCCAGCCGGGCCGGGTCGTCGGCCTGCAGCGCCGCCTGGGCCGCCGGGCGCGCCGCCGGGCGCTGGTAGACCGGGGCCTCGGTGGCCGCGCTGGCCGGCGGGATGTCCACGACCGGCTCGCCGTGCCAGGTCATCTCCAGGCGGCCGGTGCCGGTCACCTCGCCGATCACGGTCGCGGGCACGTCCCACTTCGCGCAGATCGCCAGGAAGCGCTCGAGCCCGGCGGGCGCGACGACCGCCATCATGCGCTCCTGCGACTCGCTCATCAGGATCTCCGCCGGGCCGAGCGAGGCGTCCCGCAGCGGCACCGTGTCCAGGCGGACCCGCATGCCGATCTCCGGGCCGCCGCCCGCGGTCAGTTCGGTGGTGGCGCACGCCACGCCGGCCGCGCCGAGATCCTGGATGCCGAGGACCAGCCCGGCCGAGTACAGCTCCAGGCAGCACTCGACCAGCCGCTTCTCCATGAACGGGTCGCCCACCTGCACGCTGGGCCGTTTGGCGCCCTCTCGGCTCCTCCCGCCCGTCCCGCCCTCGCCGAAAGAGGCGCTGGCCAGCACCGAAGCGCCGCCGATGCCGTCCGGGCCGGTCCGGGAGCCGAACAGGACCACGTGGTTACCCGGCCCGGTGGCCGCGGCCAGCTTGAGGTCCTCATGCCGCAGCACGCCCAGGCACAGCGCGTTGACCAGGGGGTTACCCGCGTAGCAGGGGTCGAAGGCCAGCTCGCCGCCGATGTTCGGCAGGCCGAGGCAGTTGCCGTAGAACGAGATCCCGCCCACCACGCCCGGCAGCACGCGCCGGGTGTCCGGCGCGTCCGCCGGACCGAACCGCAGCGCGTCCATCACCGCCACCGGCCGCGCGCCCATGGCCAGGATGTCGCGCACGATCCCGCCGACGCCGGTCGCGGCGCCCTGGAACGGCTCCACGTACGAGGGGTGGTTGTGCGACTCCAGCTTGAACGTGACCGCGTAGCCCTGGCCGATGTCCACGACGCCCGCGTTCTGGCCGATCCCGGCGAGCAGCACGGTGGTCGGCGGCGCCTTGTCGGCAAACTGCCGCAGGTGCGCCCGCGACGACTTGTAGGAGCAGTGCTCGCTCCACATCACCGAGTAGATCGCCAGCTCGGCATCGGTGGGACGGCGGCCGAGCACCTCGGTGATGGCCGCGTACTCCTCGCCGGTCAGGCCGAGTTCGGCGTGCGGCTGCAGGCGGTCCGGGGTGGCGGCGGCGCGGGCGACCGTGTCCGGGGCGGCCGGGGAGACAGGCGGCGCGGGGAGTATACGGCGGTCGTCCCCTCTGGACTGCACGGTCATGCCGCGGCCAGGGCGCGCACGGCCGAGGTGAAGAAGGCCAGCCCGTCCCGGCCAGGTCCGGTGAGCGGGTCGATGGCGTGCTCGGGGTGCGGCATCAGCCCCGCGATCGCCCCGTCCTCGCTGCAGATCCCGGCGATGCCGCCGGCCGAGCCGTTCGGGTTGCCCCCGCCGTACCTGGCGAGCACCTGGCCGCGCTGCTGCAGCCCGGCCAGGGTGGCCGCGTCCGCCACGTACGCCCCCTCACCGCTCTTCAGCACCAGCGTCGCCTCCTGACCCGGCTGGTAGTCGCTGGTCCAGGGGGTCGCCGCGTTCTCAACTCGAACGAGAACCTCGCGGCTGATGAAGCGCAGCCGGTCGTTGCGGGTCAGCGCGCCGGGCAGCAGGTGCGCCTCGCACAGGATCTGGAAGCCGTTGCAGATGCCGAGCACCGGCAGGCCGGCCCGGGCCGCGGGCACCAGTTCCGCCATCACCGGGGCGAACCGGGCGATGGCCCCGCAGCGCAGGTAGTCACCGTAGGAGAAGCCGCCGGGCAGGATCACCGCGTCGACGCCGCGCAGGTCACGCTCGCCGTGCCAGAGCGGGACCGCGATGCCGCCCGCCCGCCGCACCGCGCGGGCGGCGTCGGTGTCGTCGAGCGACCCGGGAAACGTGACGACCCCGACGCGGGCCGTCATGCGCGTACCCGGGCGCTGTGCCCGCTCACTGCTGGCCTGTTCGCTGCTGGACTGCTTACACCCGGCATGCTCGCAGGGTACCGGCTCAGCCGGCGTCCCTGAGCTGCACGGCCCCGCCGTCGTCACGCAGCGGCTGGTGCCGGGCGAGCGGCGCGTCGCTGCGCAACTCGATCCGCTTGCGCAGCGAGACCACGGTGCCGTGGCCGGGACGGCTGCTGAGCGTGACGTCGTCCACGCAGGCCCGCATGATGGCCAGGCCGCGGCCGGACTCGGGCAACTCGGCCAGCGCCCGCGCCTCGGCGCGGTGGTCCCGCCCGACCCGGAACAGCCGGCCGCGGGTCGCGGCGGACAGCGGCGACACGGGATGGGGCCAGTCCGCCCTGGCCGCGCGGCGGCGGCGCCTGAGACCGGGTACCGAGCGCAGGGCGGCGCGGTTCTGCGACAGCCGGGCCGGGTCGAACCCGCGGCCGGAGTCCACGACCTCGAGCAGACACCGGTTCGGCCCGATGGTGGCGGCCACCTCGTACTCGGGGCCTGGCCCGGAGTGACGCAGCACGTTCGTGCAGGCTTCGGTCACCGCGAGCAGCAGGTCACAGATGCATTCGTGGTCGACGCCGAGTGTTTCCAGCATGTCACCGAGTACCCGGCGCACGACCGGGACGCTGATCGTCTCACGAGGGAACATCAGGCAGAACCGGGCATCCACGGCCGGCTCCCTGGCTGCTGTCACCCGAGTACGCATCCGCTCCTTGGCTCCCCGACTCCACAGGTCACGTTGACCACATTGTGAAGCGTTTCCCATGACGAGCCTCGGTAATCATGAACTTGGGCGATCTCTGGACGAACAGCCGTGTTCTCCGTCGTTAACGGGCGAACGGCCCGCCGGGTTCAGCCGCGGTTCGGGACGGTTTCAGGCCTGCCTGACCGAAAACTCCTCGATGACCGGGTTGGCGAGCAGTTCGGCCGCGAGCTCGGCCACCCGGGCCAGCGTCGCCTCGTCGGCGGCCTCGCTCAGCTCGACCTCGAACCGCTTGCCCTGGCGGACGCCGGTCACCTGGCCGAATCCCAGGCGATGGCACGCGCTGGCGATCGCCTCGCCCTGGGGGTCATGGATCTCGGGCTTGAGCATCACCTCAACGACGACTCTGGCCACGGGAGGCAGCGTACGCCAGCGGAGTGGCGCCGGGGAGGGGCGCGGGAGCCCCGATTAGGCACCAGCGGCACGGGCAGTGCACGGGGGCAGGCATTCAGTGGCGTCTGTCACGATGGCTGTATCGGATTCGCGCCGCTTGACCTCCTGCGTCATACGCCGGGTACTGTCACAGCGGGAGGCGCCGCAAGGACAAGACCGGCCGGTCTGCGAGCCGGGGGCCGGCCCCGAGCAAGCGAGGAGTGGCACGTGACCGTCAACGATGCCGGGCGAGCTGCTTCTGATTCCCACCGCTTCAGCGGGCAGCCGGAGTCAGCAGAACTCATTCAGCTCCTGACCCCCGAGGGCGAGCGGGTCGACAACCCCGACTATCCGCTCGAGATCTCCGCCGAGGAGATCCGGGCCCTGTACCGGGACCTGGTGCTTGTGCGCCGGATCGATTTCGAGGCCATCGCCCTGCAGCGCCAGGGCGAACTGGGGATCTGGGCCTCACTGCTGGGCCAGGAGGCGGCCCAGGTCGGTTCGGCCCGGGCGCTCTTGCCCCGTGACATGGCCTTCCCCACCTACCGCGAGCACGGGGTGGCCTGGTGCCGCGGCCTCGACCCGACCAAGCTGCTCGAGTTGTTCCGGGGCGTGAGCCACGGCGGCTGGGACCCGAAGGCCCACAACTTCCACCTGTACACGATCGTGATCGGCAGCCAGACGCTGCACGCCACCGGCTACGCGATGGGCATCCAGCGCGACGGCGCCGTGGGCGAGGACGGCGAGGCGGTCATCGCCTACTTCGGCGACGGCGCGACCAGCCAGGGCGACGTCAACGAAGCATTCATCTGGGCCTCGGTCTCGAACGCGCCGGTCGTGTTCTTCTGCCAGAACAACCAGTGGGCGATCTCCGAGCCGCTGGAGCGCCAGAGCCGGGTTCCGCTGTACCAGCGCGCGCACGGGTTCGGCTTCCCCGGCGTCCGGGTCGACGGCAACGACGTGCTCGCTTGCCTGGCCGTGACCAGGAAGGCGATGCAGGCAGCCCGGGAGGGCCAGGGGCCGACGCTGATCGAGGCGTTCACCTACCGGATGGGCGCCCACACCACCACCGACGACCCGACCAGGTACCGGCTGGCCGCCGAACTGGAGACGTGGAAGCTGAAGGACCCGATCGAGCGGGTCAAGGCGCACCTGGTGCGCAACCAGATGGCGGACGAGAAGTTCTTCACCGACCTGGAGGCCGAGTCGGACCAGGTGGGCGCCAGGATCAGGAAGGCCTGCCAGGAGATGGCCGACCCGGATCCGCTGACGATCTTCGAGAACGTCTACGCCGAGCCCAGCGCCCTGCTGGAATTGGAGCGGGACCAGTACGCCGCCTACCTTGACTCGTTCGAGGAGGTCGCCCGATGACCAGGCTCACCCTTTCCAAGGCCCTTAACGAGGGATTGCGCAAATCCCTGGAGAACGACCCGAAAGTCTTGATCATGGGTGAAGACGTCGGGAAGCTCGGCGGCGTCTTCCGGGTCACCGACGGGCTGCAGAAAGACTTCGGGGAGGCCCGCGTGGTGGACACCCCGCTGGCCGAGTCCGGCATCGTGGGCACCGCGATCGGGCTCGCGCTGCGCGGCTACCGCCCGGTGTGCGAGATCCAGTTCGACGGCTTCGTGTTCCCGGCCTTCGACCAGATCACCACGCAGCTAGCCAAGATGCGGTTCCGCTCGCGCGGCAACCTCATCCTGCCCGTCGTGATCAGGATCCCGTGCGGCGGCGGCATCGGCGCGGTCGAGCACCACAGCGAGTCACCCGAGGCGCTGTTCACGCACACCGGCGGCCTGCGCGTGGTGGCCTGCGGCGACCCGGCCGACGCGTACGCCATGATCCAGCTCTCGATCAACTGCGACGACCCGGTGATCTTCTTCGAGCCCAAGCGGCGCTACTGGGACCGGGCCGATGTGGACACGGCCGCTGGGCTGTCCGCGGCGCTGCCGCTGAACCAGGCCCGCACGGTGGCCAGCGGGACCGACGTGACGCTGCTGTGTTACGGCCCGATGGTCAAGACCTGCGCGGCGGCCGCGGTGGCCGCCGGGGAGGACGGCCGCTCGGTGGAGGTGATCGACCTGCGCTCGCTGTCCCCGCTGGACACCGGCACGATCTTCGAGTCGGTCCGGCGCACCGGGCGGTGCGTGGTCGCCCACGAGGCGCCGGTCACCGGCGGGCTGAGTGCCGAGATTGCGGCGCGGGTGACCGAGGAATGCTTCTACCAGCTAGAGGCTCCGGTCTTGCGGGTCGGCGGCTTCTCCACCCCGTATCCCCCGTCCCGGCTGGAGGAGCACTACCTGCCGGACCTGGACCGGGTTCTGGACGCCGTCGACCGGACCTTCGGGTACTGAGGAGGCCTGCACCATCGTGTCGGAACTCAAGCAGTTCAAGCTCCCGGACGTGGGAGAGGGCCTGACCGAGGCGGACATCGTCAGGTGGCATGTCCAGCCCGGCGACAAGGTCACGGTCAACCAGATCATCGTGGAGATCGAGACGGCCAAGGCGGTCGTGGAACTGCCCTCCCCCTACGAGGGCGTGGTGGCCAGCCTGCTCGTGCCCGAGGGCACGACGGCCGACGTCGGAACGCCGATCATCGCGGTCGAGGTGGGCCCGGACGCGGGCGGCGGGGAGCACCCGCCCGCCCCGCGCGCCAGCACCAGCGCGGACCTGGTCCCGCCGCCGCCGGCCGAGGGTGCCGTCGAGCCCGGCCTGCACGGGAGCCCCGCGCCCAAGGAGCACGAGGAACGCCAGGCGGTACTCGTCGGCTACGGCGTCAAGCCGGGAACGACCGTCAGGCGGGCTCGGAAACCTTCGGCCGGGCGGTCGGCGTCGGGCGAAGAAGCGGCTTCGGCCGGGCGGTCAGCGTCGGGGGGACAGCCAGCTTCGGCCGGACAACCCGCCGCGTCCGCCTCTTCTGCTTCCTCCGTCTCTTCTGCCCCGGCGGCCCCGGTGGTCAGGGCCGTCCCGGCCGCTACGGGCGAGGGCGCGGACGACGGCGGGACGGCGGCGGCCGACGGCGGGTCGGACCTGGCCGTCCTGGCCAAGCCGCCCGTGCGCAAGCTGGCCAGGGACCTCGGCATCGACCTGTCCCGGGTGCCCGGCACCGGCCCCGGAGGCTCCATCACCCGCGACGACGTGCAGTCAGCCGCACGCGGCGAGGACGCGGCCGGGTCCGCCGCGGCCGGGTCCGCCGCAGCCGGCGAGCCCGCGACGGCGCCCGCGGCCCCGTTCGCGGGAGTGACCGCGGTGGCGCGCGAGGAGCGCATTCCCATCCGCGGCGTGCGCAAGCACACCGCGGCGGCCATGGTCGGCAGCGCGTTCTCCGCGCCGCACGTGACCGAGTTCCTGCAGATCGACATCACCGAGACGATGGCCGCGACCGCGCGGCTGCGCATGCTGCCCGAGTTCAGCGAGATCCGGGTGTCACCGTTGCTGCTGGTGGCCCGGGCGCTGATGGTCGCGGTGGCCCGGCACCCGATGATCAACTCATCCTGGGACGAGGAGGCCCAGGAGATCGTGGTCCGGCACTACGTGAACCTCGGCATCGCCGCGGCGACCGAGCGCGGGCTGATCGTGCCGAACATCAGGGACGCGCACGCGCTCTCGCTGCCGGGCCTGGCCCGGGCGCTGGCCGAACTGACCGAGACCGCGCGGGCGGGCAAGGCCACCCCGGCCGACCTGCGCGGCGGCACGATCACGATCACGAACGTGGGCGTCTTCGGCGTCGACACGGGCACACCGATCCTGACTCCGGGCGAGGCCGCGATCCTGGCCTTCGGCCGGGTCAAGGACTCCCCGTGGGTGCGCGAGGGACAACTGGCCGTGCGCAAGGTCACGACGCTGGCCCTGTCCTTCGATCACCGCATCGTCGACGGCGACCTGGGCTCCGCCGTGTTGCGCGACATCGGCGCGATGCTGGAGGATCCGCTGCGGATGCTGGCCTGGTCCTGAATCTTCAGTTCCCCCGCTACTGAAGGGTTCACGATGCTGAGGCACGTTGTTCTATTCGACTGGATTCCCCAGGCCACCGACCAGCAGAAGAAACGGGTGACCGACGAACTGCGGACGTTACCGCCGCTCATGACCGGCCTGCGGTCGTTCCTCGTGGGCCCCGACGCCGCGATCGTAGACGGCAACTACAGCTTCGCCGTCGTAGCCGACTTCGACGACGCGCCGAGCTACCTCGCCTATCGCGGCCACCCCGCGCACCGCGCGATTGTCGAGCAGGTGATCAACCCGATCACCCGGCAGCGGGCCGGCGTCCAGTACGAGATCTGACCCGGACCACGCCGCGGCCCCGGATCCGGTCCCGCCCTAGACGACGCCCGACCCGCCCCCAAGCCGCGTTAAGGGCGTCAGAATGCCTCTTCGGGCAGGTCCATCAGGTCGAGGGTGGTGGCCTCGACGGCCTGGCGCTCGGTAGCCAGCCGGGGCAGTACCGTCGTGGCGAAGAACCGGGCGGCGGCGAGTTTGCCCTCGTAGAACGCCTGGTCGCCGCGGCGGCCGGCCGGGATCTCGTCGAGCTTGCCCTGGGCGATCTCCGCCTGCCGGGCCAGCAGCCAGCCGATGATCAGGTCGCCCAGCGCCAGCAGCAGCCGCGTGGTGTTGAGGCCGACCCGGTAGATCTCCGCGGGCTGCTGGGCGCTATCGACCAGGTAGCCGTGCATCGCGGTCACCATGGCCTCGACGTCGTCGGCCGCCGTGGCCAGCATGCCGCGCTCGGTCTTGAGGCGGCCGTTCCCGGCCTCGCTCGCGGCGAAGTCCCTGACCTGGCTGAGCACGTAGCCGAAGGCCTTGCCCTCGTCCCGGACGATCTTGCGGAAGTACAGGTCCATGCCCTGGATCGCGGTCGTGCCCTCGTACAGGCTGTCGATCTTGGCGTCCCTGATGTACTGCTCGATCGGGTAGTCCTGCAGGAAGCCGGAGCCGCCGAGGGTCTGCAGCGAGTGGGTGAGCATCTCGTAGGCCCGTTCCGAGCCGACGCCCTTGACCACCGGGAGCAGCAGGTCGTTGAGGGCGGAGGCGTGCTCGTCGACCTGGCCCTTCGCGGCGGCGACCTGCATAGCGTCCTGGGACGTCGCGGCGTACAGGACCAGTGCCCGCATGCCCTCGACGTAGGCCTTCTGCAGCATCAGCAGCCGGCGCACGTCCGGGTGGTGGATGATCGTGACCCGCGGCGCGGTCTTGTCGGTGAACTGCTTGAGGTCGGCGCCCTGCACCCGGTTCTTCGCGTAGTCCAGCGCGGTGAGGTAGCCGGTCGACAGCGTGGCGATCGCCTTCGTGCCGACCATCATCCGGGCGAACTCGATGATCACGAACATCTGCTTGATGCCGTCGTGCACGTCACCCACCAGCGTGCCGACGGCCGGGCGGTCGCCGCCGAAGGTCAGCTCGCAGGTGGTCGACGCCTTCAGGCCCATCTTGTGCTCGACGTTGGTCGCGAAGACGCCGTTGCGCTCGCCCAGTTCGCCGTCGGGGCCGACCAGGAACTTGGGCACGAGGAACATCGACAGGCCCTTGGTGCCCGGCCCGGCGCCGTCGGGACGGGCCAGCACCAGGTGGAAAATGTTCTCGGCCATGTCGTGCTCGGCGCTGGTGATGAAGCGCTTGACGCCCTCGATGTGCCAGGTCCCGTCCGGCTGGGCGACCGCCCGGGTCCGGCCCGCGCCCACGTCGGATCCGGCGTCGGGCTCGGTCAGCGCCATCGTGGCGGTCCACTTGCGCTCGATCGCCTGCAGGGCGAACCGCTTCTGCTCCGGGGTGCCCATGCGCCACAGCGCGTGAGCCATCGAGGCACCGCTGGCGTACATCCAGATCGCGGGGTTGGCACCGAGGATCATCTCGGCCACGGCCCAGTGCAGCGAGCGCGGGGCCTCGGTGCCGCCAAGCTCAGACGGAAGCTCGAGCCGGAAGTACTCCGCATCCATGAACGCCCGGAACGACTTCTTGAACGCCTCGGGCATGCTCACGGACGAGGTCTGCGGGTCGAAGACGGGCGGATGGCGGTCGGTCTCGGCGAATGATTCGGCCAGGGGCCCGGTGGCCAGCCGGTCGACCTCGGCCAGGATCCCGCGCGCGGTCTGTTCGTCGACCTCGCTGAAGAACTCCGAGGCCAGCAGGTCCTGCCGGTTAAACACCTCGAACAGGTTGAACTCGATGTCCCTGCGGTTGCTCTTGTAGTGCCCCATGGCGGCCTCCCCGTCTTGCGCAGAATCCTACTCACCGGTAACTTAAGTATACTACCTCCCGGTAACCCTCCGCCAGCGGCGAAAACGCCTCCCGCGCCCAACCACCCCGACCGCCCATTCCCATGATCCGCTCGCGCTGTGGAGTGCTGGGTGCGCTATTTGCCCGCTAGGTCTCCACAGCAAAGAGATCTTGTGTTGCTGGCGGGAGTGGTGGGTGAGGTGCGGCTTCTGGTGTCCCGGAAGCGGCGCAGACCCACCGCACGCGGGCGCGGACCCAACGCGCGGCGGCTGGGCCAGGCCCGGGCCGCGCCGGGGGGTAGCCCGCCCGCGGGGCCGCCCGCGGGCGCGGGCGCGGGCCCGCCCGCGGGCGCTTGCTAGAGGATGTTGACGGCGCGGGCGATGACCAGGACTCCAACCAGGAGCGCGACCCCGGATTGCACGGCCATCGCCATTTTGGCCCAGCGGGCCAACGGCATCACGTCCGTCGGGCTGAACGCGGTCGCGTTCGTGAACGACAGGTAGAGGTAGTCCACGAAGTAGGGCTCCCAGTTGGGCGGGGCCAACTCGGGCGAGGCCATCTGCGGGAACATGAAGTCCGGGTGCGGCATCGTGCCCTCGGCCCGGGGTATCGGGCCGCCACGGTCGAACTCCCAGTACCACAGCGCGAACGCGATCACGTTGGTCGCCCAGATCGACGCGCCCGAGGCCAGCAGGGCTCCGGCGGACGAGGTCTGTTTCGACGCCTCCAGGATGGCCCGGACGAGCACTATGGCGGAGACCGCGTTGGCCGCCGAGATCAGCATGATCATTACGAGGCTGGCGACCCGGACGACCGGGCCCCGGCGCTCGATCCGCACCGGGTTGGCGATCAGCAGGCCGATGCCCAGCCCGGCCTCGAGCACGGGCAGCAGGTAGTGCGGTAGCGGCCTGGTCAGCGAGTCCGACAGCAGCATCTGCAAGGCGATAGCCACCACGATGCTCACCGTCACCGGCCACCGTTTCTCGCCCCGGGTCCGGCGCCGCCAGGCCGGGACCACCGTGTCCGCGACCTTGACCACGGCCGTCCGGCCCGCCGCGACCTGGTCGGCCAGGCGGGCCAGTTGCGCGAGCGGATCGTTAGTCCGGTGCCCGCCGCCGGGACGCCCGCCAGCCGGCAGCCCGCCCGCTAGTTGCTGACTGCCAGGCTGCCCGCCCGCCGCGTCCCCGCCGTTGGGGTGCACGTCAGCCGCCTCGCCTCCGGGATGTCCGTCAGCCGGCCCGCCGCCGGGGTCTTCGCGATCTTGCGGCGTCCGCTCGCCCGATTCCGTCATCTCACTATTCTCGCCACCTGGCGCCGGGCTGGAGCACCGAGACCGAGGCTAGCGGGAGGCCAAGCCCCACGAGCCCGCTCGGCCGGGCCGGGCCGGCCCCCGCCAGGCCGCACCCCGATGCACGCGGCGGGCGGTTCCGCCAAACCGAATCTCGTTCTAGAATTGCCGTCGTCGTCCGCCGCATCGCCACCAAACCGGGGTGAATCATGACGCTCGGGCTCACCGAAGAACACCTGCAACTCGCCGAGACCGTCAGGGGCTGGGCCCAGCGCAACTGCCCGGCCGACGTGGTCAGGGCGGCCGCGGACGGGGCCGACAGCGGAGCCGCGCACTACCTGCAGGCGCTGGCTCCCGGGCTCGCCGAGCAGGGGCTGCTCGGGCTGAACGTGCCGGACGAGGACGGCGGCCAGGGGTTCGGCCTGCCCGAGTTGGCCGTGGCCCTGGAGGAACTCGGGCGGGCGCTGGTCCCCGGGGCCTTCCTGCCGACGGCGTTCGCGAGCGCGGCCCTGGTCGCCGCGGGCGTGACCGGCAAGCTGGTGACCGGACTGGCCGACGGGTCGAAGACCGGGGCGGTCGGCCTGGCCGCGGGCCTGACCGGCACCGAATCCGAACGCGACCTGGTAATCGAGGGCGAGTCGGGCCCGGTGCTCGGCGGCGGAGTGGCCGACCTGGTCATTTTGCCGGTGCAGACCGAGGGCGGCGAGGTGTGGGCCGCGATTGACGCCAGCGGCCTCGACGTCACGCCCCTGGAGAGCCTCGACCTGACCCGGCCCGTGGCCCGGGTGCGGGCGGACCGGGCCGTCGTGCCCGCGGACCGGGTGCTGGCCGGGCTGGACCGGCGCGCGGTGACCAGCCTGGCGGCGATCCTGTTCGGCGCGGAGGCGTCCGGCATCGCGGACTGGACCACCCACGCGGCCAGCGAGTACGCGAAGATCCGCAACCAGTTTGGCCGGCCGATCGGCCAGTTCCAGGCGGTCAAGCACCGCTGCGCGCGGATGCTGACCGTGGCCGAGCGGGCCGCCGCCGCGGTCTGGGACGCCGCGCGCACCGCCCCGGGCCCGGCCACCGCCAAGCCGGGTCAGGCCGCCGCCAAGCCGGGTCAGGCGGCCGGCGAGCAGCATGCGGCGGGGCGGCAGCGCGAGTTCGCCGCGACCGTGGCCGCGGTCGTGGCCCTCGACGCAGCGGTCTGGTGCGCGCACCAGTACATCCAGGTGCTCGGCGGGATCGGTTACACCTGGGAGCACGAGGCGCACCTGTACTACCGGCGGGCGATGTCGCTGCGCGCCCTGCTCGGTTCCTCCCGCGAGTGGGCGGAACACGCCGCCGGGCTGGCCCTGTCCGGCGCCAGCCGGCCGGTGCAGGTGGAACTCCCCGACGGCGACGCGCCGGTCCGGGCGCAGATCCGGGACGAACTCACCGCGATCGCGGCGCTGTCCGGGGCCGAGCGCACGCAGCGGCTGGCGGCGGACGGCTGGGTCGTGCCGCACCTGCCGCG
>DATAVV010000379.1:0-12197 GCA_036267555.1 Streptosporangiaceae bacterium | reverse complement strand
GATCAGCCGCAAGCTGCCCGACACCGAGCGGACCCGGCTCAAGCAGATACTCAAGCAGGTGATGCCGGAGGACGCGGGCGTGATCGTCCGGACCGCGGCCGAGGGCGCGACCGAGGAGGAACTCTCCCACGACGTCGCCCGGCTGGCCGCGCAGTGGGAGGCCATCGAGCGCAAGTCCAAGTCGGCCTCCGCGCCCGAACTCCTCTACAGCGAGCCCGACCTGACCATCCGCGTGGTCAGGGACATCTTCAACGAGGACTTCAGCAAGCTGGTCATCGCCAGCGACGGCGACTGGGACATGGTGGACGAGTACGTCCGCTACGTGGCGCCCACCCTGGCGGAACGTCTCGAGCGCTGGACCGACGACGACGGAGACGTGTTCGCGGCCTACCGCATCGACGAGCAAATCGCCAAGGCGCTGGAGCGCAAGGTGTGGCTGCCCAGCGGCGGCTCGCTGGTGATCGACGCCACCGAGGCGATGACCGTCATCGACGTCAACACCGGGAAGTTCACCGGGCAGGGCGGCAACCTGGAGCAGACGGTTACCCGCAACAACCTGGAGGCGGCCGAGGAGATCGTCCGGCAACTGCGCGTCAGGGACGTCGGCGGGATCATCGTCATCGACTTCATCGACATGGTGCTGGAGAGCAACCGCGACCTGGTGCTCAGGCGGCTGCTCGAGTGCCTGGCCCGGGACCGGACCAAGCACCAGGTGGCCGAGGTCACCTCGCTCGGCCTGGTGCAGATGACCCGCAAGCGGGTCGGTTCCGGCCTGCTGGAGGCGTTCTCGGTCCCGTGTGAGCACTGCAACGGCCGCGGCGTGATCGTGTCGCTCGAACTGGGCGAGCACGTCCCGTCCGGCGATCGCCACGGTCATAACGGTTCGGGCCGCGACGGTTCGGGGCGCGACGGCGGTCGTGAGGGTTCGGGCCGTGACGGCTCGGGCCGTGACGGCGGCCGCGGCGGCTCGTCCCGTGGCGGTCGCTCCCGCGGTTCCTCGGGCGGTTCCGGGGGTTCTGGTGGTTCCGGCCCGGGTGGTCCGGGCGGTTCGGGTTCGGCCAGCGACGAGCCGGACGCGTCCGTGAAGCAGGACGAGGCGGCCCGGGGCTCGGCCGACGGCGGCCCGGCCTCCGAGGGTGCGGGCTCGCGCTCGTCAGGCCGCCGCAGGCGCCGGGGCTCCGACTCCCGCGCCTCCGGCCAAGCCCAGCACGCCGCTCCCGCCGCTGACGCCACCGACACTGACACGCCGCCCGCCGAGGCTCACGGGGCTGCCGACGGCCACGTGGCCGTGGACGCCCCGCCCGCCGAGGCTCGTGCGGCTGCGGACGCCCACACCCCCCGTGCGGATGTACCGATCAGCGAGCCCGAGGCCGCCCCGACGTACATCCACGAGCGCGAGGAACACCCGGCCGCCACCCAGGACGCCGGCCCCGGCGTCACCCACGACCCGGCGGTCACCCACGACGCTGCGGTCACCCACGACCCGGTCGTCACCCACGACGCGGCGGTCACGCACGACCCGGTCGTCACCCCGGACGCCGCCGCCCTGGATCCGGCGGGTGGCCACGGCGAGAACGGCCAGGGCTTCGATGCCGCTGGCTCCGGTGGTGCCGGAACCGAGGGCGGGAACCCCGGATCGTCCGGAGAAGCGGGCCCGGACGGGACTCGGGAGGCGCAGACCACGGCAGGCTGAGGTCACTTGTTCTGATATTCTTTGCAGTCGGTACGTCGGACAAGTCGGCGGCAGCACGCCTGGGTTTGGGCCGTGCACTACGCAGGCGGGCCGGTTCGCATCGGTGCCGGACGAAGCCGCGGATCCCGCGGCGGGCCCGCATAAGGGAGAGAGAGTTCTCGGTGTACGCGATCGTGCGCTGCGGCGGCAGGCAGGAGAAGGCATCGGTCGACGATGTCCTGACCATTGACAAGCTCGCTGGTGAGGTCGGCTCCAGCGTGACGCTGTCGGCCGTGCTCGTGATAGACGACGACAACGTCATCAGCGATCCGGCGGAGGTAGGCAACTACCAGGTCACCGCCGAGATCCTCGGCCCCGTGAGCGGCCCCAAGATCAACATGATCCACTACAAGAACAAGACCGGCTACCGGCGCCGCCTGGGCCATCGGCAGAAGTACACCCAGGTGAAGATCACCGGCATCGCCACCGCCAAGGCCGGCGGCAGCAAGCGAGCCGGGTCGGCCCGGGCCTCCTCGTCGGCCCGCACCACCTCAGGGAAGAAGGGCTGAGATGGCACACAAGAAGGGCGCGTCATCCAGCCGGAACGGCCGTGACTCCAACGCCCAGCGGCTCGGGGTCAAGCGGTTCGGCGGCCAGCAGGTCGGCGCGGGCGAGATCATCGTGCGCCAGCACGGGACGCACTTCCATCCGGGGATTGGTGTTGGCCGCGGTGGCGATGACACCCTGTTTGCCCTGGTCAGCGGCAAGGTCGAGTTCGGCACCCGGCGCGGGCGCCGAGCCGTAAGCGTGATCCCCGCGGACTCGGGTGCAGGTCCGGCCGCCGAGGCCAACTAGCCATGCCGGCGCTGCCGGGATGGGGGCGCTGGAATGGCAGAGTTCGCTGATCAAGCGGAGTTGCGCATTCACGCGGGCGACGGCGGTCACGGCTGCGCCTCGATCCACCGGGAGAAGTTCAAGCCGCTCGGCGGTCCCGACGGCGGGAACGGCGGCCGCGGCGGTGACGTCATCATCGAAGTCGACCCGGGCGCGACCACGCTGCTCGAATTCCACCGCCGCCCGGTCCGCCGGGCCGGGAACGGCAAGCCGGGTTCGGGTTCCAACCGCAGCGGAGCCGCCGGTCCCGACCTGGTACTGAGCGTGCCCGACGGCACGGTGGTCAAGACCGGCGACGGGGAGGTCCTGGCCGACCTGATCGGGACCGGGACCAGGTTCGTGGCCGCCCAGGGCGGCCACGGGGGACTGGGCAACGCCGCCCTCGCCTCAACCAAGCGCAAGGCGCCCGGTTTCGCGCTGCGCGGTGAGCCGGGCGTGGAACGGCGCCTGGTCCTCGAGTTGAAGACGGTGGCCGACGCCGGTCTTGTGGGTTTCCCGAACGCGGGGAAGTCGTCGCTGATCGCCGCCATGTCGGCCGCCCGACCGAAGATCGCCAATTACCCGTTCACGACGCTGATCCCGCACCTGGGCGTGGTCGAGGCGGGCGAGACCCAGTACGTGGTGGCCGACGTGCCCGGCCTGATCCCCGGAGCCAGCCACGGCAAGGGCCTCGGGCTGGATTTCCTGCGCCACGTCGAGCGCTGCCTCGTGCTGGTGCACGTGCTCGACTGCGCCGTCGAGGAACCCGGCCGCGCCCCCGTCGCCGACCTCGACGTGATCGAGGCCGAACTCGCCGCCTACGAGGCCGCGACGGGCGCCAGCCTCGCGGACCGGCCCCGGATCGTGGCCCTGAACAAGGTCGACGTGCCCGCCGCGCGCGAACGGGCCGCCGAGGCGGCTCAGCAACTCGAGGCGCGCGGGCTCACGGTCTGCCAGGTGTCGGCGGCCACCCGGGAGGGCCTGCGCGAGTTGGCTTTCGCGATGGGAGCGGCGATCGCGCAGGCCCGGCAGGCAATGCCGCCGTCGGAGCCGACCCGCCTGGTGATCCGGCCCGCCCCCGTGGCCGGGCAGACCTTCGAGGTGGTCAAGGCGGGGGACAACCGGTTCATCATCCGAGGTGAGAAGCCCCGGCGGTGGATCGTGCAGACCGACTTCAGCAACGACGAGGCCGTGGGCTACCTGGCCGACCGCCTGGCCCGGCTCGGCATCGAGGGCGCGCTGGCCGAGGCGGGCGCCTTGCCCGGTGCCGAGGTGCTGATCGGCGAGGAGGACAACGCGGTCGTGTTCGACTGGGACCCGGACGTGCGGACCGAGTCCGGCTTCGGCCCCCGCGGCACCGACCCGAGGCTGACCCGGTAGCCGCCTGCCGTCCCGCACCGCCCTCGTCCCATGATCCGGCCGGCGCATGCCCAGGCGCGGCCGTGGCGTGAGCATTAAAAAAAGCGCGCTACGCTTTATAGCACGCGTTTTGAAAAGCCTCGTGACCTTATCGAGATAGCACGCAGATTTTACCGGAAAGGGAGCAGGATTGTCAACCGACGAAATCAGGGACGAGCAAGATTACGTCTCTACGCTCTACGGTCGGCTTGATGACCTGAGGAATCGTGCGTCGAAGCGGCTGGCCCAGGTGCTGCGGCAGACCGGCGGGACGCATCAGGCTCGGTCTGAGCGCGAAGCGTTCAGCGTCATGTACGGTCAGCAACTCGCCCAGTTCGACGCGGCGGAGAACGGGCTCTGCTTCGGCCGGCTCGATTTCCACGAGGGCGAGCGCCGGTACATCGGACGCATAGGCATTCATGAGGATTCCGGCGACTATGAGCAGTTGCTCATGGACTGGCGCGCCGACGCGGCCCGCCCCTTCTACCTCGCCACGGCCGCCTCGCCCGCCGGCGTCCAGCGCCGCCGCCACATCAAGAGCCGCGGCCGGACCGTCGTGGGCGTGGACGACGAGGTCCTGGACCTGAGCGTGGCCGATCCCTCCAAGCACGAGGGGCTGACCGGCGAGTCGGCGCTGCTGGCCGCGCTCAACGCCAGCCGCACCGGCCAGATGCGCGACATCGTGGAGACAATCCAGGCCGAACAGGACTGGATTATCCGCTCGGACCTGGCCGGGGTGCTGGTCGTGAAGGGCGGTCCCGGCACCGGGAAGACCGCCGTGGCCCTGCACCGTGCCGCGTACCTGCTCTACACCTACCGGCGCCAGCTACTGAAGCGCGGCGTGCTCGTGGTCGGCCCGAACGCGACCTTCCTGCGCTACATCGGCCAGGTGCTGCCCTCCCTGGGTGAGACCAGCGTGCTCCTGTCGACCGTCGGCGATCTCTACCCGGGCGTGTCCGCCCGGGGCAGCGAGTCGCGGGCCACCGCCGAAGTCAAGGGCCGGCTCGGCATGGCCGACGTGGTCGCCGCGGCCGTGCGGGACCGGCAGCGCATGCCGGAAAAGCCGGTCCAGATCGAGATCGACCGGGAGACGCTGCGGCTCACCCCGGCCGTGTGCGGCAAGGCCCGGGAGCGCGCGCGGCGCTCGCGCCGGCCGCATAACCAGGCCCGGCAGGTGTTCGCACGGGAGATGATCGACGCGCTCACCCACCAGCTCACCGCCCGGATCGGGGCCAACGTGCTGGGCGAGGAGAACCTGCTGAACCCGCGCGACGTGGACGAATTGCGGCAGGAGTTGCGCGGCGACCCCGCGGTCCGGCAGCTCATCGCGCGGCTGTGGCCGGTCCTCACCCCGCAGCAGCTGCTGGAAGACCTGTTCGCCTCCGCCGAGCGGCTGGCCACGGCGGCGCCGCGGCTCACCGGGGCCGAGCGGGCGGCCCTGCTACGCGAGCCGGGCAGCGCCTGGACCCCGGCGGACGTGCCGCTGATCGACGAGGCCGCGGAACTGCTCGGTGAGGACGACCGGGCCGCGCGTGCCGCGGCCGAGCGGCGCCGCCGCGAGCAGGTCGCCTACGCCCACGGCGTGCTGGACATGATCGGCCGTGATCTCGACGACGATCCCGAGATCCTGATGGGCGCCGACCTGGTGGACGCCAGCCGGCTGGCCACGCGGCAAGAGGAGGACGAGAGCCTCACCGCGGCGGAGCGCGCGGCCGGCGACCGGACGTGGGCGTTCGGCCACATCATCGTCGACGAGGCCCAGGAGCTGTCCGAGATGGACTGGCGGATGCTGATGCGGCGCTGCCCCGGCCGGTCGATGACGCTCGTCGGGGACGTCGCCCAGACCGGCAGCCCGGGCGGGGCCGGGTCCTGGACGCAGGTGCTCGACCGCTACCAGGGTGAGCGGTGGCGGCTCACCGGCCTCACGATCAACTACCGGACGCCCGCCGAAGTCATGGCGGTCGCGGCCGACGTGCTGGCCGCGATCGACCCGTCGCTGGACCTGCCGCGCTCGGTGCGCGCGTCGGGCGCGGTGCCGTGGCGGCTGACCGTGGCGCCGGACCAGCTCGCGGACAGCCTGGCCCACGCCGCCCGGCGGGCCGCGACCGACCACGGCGACGGGCAGCTAGCGGTCCTGGTGCCCGCCGCGCGGCTGGAGGAGTTCGGGCAGGCGGTCCAGGCGGTCCTGCCCGACGCGGCCGTGGGGGAGCATTCCGACCTCGAACGCCCGGTGGTGGTGCTGACCGTGCGCCAGGCCAAGGGGCTGGAGTTCGACACGGTGCTGATCGGGGACCCGGCCGGCATCCTGGCCGAGTCGCCGCGCGGCCTGAACGATCTGTACGTCGCGCTGACGCGGGCCACGCAGCGGCTCGGCGTCGTCCACTCGGGCGAACTGCCCAAGGTTCTCACCGGCCTGCAGCCCATCCACGACCCCGACCGGATCCCGGCGCCCACCGCGTAAAGGCCCCTGGGTCAGCGCGGCGGCCTTGGGGCCACGCCGAGGCCCGGTGCCCGCGCGCACCGCTGCGGCCCGAGCCGAGCTAGCCGGCCGGCCGGCGGCTCAGCCGACGATGCGAGGCTGGTCGATGACCCACCGCCAGGTCCCCGAACCGCAGCGCGGGCTGGCTCACCCCGCTGAGCTTGGGGTTCCCGGCGAGGAACTGCCCCAGCCGGGGAGCGAGGGGCCTGGGGCGGGAGCGGCGCAGTACCTTGGGGGAGAGGGGTCTCGATGGGGGAGCGGCCGGTGGATTGCGTCTCACCTGCTCAGGCGCGGGAACGCTTCCGGGCCGGGCTCACCACGCCCACCGCCGCGTGGGCTCCTGGCTACGCCCAGGCCAACCTGGTCGTGCTGCCGCGGGACGTCGCGTTCGACTTCATGCTGTTCGCGCAGCGCAACCCGAAACCCTGCCCGGTCCTGGACGTCACCGAGCCGGGCGTCCCGGCCACCAGCCTGGCCCCGGGCGCCGACCTGCGGACCGACCTGCCCGCCTACCGGGTCTGGGAGCAGGGCGAGTGCGTGGCCGAGACCGCCGACGTCACCGGGTACTGGCGCGACGACCTGGTCGCGTTCCTGATCGGCTGCAGCTTCACGTTCGAGCGGGCGCTGCTGGCCGCGGGCGTGCCCGTGCGCCACATCGAGCAGGGCCGCAACGTGCCCATGTTCGTCACCAGCACCGAGTGCCGGCCCGCCGGGATCTTCCGCGGTCCCATGGTGGTGTCCATGCGGCCGGTTCCGGCGGGCCGGGTCGCGACCGCGGCGGCTGTGACCGCGCGTTATCCGGCGGTGCACGGCGCGCCGGTGCATGTTGGCCACCCGGAGGAACTCGGGATCGGCGACCTGTCAAAACCGGACTTCGGTGATCCGGTGGACGCGCGCGACGGCGACGTGCCGGTGTTCTGGGCGTGCGGGGTCACGCCGCAGGTGGCGCTGGCCCGGGCGCGGCCGCCATTCGCGATCACGCACGCGCCCGGGCACATGTTCATCACCGACGTGCGGGACGAGGCGTACGCGATCTGACCTCGCGGCCAAGAGGGGGACGTGTCGTTGGGTGGGAGTGGCTCACTCGGCGGGCGGCTATCAGATCATCGACGTCCCCGACCTCGACGCAGCTTTGACTGGGCGGCCAGGTGCCCGGGCGCGAAGTACGGGCGCTCGGGCCAGCCTCCGGCCGGCCGTCGCGGATGTCAGTCGTCGTCGTTGCGGCGGCCCAGGTTGCCGAACAGGCGCTGGCCGGCGCCGGCGGCGCTCTCGGCGACGCCGCGCACGGCGCCGATGAGCGGGTCCGCTGACCGGCTCCAGGAGTCCTGGTAGGACTTGGCGGCTGCCTTGAACTCGTCCCCGACCGACGCGTCGGAGTCGTCTTCCCGGCGCGGGTAGTTGCCCGCCAGGATCTGCTCGTACTCGCCGTCGCCGGCCCAGCGGTCAAGCTCGGCGAAACGGATCACGGCGAACGGGTGCGTGGTGCCCTGCAGTTGCAGCAGCTTGAGCAGGCCCTCCCGCACATCGGGCACGGCGTCGTACTCGTGGGCCTGCTGGTGGAACGCGTCGTGGCTGAGCTCGGCTAGCCGGGAGCCGCCCGCGGTCTTCATCAGCGCGCGCCGCGCGGCCGCCACGTCCTGGCCGGCCAGCAGGCCCGCCCGGTCGCAGGACAGCTCGGACTTGCGGTACCACTCCTCGAGCGCCCAGATGATGCCCTTGATGCCGAGGTAGCCGATGGGCATCCAGGCGATCCGGGCGGCCAGGTTCACCAGGTGGTAGAGCATCGTGCGGTAGACCGCGTGCCCGGACAGCACGTGACCGAGCTCGTGCCCGATCACGAACCGCATCTCCTCGGCGTCCATCAGGTCGACCATGCCGCTGGTGATGACGATGAACGGCTTGTCCGCGCCCAGCGTCATCGCGTTGACCAGGGGGTTCTGGCTGATGTACAGCTCGGGGACGGTCGGCAGGTCCATGATGTAGCAGCCGTCGAGCATCGACTGGTACAGCGAAGGGAACTGGTCCTCGGACGCGCGCACCGAACTGGCCAGGAACATCAGCCGGAGCGAGCGGTCGTTGAAGAGCCCGGCCAGATGCCGGAGCAGGGTGTCGAAACCCGAGAGCTTGCGCAGCGCCACCAGGGCAGAGCGGTCGGCTGGGTGTTCGTACGCGCGGGAGCTGATACCGGGGAGACGCACCCGGGAGCGATCGGGCACTGAAGTCATGGGCTCATGGTACGCCAAACGCGCAATATCTCGAGTCTGCTTAACGCGGCTCCTCCGGAACGGGGACGCGTCCCGCCGGGTGTGCGCGACGGGCCCGCGCGGGACAATGCAGCATGGCTGAAGATCAGGTAGCGCCCATGTTCGAGCCTGACGCCGAGTCGATGCCCGCCGAGCAACTCGCCGACCTCCAACAACTCCGGTTGCGGGGCCTGATCGACCGGCTGCTCGCGGCCGACGGGGTCCAGGCCGGGCGGCTCCGGGAGGCGGGGGTAGCCGCCGGTGCCGACATCACTCTGGCCGACCTGCCCGGATTGCCGATGACCCGGAAAGAGGACATGTGGCACGGCTATCCGTTCGGCATGTTCGCGGTTCAGCCGGAGGACGTCGTCACGCTGCACGGTTCCAGCGGCACCGGCGGACGGCCGACACTGGTCGGATACACGCGCGGTGACCTGCGGATCTGGTCGCGGGTGTGCGCGCGGGCGCTGGCCGCGGCGGGCGCCGGCCCGGGCAGCATCGTGCACAACGCCTACGGATACGGCTTGTTCACCGGCGGCCTCGGACTGCACCAGGGCGCGGTCGAACTCGGCGCCATGGTCGTCCCGGTCTCCGGCGGGATGACCACCCGCCAGGTCACGCTGCTGCGCGACCTGCAGCCGGACATCCTGACCTGCACGCCCTCGTACGCGATCCGGCTGGGCGAGGCGCTGGCCGAGGCCCGGCTCGGCCCGGGGTCGGGCCTGCGGCTGACCGCGGGCCTGTTCGGCGCCGAGCCGTGGACCGACGAGATGCGCAGCAGGATCGAGGAACTGCTCGGCCTGCGCGCGCTCGACATCTACGGGCTGTCCGAGATCATCGGGCCCGGTGTCGCCGCCGAGTGCCGGACCGCCGCGGACGGCCTGCACGTGAACGAGGACCACTTCCTGGTCGAGGCCGTCGATCCCGGCACCGGGCAGCCCGTGCCGGACGGTACACCGGGGGAACTCGTCTTTTCCACGGTGACCAGGGAGGCGCTGCCGCTGCTGCGCTACCGCACCGGGGACATCGCGGCACTGCGCCGCGGCACCTGCGCCTGCGGCCGGACGCTGGTGAAGATGAGCAAGATCACCGGCCGCCGCGACGACATGCTGGTCGTCCGGGGCGTGAACGTCTACCCGAGCGAGGTGGAACGGGTGCTCCTCGCCCACCCGGGTGTCGCCGCCGACTACCTGCTCGTGCTGGACGAGCGACAGACGCCGGTCCGGCTTCTGGCCTGCATTGAACCTAGAACGGAGAGTTCCGGGCCGGTGCCCGCCCCCGAGGCCATCGAGGCGCGGCTGCGAGGAGAACTGGGTGTCGGCGTGGCCGTCCGGCTGCTGCCCGCGGGGACGGTCCCGCGCACCGAGGTCGGCAAGGCCGTCCGCCTGCGCCGCTGGGGTTCGGGAGACCCGCCCCTCCCCGGAATCTGAGGCACGCGTTCCCGTCATACCGGATAATTGCTCAGATGAGCGGGCAACGGATCGCTGAGCGGTGGACCGAGGCGGACGCGGGCGACCAGAGCGGGCGCATCGCGGTCGTCACCGGGGGCAACTCCGGTATCGGGTTCGAGACGGCCCGGATGCTGGCCGCGTGCGGGATGACGGTGGTGCTGGCCTGCCGCGATCTCGCCAAGGCGGATCAGGCCGCGGCTCAGATCGCCGCCGGGGCGCCGAGCCCGTCACCGGGGCCGGGGCCGGGGGCGGGGGCGGGGGAGCCGGGCGCGGTGGCGACCGTGCGGCTGGACCTGGCCTCGCTGGCGTCGGTGCGGAAGGCCGCCGCGGAATTAGCTGAGCGCTACCCGCGGCTGGACCTGCTGATCAACAACGCGGGCGTGATGACGCCGCCGTACGGCCGCACCGAGGACGGTTTCGAGATGCAGATCGGAACCAACCACCTCGGGCACTTCGCGTTCACCGGGCTGGTGCTCGGCCTGCTGCTCGAGGTGCCGGGTTCGCGGGTAGTGACGGTGAGCAGCCTCGGTCACTGGGCCGGGCGGATCAACTTCGGCGACCTGCAGTCCGAGCACCGTTACCGGCGGATGCGGGCCTACGCCCAGTCGAAGCTGGCCAACCTGCTGTTCACCTACGAGTTGCAGCGGCGCCTGGCCGTGGCGGCCGCGCCGACGATCGCGCTGGCCGCGCACCCGGGAGGCGCCCGGACGCACCTGGGGCGGCACGTGCCCGGCATGAGGCAGCTCATGCCGACCGCGCACCTGACGGCTCTTTCCGCCCGGGTCGTGCAGAACGCGCAGATGGGCGCCCTGCCCGTGCTGCGGGCCGCCACCGACCCGGCCGCCAGCGGTGGCCAGTACTACGGCCCGGACCGTTTCCCCGGGCTCACCGGGCATCCGGTCCAGGTCCGGTCGAGTCACGGGGCCGGGGACGTCGTTGTGCAACGTCAGCTCTGGGAAGAGTCGGAGCGGCTGACCGGGGTCCGGTACCCGGTCTGAGCCCCGGGCCAGGGGTCTGCCTCGCGGGGCGCTGGCCGGGTGGCTCTAGAGTCACTGCATGAACGCCGGGCAAACCGTGCCACGCATCGGGGTGATGGGCGGCACCTTCGACCCGATCCACCACGGGCACCTCGTGGCCGCGAGCGAGGTGGGCCACTTCTACTCGCTGGACGAAGTTATCTTCGTGCCGACCGGGCAGCCGTGGCAGAAGGAGGGCCGCCGGGTCTCCGCGTCGGAGGATCGCTACCTGATGACGGTGATCGCGACCGCCTCCAATCCGCGGTTTTCGGTCAGCCGGGTGGACATCGACCGGCCCGGGCGGACGTACACGATCGACACGCTTCGCGACCTGCGCGCCACGCGCGGGCCGGGCGCCGAGTTCTTCTTCATCACCGGCGCCGACGCCCTGGCCCAGATGATGACCTGGCAAGATGCGGACGAACTCTTCAAGCTCGCCCATTTCGTCGGCTGTACCCGGCCCGGGCACCGGCTGAGCGGGGTGGGCCTGCCCGACGACCGGGTCAGCCTGGTCGAGATCCCGGCGCTGGCCATCTCGTCGACGAACTGCCGGCAGCGGGTCGAGGCTGGCCAGCCGATCTGGTACCTGGTTCCGGACGGGATCGTGCAGTACATATCGAAGCGGTCGCTCTACCGCAAACCGGATAACGATCGCGCCTGAATGCCTGGCCTGCGTGGTGAGTCGGCTTATGCGGCGTAGGGGGATACCCTGAACTGCGCCCCGTGCCACGTCACTGCGGATGTGCGATGGTAGAAGTCAGGGCTCATCGGAGGCTCATTTGAGGAGGACGAGCAGCGCCTGTGACCGCCACTGAAAGGGCCGTCGAGCTCGTGGAGATCGCCGCGGCGGCAGCGGCAGACAAGCTAGCCACAGACCTCATCGCGTACGACGTGAGCGAGCAACTCGTGATCACCGACGCGTTCCTGCTGTGCTCAGCGTCGAACGACCGCCAGGTCAAGGCGATCGTCGACGAGATAGAGGACAAACTGCGCCGGGTTGACGCCAAGCCCGTCCGCCGCGAGGGCGAGCGGGAGGGCCGCTGGGTGCTGCTCGACTACATCGAC
>DATAVV010000378.1:0-5454 GCA_036267555.1 Streptosporangiaceae bacterium | reverse complement strand
ACCCTGCGGCACCTGGTCAAAACCCGCAGCCCCCGCTGCGGATACCCCGGCTGCCGCCGCCCCGCCTGGCGATGCGACGACGACCACACCATCCCCCACCACAAAGGCGGCCGGACGTGCGAATGCAACCTGCACCCGCTGTGCCGCCACCACCACCAGGTGAAACAGGCACCCGGCTGGCGCCTCACCCAGCCCCAGCCCGGCGTCCTGATCTGGACCACACCCAGCGGACGGAAATACACCACCACCGCCGAGCCCTACCCGACGTGACGAACTGTGTCCCTCGCGCCTTCGGCGGGCGCGAACACGACGATCGTGGCCAGGTCCTCGGTGACGTCGGTGAAGCGGTGCACCTCGCCCGCGGGCACGAAGACTACCGATCCGGGGCCGACCGCGACTCGGTCCCTGCCGGTCTCGCCCCTGCCGGTCTCGCCCCTGCCGGTCTCGCCCCTGCCGGCTTCGTCCCCGCCGGCCTCACCTTCGCCGGCCTCGAGGACAGCCCGGCCCGCGGTCACCACGTAGATCTCGTCCTCGGTGTGCGGTTCCTGGTCGTCGCGGCCGCCGCGCGGTATCGAGTAGCTGCCGACGCTGAGGTCGGCGACCCGCAGTTGCTCGACCCAGTGAGCGCCGTCCGGCTCGTCCGGCGGGGTGAAGCTCCCGGCCCCGGTGATCACCTTCATGCTCGCCTCCCCCGGCGAGACCATGCCCGCCTCCAGGGCGAGACGATACCGGCCGGGCGCGACACGGCGACAGGGAGACAACGGGACAGCCGGGGCGCTTGGGGTCGTTAAGGCCGGCGAAGGGCTGGGTACGTTACCCGCTATACCGGCCTAATGTGGGGGAAACCCGTGGTCACTATCGTGCAAGGTTTCGGGCCTTTCGGCGCCTTTGCCACCAACCCCGCTGAGCTACTCGTGCGCTCGCTGGCCGAACGCAGCGGCGCCGATGTCGTCACCGAGGTCCTGCCGGTCTCCATGCGGCGGGTCGCCGCGGCCGTACCGGAGTTGATGGCCCGGCACCGTCCCGCCCTGTGGCTCGGGGTGGGCCTGGCCGCGGGCCGGCCGGCGCTGAGCATCGAAGCGGTCGCGGTCAACCTGGCCCATTGGCCCGGCCGCGACACAGCCCAGGCCGACACCACCCAGGCCGACACAGTCCGAGCCCACACAGTCCAGGCCGACGTTGACCTGGCTTACAAAGACGAAGACGCGGCCTACGGGGCCGACGTGGACGGAGTCAGCGTGAGCCGCCAGCCCGTCGCCGGTCACGGCCCCGCCGCCCATCTCACGACGCTGCCGGTGGAACGCATTCTGCGTGCCTGGCAGGAGGCGGGCATACCGGGCTACCTGTCCCAGTCGGCCGGCAGCTACCTGTGCAACTTCTCGTTCTACTGCGCGGCCCAGGCCGCACAGGACCTGGGGGTGGCCTGCCGGGTCGGCTTCCTGCACGTCCCGCTCCTGCCCCACCTGGTGACCGACCCGCAGCGCGAGCCGTCCATGGCCACGGCGCTGCAGGAAGCAGGCCTGGACGCGGTGCTGCGCGGCTGCAAAGACGCCAGCGATCCGGCCGGCCTCTACCTCGGGAGGACGGCATGAGACGCCGTGTTCTGTTAGGGCTCGCCGCGGCCACCGTGGCCCTGGTCGCATCGGCCTGCAGTTCCTCGCCCGGACCGGCGCCGGCCGCCACGGGCAAGCCGGCCAGCGGCGGGACCGCCACGTTCGCCGAGCCGCCCGGCGTCACGCCCAACTACATCTTCCCGATGCTGACCGCGGCGTACTACAGCGTGGCCAACATCGAGCAGTTCCAGCGGCTGTCGTTCCGGTCCCTGTACTGGATCGGCAACGGCCAGGGCCAGCCGGTCGTCGACCCGGCGCTGAGCCTGGCCGCGCTGCCGGCCTTCAGCCACGACAACTCGGTGGTCACCATCCACCTCGGCGACTACACCTGGTCCGACGGCCAGCCCGTGACCGCGCGCGACGTCGGGTTCTGGCTCAACCTGCTCAAGGCCGACAAGGCCCAGTTCGCCGCCTACATCCCGGGCGAGTTCCCGGACAACCTGAAGAGCTACACGATCGTCAACCCCAAGACGATCGTGCTGACCCTCAACGGGTCCTACAACCCGACCTGGTTCACCTACGACCAGCTATCGCAGATCACCCCGCTGCCCGTCCAGGACTGGGACAAGACCTCGGCCACCGGAGCGGTCGGCAACTACGACACCACGACCGCGGGGGCCAAGGCCGTCTTCGCGTTCCTCACCGCGCAGTCCAAGGACATCGCCAGCTACGGCAGCAACCCGCTGTGGAAGGTCGTCGACGGACCTTGGAGGCTGGTCTCCTACCAGTCGAACGGCTACGCGAAGTTCGCCGCGAACCGGGCCTACACCGGGCCGTCCAAGCCCCGGCTCAGCTACTTCGTCGAGGAACCGTTCACGACCGACACCGCCGAGCTCAACGTGCTGCGCGGCGGCAGTTCGATCAACTACGGCTACGTGCCGACCCAGGAGGCCTCGCAGTCCTCGGTGCTGTCCTCGCAGGGCTACAGCTCACACGAGTGGCAGGGCTGGGGCACGACCTACTTCCTGATGAACTACCACAACCCCAAGACCGGGCCGATCATCGCGCAGGCCTACATCCGCCAGGCCATGCAGTCGCTGATCGACCAGCCCGCGTTCGTCAAGGGACCGCTCGGCGGCTACGGGCACACCAACTACGGGCCGGTCCCGTCGCAGCCGCCCAACCCCTACATCGACGCCTACGAGGTCAAGGGCCCGTGGCCGTACGCGCCGAAGACCGCGGTCAGCCTGCTGTCCAGCCACGGCTGGAGCGTCAAGCCCAACGGCACGACGACCTGCACGTCGCCGGGCACCGGGGCCGGCCACTGCGGCTCCGGCATCGCGTCGGGGACCCCGCTCAGCTTCACGCTCCAGTTCGGCAGCGGCATCGTCTGGGTCAGCCAGGAGATGCAGGCCCTGAAGTCCGCCTTTTCCCTGGCCGGCATCCAGATCAGCCTGACCTCGGCGCCGTTCGACTCGATCATCAGCCTGCTCAACCCGTGCACGGCGACCCAGGCGTCCTGCTCGTGGCAGATGCTCAACTACGGCGGCGGCTGGACCTACGGCGTGGACCCGTACCCCACCGGGGACCAGTTGTTCGCCACCGGCTCGGGCTCGAACGCCAGCAACTTCTCCGACCCGCGGGCGGACAAACTGATCGCCGCGACCGTGCACGGCCCCGGCACCCTAGCCGCGTACGAGAACTACCTGGCCAGCCAGATCCCGGTGCTGTGGATGCCGCAGCCCGTCTACCAGATCTCCGAGATCAGCAGCGACCTGCACGGCACCCTGCCGCAGAGCCCGATCGAGGGGCTCACGCCCGAGGACTGGTACTTCACGAAGTGACCGACGGCGAGGTGCGGGCGCTGGCGGCCGCGGCGCTGGCGGCGGTCCGCCAGGAGTACCCGCACCGGCTCGACCAGGAACTGCGGTCCGATAACGACCTGAGGCCACCCCGGGAGCTGCATCCCAGCTTCTACGGCAGCTACGACTGGCACTCGGCCGTGCACAACCACTGGCTGCTGGCCCGCGCCCTCGCGCGCGGGCTGGCGGGCGAGGAGGCCGCGGCGGCCGCGGACGTGCTGGATGAGCACCTCAGCCCGGGGCGTACCGCGGGCGAACTGGCGTTCTTCACCGGGCCCGGGGGCCAGACCTCCGAGCGTCCCTACGGCTGGGCGTGGCTGCTCCTGCTGCACGCCGAGTGCCACGCGGCGGGCGACGCGCGCCACCGCCGCTGGGCCGGCGCGCTCGCCCCGCTGGCCGAACTGCTGTCCGGCCGGCTCGACGCGTACTTCGGCGGCGTGCTGGCCTACCCGATCCGCTCGGGGACCCACCGCAATACCGCGTTCAGCCTGCATCTCACGCTGGAGGCGGCGCGCCGCCGGCGGGACGGCCCGGCCGCGGACGTCGTGGCGGACGCCGCGCGCCGCTGGTACGGCGACGACCCCGTGCTGCCGTGGACCGAGCCGCCGTCGGGCGACGACTTCCTGGCCGGGCCGCTGACCGAGGCCGCGCTGATGTCCGACGTGCTCCCGGCCGGCGAGTTCGGCGCCTGGCTGGACCGGGTGCTTCCCGATCCAGCGGCCGTGACCGGAGCCGCGGCGGCCTGGACGCCGCCCGGATTTCCCGCCGGGGACGACCCGGGCACAGTCCATCTCGAGGGGCTGCTGGTCTCGCGGGCCTGGTGCCTGGACGCGATCGCGAAGAAGCTGCCGCCCGGCCATCCCGCGGCCGCGGCCGCCCAGACGGCGGCCCGCGCCCACCTGGCGCGCGCCGCCGCGCTCGACTCCACGGCCGGATTCGGGCGCAGTCACTGGCTCCCGACGTTCCTGCTCTATCTCGACGACCGCATCTCGACGACCGCGTGAGCGCCGGCTGACGCTCGCCGCGGGCGCCGGCCCTTACTCGGCGAACGCCTCGGGCGGCGGGCAGGCACAGGCCAGGTTCCTGTCGCCGTAGGCCTGGTCGATCCGGCGGACCGGCGGCCAGTACTTGGCCCGGCGGTCCCCCGGCACCGGGTAGGCCGCCTCCGTGCGCTCGTAGGGGTGCTTCCAGTCGGCCGACAGCAGCATGCTCGCCGTGTGCGGGGCGTTCTTCAGCGGGTTGTCCTGGGCGTCGTACTCGCCGTCGGCGACCTTCGTGATCTCGTCCCGGATCGAGATCATGGCGTCGCAGAACCGGTCCAGCTCGGCCAGGTTCTCGCTCTCGGTGGGCTCCACCATCAGGGTGCCGGCCACGGGGAACGACATCGTGGGCGCGTGGAAGCCGTAGTCGATCAGGCGCTTGGCCACGTCCTCGGCCGTGACCTGGGTCTGGCTGGTCAGCGGGCGCAGGTCGAGGATGCACTCGTGGGCGACGAGCCCGTCGTGGCCGGTGTACAGCACGGGGAAGTACGGGTCGAGGCGCCGGGCCAGGTAGTTGGCCGACAGGATCGCCACCGCGGTGGCGCGGCGCAGGCCCTCGGCCCCCATCATCTTGATGTAGGCCCAGGAAATCGGCAGGATCCCGGCCGACCCGTACGGCGCGGCGGCCACGTGCGCGGGCAGGAACTCGGCCAGGTGGGACCGGACCGTCACCGGGCCGACCCCGGGACCGCCGCCGCCGTGCGGGATGCAGAACGTCTTGTGCAGGTTCAGGTGCGAGACGTCGGCGCCGAAGGTGCCCGGCCGGGCCAGCCCGACCAGCGCGTTCAGGTTGGCCCCGTCCACGTACACCTGGCCGCCCGCGGCGTGCACCAGTTCGCACACCTCGCCGAGGGTCTGCTCGAACACGCCGTTGGTCGACGGGTACGTGAGCATGATCGCCGCGACGCTCCCGGCGTGCGCGTCCAGCTTGGACCGCAGGTCACCGACGTCGATCGCGCCGTCGGAGCCGCACTTGACCACGACCACCCGCAGGCCGGC
>DATAVV010000377.1:0-8187 GCA_036267555.1 Streptosporangiaceae bacterium | reverse complement strand
TAGATCAGGATGTGCATCGGGCAGTTCATCGGCTTGGCGTAGTACTTCGCGCCGTCCAGTTCCATCGGCGGGAACATGCCCTCCGCGTACCACTCCAGGTGCCCCGAGGTGACGAACAGGTCCGCCTTGGTGATGTGCGGGGTGTTCACGAACTCGTAACCCGCCTCCACGTGCCGCTGCCGGGAGTAGTCCTCCAGCACCCGCCGGATGATCCCGCCCTTGGGGTGGAACACCGGCAGCCCGCTGCCGATCTCGGTCGGGAACGAGAACAGGTCGAGCTCGGCGCCGAGCCGCCTGTGGTCGCGGCGCTCGGCCTCGGCCAGCATGGTCAGGTACTCGTCCTGGGTATCCCGCGACGGCCACGCGGTGCCGTAGATCCGCTGCAGCTGCGGGTTCTTCTCGCTCCCCCGCCAGTACGCGCCGCCGCTGCGCATCACCTTCAGCGCGGGGATGAGCCGGGTGCTGGGCAGGTGCGGGCCGCGGCACAGGTCCTGCCATACGCGCTCGCCGGTCTTCGGGTCGAGGTTGTCGTAGATGGTCAGCTCGGCCCCGCCCACCTCGACCGACTCCTCGGCGTCCACAGCGCCACCGCCGCCCTTGAGGCCGATCAGCTCGAGCTTGTAAGGCTCGCCGGCCAGTTCGGCCCGCGCCTGCTCGTCGGTCACCACCCGGCGCGAGAACGTCTGGCCCTGCTTGACGATCTGCCGCATGCGCTGCTCGATGTTCTTGAGGTCGCTGGGGTCGAACGGGGACGCCACGCCGAAGTCGTAGTAGAAGCCGTTCTCGACCGGGGGGCCGATCCCGAGCTTGGCCTCGGGGAACAGGCCCTGCACGGCCTGCGCCATCACGTGCGCGGCCGAGTGGCGCATGATGGCCAGGCCGTCGGCGCTGCCGAGTTCTACGGGCTCGACGCAGGCGCCGTCCGCCAGCGGGGTCGCGAGGTCTTTCAGCTCGCCGTTGACCCGCGCGGCGATCACCGAACCGGCCCGGGGCGCCGCGTTATCCATAACATCGGACAGGCCGCCGGGGCCTTCGAGCGCCTGCCCGGCCGTGGAGCCGGCTTCCACCACGTGCTCGCGTCCGGCGAGGGTGATCTGAAGCTTGTCGGCTGGCACGGCTGACTCCTGTCGTTGGCATGCTGGGGTGGCCCGCGGGGACGACCCGTGTCCCGATGCTACCGAGGCCCGGCAGCGGGTGCGCGCGAGTGCCGGCGGCGGCGCGCAGCCGGCCGGCCCGCGCTCGCGGTCAGCCCGCGGTGCCCGTGACCGTCACCAGGCTGCCGTAGGTGAGGTACGGGTACGACTCCTTGGCCTGGTTGAACGGAAGCTCCACGCAGCCGAGGCTCTGCGGCCAGCCGTAGGTCGGGCGCGGGTAGTAGTGCACCGCGTCGCTGCCGTTGAAGTAGGACACCCACTGCACCGGGTCGGCGTACTTGGTGCCGTCCGGGTTGGTCCCCTTCATGATCTGGAACGGGTACTTCAGGTAGACCGGGAACGTCCCGTTCACGGTCTCCCGTCCCGGGATTCCGGTGTTGGCCAGGGTGTTGAGCACCTCGTGGCCGTCGTGCCAGATGGTCAGCGTCTCGGGGTTGCCCTTGTCGGCGATCGCGTAGGTGTAGCCGTTGGGGTTGTCGTCGCCCCTGGCCACCGCCTTCAGCACGGCGTTCCACACCGCCGGGCCCGCGACCCCGTCCATGTCCATGCCCTGGTTGTTCTCGAACGCCATCACCGCGCCGGTGAGCATGACGCCGGCCTGGCCGGGCGACCAGAAATCCTGCAGCGTCGACGGGTACCCGGACTGCCAGGTGAACGTGCCCTGCGGGGGGTCGTAGGCGGCGTCGAGCTGCCCGTTTTCGTCGGTGGCCGTCACCGGCGTGACGCCGGCGATCGGCTGCCAGGTCAGCGGCAGGTAGCCGAGCTGGGCGAGAAGCTGCTCCAGCCGCATCGTGCTGTACGAGCCGGTCCAGAACCGGTCCACGAATCTGGCCGTCAGCACGCCGCCCGCGGTGG
Source organism: Streptosporangiaceae bacterium (assembly GCA_036267555.1). Classification (GTDB taxonomy): domain Bacteria; phylum Actinomycetota; class Actinomycetes; order Streptosporangiales; family Streptosporangiaceae; genus JASHPR01. The sequence goes on along the minus strand of DATAVV010000377.1, from coordinate 6,178 downwards.
ACCGCGGGCCCGCGGGCCCGGCCGGGACGATCACGCGCACGTAGGTGTTCTGGGTGAAGCCCGCGGCGGGGACGAACTCGACGGTCGTGGCGTTGACCCGCTGCCAGGCACCCGCGATCGACGGGGACAGCGTGGGCATGGGCGAGTCGTCCGCGAGCGGGGCCGAGAACACGACCTGGATCGAGCTGGCGCCGTTGACGTCGTGGGAGTGCGACGCGGGGGTGACCGAAACCACGGTTTCGGGCTTGACCAGAGGCTTCTGCGCCTTCTTGACGACCTGATGGGTCGCTGCGGCCTGGCTGGTGCCCTGCTGCGCGGAAGCCCTGCTCAGGGCCACCCACGTCCCGCCGGCCAGCAGCGCGACGATAGCTACCGCCAGCGCGATGATTCGCCCGCGGAGTAGTCCTATTCCGGACAAACCTCGACCCCCTAGCCTTTGCTGCCCGGTCGCCCGTGCGGGCGGACTGCGCCTGCCCTGATGTATACCAGCTAATGCCAATCTGCGGCGGGTCCTTACCAGCCCGTGAGACAACGTGATAAAGACGTCACCGAAGACCGAGGGGAACGAGGGTAACCGGGGGCGGGCAAGTACCGTTTACGGGCGACAAAAGACACCAGACCGGCACCAGGATCTGGTGCCGGGTCTGGTGCCGGGCCGAAGGCGTGCTGGCGTGCGCCGGGCCAGGTCGCGGCTAGCCGGTGACGGTGACCAGGCTGCCGAGCGTGAGCACCGGGTAGACCTGCTTGGCGGCGGTCAGCGGAAGCTCGACGCAGCCCAGGCTCTGCTGGAAGCCGTAGGAGCCGCGCGAGAAGTAGTGCACGGCGTCGCCGCCATTGAAGTAGGACACGTACTGGACAAAGTCGGAATAACGGCTGCCATCAGGGTTGGTGCCCGACATGATCGTGCTGAGGAACTTCTCGTACACGGGGAATGTCCCGTCGACGGTCGGCGCGGCCGGGATTCCGGTGTTGGCCAGGCTGTGCACCACGACCTGGCCGTCGTGCCAGATCGTCAGCGTCTCCGGGCTGGACTTGCTGGCCAGCGCGTAGGTGTAGCCGCTGACGTTGCCGTCGCCCTTGCCCGCGGCCCGGAACAGCGCGGCCCACAGCGCGGGGGTGCTATCGCCGTTGGGCGTCATGCCGTGCTGGGACTGGAACGCCATGACCGCGCCCCTGGTGATCACGTTGTAGCTGTCCGGCCGCCACAGGCTGGCCAGTTGCGCCGGGTAGCCCTTGGCCATCGAGAAGATGCCGGACGGCGCGTTGTAGGCCAGCGCCTCCTGGCCCGCCAGGCCCGCGCTGGAGGACTGGAACTCGCTGGCGACCCGCATGCCCACGTTCGGTAGCTGCCAGGACATCGGCAGGTAGCCGAGTTGGCCTAGCATCTCGGCCAGCCGGAGCACGGAGTAGGCCCCGGTGGTAAACGCCGCGGTCATGGGGCCGGCCAGCGCGTGCCCCGCGGTCGAGCGCATCCCGGCCGGCACACTTAGGCTGATCCGGGTCAGCGGGGTGAACGGCATGTTCGGCGTGAACACCGCCGAGTCGCCCAACACCCGCCAGTTGCCCGCGACGTCCGGGGTCAGCACCGGCATCGGCGTCCCGGCGGAGAGCGGGGCGGAGAACGTCACCGTGACCGGCTGGCTGCCGTCGGCGTGCTGGCTGCCCGCCGCGGGCGACACCGACATCACCCGGAACGGCCCGCCCAGGGTCACGCCGCCGATGATCGGGGCGTTGGCCGGCGGCGGGCCCCCGCCCGTGGTCAGCATGTACATCCCGATGCCCGCGAGCAGGGCGACGACCGCCGTCACCGCGATCACGACGCGCGACCGGGGGTGCCCGGCCACCCGGAAGCTGGTCACCCCGGAACCGTCCGCCGTCGGGCCGGGGGCCGCGAGGTCAGTGGCCGCGAGGTCCGCGGGCTTGAGGTTGTCGGCCTTGAGGTTCTCGCGGCTGGCGCCCCTGAGGCCGGCGATCTTGCTGGCGACCTTGCTGGCGATCCGGGGCCTGGCTCCCGGCGCCGCGTCCTTGCCGATCCGTCCCGCACCCTGCACTTCGAACTCCCCGTCCGTCCGCATGCTGTTACGTTCAGTTACATATCGTCACGGTGCGTACCCGGCGCAACCGGCCGTAACCTACGGATGGCGTAAACGAACAGTAACGCAGCGTCAGTACCAGGTCGCGGGGCGAGATCGTGGCGGGGTCATGGCGGGATCATGGCGGGATCATGGCGTGGCCGGTGAGAGCATTTGGGGGTGCGTGCTGAGCCGTCCGCGGGGCAGGCGCCGCCAGCGGCGCCCTCGTCGTCCGCGGCGCCTGCGGGGCCTTCATCGTCCGCGGCGCCTGCGGGGGCGGCGGCGTCCGCGGGGCCTGCGGGGGCGGCGGCGTTCGTGCGGGCGGCGTGCCGGATCGGGCCGGTGCCTGAGGTGGCCGAGGTCCGGCTGCATCTCGCCCCCGACGTGCTCGGGCTGTGGCAGCGGGCCGAGGACGAGTTCGGCGCCGATCAGCCGCCGCCGTTCTGGGCGTTCGCCTGGCCGGGCGGCCAGGCCCTGGCGCGCTACGTGCTCGACCACCGGGACCTGGTGGCCGGCCGCACGGTCCTCGACCTCGGGTCGGGCTCGGGCCTGGTCGCGATCGCGGCCGCCCTGGCCGGCGCGGCGCACGTGCGGGCGAGCGAGATCGACGCCCTGGCGGTCGCGGCGATTGGCCTCAACGCCCGGGCCAACGGCGTGCCGGCCCCGGAGATCGTCGGTGACGTGCTCGACGGCGACGGCGCGGACGCCCAGGTCGTGCTGGCCGGTGACGTCTGGTACTCCCGCCCGCTGGCCGAGCGCGTGCTCGGGTTCCTCGAACGCGCCCGGGCCCGCGGCGCGTGCGTGCTCATCGGGGACATCGGCCGCGCGTTCCTGCCCCGGCAGCGGCTGCGGGTCCTCGACACCCGGGACGTCCCCGTGCTCGCCGACCTCGAGGACTCCGGGATCAAGCGGACAATGGTCTGGACGCCGGCCTGGTGACCGGGTACCTGTTGGGGGCATGAGCGACGACATCACCCGGTTTCGCATTGACATCCCCGATGCCGACGTCGACGACCTGCGCCGCCGCCTGCGCGACACCCGCTGGCCGGAGCCCGAGACCGTGGACGACTGGTCGCAGGGCGTGCCCCTGGCCTACATCCGCTCGCTGTGCGACTACTGGCGCGACGAGTACGACTGGCCGGCCTCACAGTCCCGGCTCAACCGTTTCCCGCAGTTCCTGACCGAGATCGACGACCTGTCTGTCCACTTCATCCACGCCCGGTCCCCGCACGACGGGGCGCTGCCGCTGGTGATCACGCACGGCTGGCCGGGGTCGGTCGTCGAGTTCCACAAGGTCATCGAGCCGCTCACCGATCCGGTGGCGTACGGCGGGGACCCCGCCGACGCGTTCCACGTGGTCTGCCCTTCGCTGCCCGGCTACGGCTTCAGCGGCAAGCCGCGGCGTGCCGGGTGGGGCGTGGAGCACACGGCCGACGCGTGGGACCAGTTGATGACCCGCCTCGGTTACGCCCGCTACGGCGCGCAGGGCGGCGACTGGGGCTCGCAGGTGACGACCGCGCTCGGCATGCGCCACCCCGAGAACGTGCTCGGCATCCACCTCAACATGGCGATCGCGCCCCCGAGCAGCCTGGACGACCTCACCGAGGGTGAACAGGCCGCGCTGGCCTCGATCGACCACTACCAGAAGCGGGATTCGGGCTACTCCAAGGAGCAGTCGACCCGGCCGCAGACGGTCGGCTACGGCCTGGTCGACTCCCCCGCCGGGCTGTGCGCCTGGATCATCGAGAAGTTCTGGTCCTGGAGCGACTGCGACGGGGACCCGGCCAACGCCTTCAGCCGGGACGAACTGCTCGACAACGTCATGTTCTACTGGCTGACCGCCGCCGGGGCCTCGTCGGCCAGGATGTACTGGGAGAGCTTCACCCGGCCCGTGCTGGGCCCGGTGTCGGTGCCCGTCGGCTGCTCGGTCTTCCCCAAGGAGATCTTCCGGCCGTCCCGGCGCTGGGCCGAGCAGCAGTTCGGGGACCTGCGTTACTGGAACGAACTCGACAAGGGCGGTCACTTCGCCGCCTTCGAGCAGCCCGAGACGTTCGTGAACGAGGTGCGGGCCAGCTTCCGCTCCCTGCGCTGACTCCGGCGGCTCCCGGTCCCGCTGGCCCCGTCGCCGGGGTCAGTTCGGCCGGGGATACGGCCGGGGGTCCGGCCGGGGGTCCGGCCGGGTCCGCCAACTCAGGAGAGGGGTTGCTGGTCATGACAGCCGGTGACTCGCGGCAGCGTTCGGATCTCGCCGCTCGGCCCCTGCTGCTCGAGGATGCCTCGCGGCGGGCCCAGGCCTACCTGGCCGGGCTGGCCGAGCGCGCTCGCCACTCTCGGCCGCGACGGCGTCGCGAACCTGCCGCCTCGCCCGCCGCGCCGCCGACGGCCTGCGCGCCTCCGGGTTCGCCGTCCTCAACGACGTGGTGCTCAACCAGGTCGCGGTCGACTTCGGCGACCAGGCCAGGACCGATGCGGTCATCTCGGCCATCCAGCGCGACGGAACCTGCTGGTGCGGCCCGGCCACCTGGCGCGACCGCCGCGCGATGCGCATCAGCGTCAGCGGCTGGGGCCACCACCGAGCAAGACATCGACCGCAGCCTCGCCGCCATCCGCACCTGCGCCGCCGCCCCGCCCGCGACCTAACCCCCGCTCCCCACATCGCGCCCTGCCCCTTACCGCGCGCCCGCCGCTGCCCCGCCCCGGCTGGAACGGGTGATGTCTCGATCGGGCGGGCACGGGCCTGCGGGGCACGCGGGGGCAGTGGGGTGGGCGCAGCGGGGATCCCTGACACCCCTCCCGTAACTCACCACAGCGGCTAACTCACCGGAACGACCTCCGGAACGTCAGATCGGCCAATGTGGTGAAATGGTGCGCAAGCGACCAAATATCCAGGGCAGCGACGCCGGGCCGCGTGCGCGGTGCGGGAATGGCGGCGGTCTGGGAGGCGGCGACATGTCCAGCGCGCAGTTGTACGACACCATCGGGGCCACTTACGCCGTCACGCGTCGCACCGAGCCGCGGATCGCCGCAAGGTTCTGGGCTGCGCTCGGCGATGCGCGGACAGTATTGAATGTCGGGGCGGGCACCGGCTCCTACGAGCCCCCCGGCCGTGACGTAACCGCGGTGGAACCGTCGGCGGTCATGCGGGCGCAGCGTCCCGCGGGCGCAGCGCCGTGCGTGGCTGGCGTCGCGGAGAGCCTTCCGTTCGAGGACCAGTCCTTCGACGCCGCGATGGCTTTCTCCACCATTCATCACTGGCAGGACCCGATCGCCGGATTGCGCGAGATGCGGCGTGTGGCTCGCCGCGTGATGGTGTTCACGGTCGACGCCAGTGACACCGGATGGCGTCGCCGGTTCTGGCTTATTCGCGACTACCTGCCTGAGTCCGCCGACCTCCTCGCCGGCTGGCCTTCGGTGACCGAGATGGCCCGCACGATCGGAGCCCGGATGGAGCCGGTGCTCATTCCGTGGGACTGCGCGGACGGCTTCTTCGAGGCCTACTGGCGCCGGCCCGAGGCATACCTGGACGATCGTGTACGCCGCGGAGTATCGGTGTGGGCCAGAGTCGGGCCGCAGGCCGAGCAGCGGGCGGTGCGCAGCCTCCGCGATGACCTTGCCTCAGGTCGGTGGGCCGAACGCAACCGCGACCTCGTCGATCTCGATGCAGCGGAGCTTGGCCTTCGCCTGCTCGTAACCTGAACCGCGCCGCGGACTGGGTAGCGGACTGGGTACAAGTCGCTGTCCGCAACGCAACGGCCCGTTGACCGGCGCTCTCGGGGGTCGCTCAGCGAGGCTACTGCTGCACTTTGCCGCGGTGCTGGCGACTGCCGCCGCTGCTGAGCCTCGTCCACAGGGCCTCTGACATGGTGGGCGATACTGGGATCGAACCAGTGACCTCCTCGGTGTGAACGAGGCGCTCTCCCGCTGAGCCAATCGCCCGCGCCCGGCGAGCCGGGATCCGGCGGCCAGGGCGAAACACAGACTAGCGCATGCGCCGGGTATCCCTGTGCTTCCTACGGTCCGCGCGTCCCGCTCCGCGGCCCCCGCTGACCCTGTCTCGTGCGTTGCCCCCCGGCCCCCGCCCAGCCCCCCGGCCCTGCCCCAACCAG
>DATAVV010000376.1:0-2517 GCA_036267555.1 Streptosporangiaceae bacterium | reverse complement strand
CAGCGCGACCGTCTCCTCGTCGTTCATCGCCATCCGGCGGAAGGTCTCGCGGATGTCGCGGGCCGCGGCGAGCGGGTCCGGGTTGCCGTTCGGGCCCTCCGGGTTGACGTAGATGAGGCCCATCTGGACCGCGGCCAGCGGGTTCTCAAGCTCGCGGTCGCCGGTGTAGCGCTCGTCGCCGAGCCAGACCGTCTCGGGGCCCCAGTAGACGTCCTCGTCCGGCTCCCACGCGTCCACGCGGCCGCCGCCGAAGCCGAAGGTCTGGAAGCCCATCGACTCCAGGGCCACGTTCCCGGCCAGGACGATGAGGTCGGCCCAGGAGAGGTTCCGGCCGTACTTCTTCTTGACCGGCCACAGCAGCCGGCGGGCCTTGTCCAGGCTGACGTTGTCCGGCCAGGAGTTGAGCGGCGCGAAGCGCTGCTGCCCGGCGCCCGCGCCGCCGCGGCCGTCGCTGATGCGGTAGGTGCCCGCGCTGTGCCACGCCATCCGGATCATGAGCGGGCCGTAGTGGCCGAAGTCGGCGGGCCACCAGTCCTGGGAGGTGGTCAGCACCTCCTCGATGTCCCGCTTCACGGTGGGCAGGTCGAGGGTCTTGAACGCCTCGGCGTAGCTGAAGTCCTCGCCCATCGGGTTGGCCACGGCCGGGTTCTTGGCCAGGATCTTCAGGTTGAGCCGGTTCGGCCACCAGTCCTGGTTGGCGTCACCGCGCGTGGGGTGGGTCAGGCCGGGTGCGACCGGGCATCCGCTTGCTCCCGCCTCCGGGGTCGGCTCTTCGGTGACTACTGGGTCATGATTCTCAGTCATGGACATCCTTCCGTGCTCAAACGGATTGCTCAGGAACTGCGGCGTGACGCACAAGCGGGACACAGGCCCCAGTAGATGACCTCGGCCTCGTCGATCGAGTAGCCGTGGTCGTCGGACGCGGTCAGGCAGGGCGCATCCCCGACCGCGCAGTCGACGTCGGCGACCACCCCGCACGACCGGCACACGACGTGGTGATGATTGTCGCTGATGCGTCCCTCGAACCGGGCCGGGTGGCCGGCGGGCTCGATGCGGCGGATGAGCCCCGCCTCGGTCAGCGCGTGCAGGGCGTCGTACACGGCCTGCAGGGAGACGTGGCCCACGCGGTCACGCACCCCGGAGGCGATGGCCTCGACGCCGAGATGGTCGCCGCGGCGGACGGTCTCGAGCAGCGCGACACGGGCGGCCGTCACCCGAAGGCCAGCCCCGCGCAGCTCCTCGGCCGTGGTCGGAGTCTGGGACGCGGTCATGGCGGTTACCCTATCGCCCTAAACACGAACGCCTCAAGTGAACGAATGACTCAAGTTAAGACAGGTCGGCGGGGCGGAGGCGGTACTGCTGCAGGCGCAGGTTGTGGTACTTCTCGGTCTCGCCGACCCATTCCATGCCGATGCGGCGCACCACGGCCTCGGCGCGCGTGTTGGTGGGCCGCACGACGGCGATGACCTGCTCGATGCCCTGATCGAAGGCCCAGCGGGCCAGGGCGCGGCCGGTCTCGCTGGCGTAGCCGTGACCCCACGCGTCGGGGTGAAGCTGCCAGCCGATCTCGTATTCGTCGTCGGGCAGCAGCGGCAGCAGGGTCGCGCCGCCGATCAGGCGCCCGTCCTCGCGGCGCTCGACCGCCCAGCGGCCAGCGGGCGTGAGCATCCGGGAATCCTCGGCCACCCACTGCTGCAGGACCAGGCGCATGGCCGCTTCGTCGGGCACCCGGTCCATGGCCGGCGCCAGCCAGCGGGAGACCTCGGTGTCGCCGTAGGCGCCCAGTGCCGCCGCGGCGTCGTCAAGCTTCCAGGGCCGGAGCGTCAGGCGCTCGGTGGTCAGCAACGCAGCCATTGCGCAACGATAACGCGCCGGGCGGAACGTCGAGCGCGGGGTTGCGGTCGAAGAACCCGAACGGCTTGAGCCAGAACGAGACCTTGTCCACCGGCATCACCGGCCAGTCCTCGGGCCGGGTGATGTGGTGGATGCCGAACACATACCACAGCACCACGTCGGTGTTCTCGATGGACCGGTTCTGCGCGGTCCACCGGGGCAGGCCGGTGTCGTGCTCGCTCAGGTTCGGGAACGCGCCGCACGGCCAGCGCTCGTCGTCGCGCTGCGGCGTGACCCACAGCGTGTGGCCGATCACCTCGGCCCGGGCGAACGCGGGCGAGGCCGGATCCAGCAGCGGCGGGAACGACCCGTCCGGCACGAGCTTGTACGCCACCGGCGTGCCCAGGCCGTTCCTGACGTTGTCGTTGACCACCTTCCAGCCGCGCTGCGCGCCCCAGTCGTAGTCCTGCTTGCCTTCGGCCTCGGTGCGCAGCGGCGTGTCCCGGATGACCAGGCCCAGCCCGTGCGGGTTGTCCTCGCCGATGGGCAGCGCCTCGGACTGCGAGGCGTAGACCGTGTTGCGCGGCCCGTCCACGTCGAGGTCGAGGCGGGCCACGATGAAGTGCTGGTGGAACGGCGCGTAGGTGCGCTCGTCGACCAGCGTCCCGTACGGCGGCTTGGCGG
>DATAVV010000375.1:0-9200 GCA_036267555.1 Streptosporangiaceae bacterium | reverse complement strand
CGTGCCACGGAGGCGGTGCTCGCCCAGCCGTTCCTGCTGTCGGCCCGGGTGGACGGCGGGAAGCGCAGGCATGTCCCGGACTTCCTGATCCTGCGCCGGGGCAGGGTGCCGCTGGTGGCGGACGTGAAGCCCCGGCATCTGACTGCCCGCTGATGCCCCGTCGCATCGCTCACCGGGGACGTGGCCGACTTCCCCAGGCGCTGCTGGGTGCCCAGCCCTGACCGGGCGCCGCCTGCTGGACCTGAGAGCGGCCCGCAGAACCCCGCGACCTCTGTCGACGCGACTCCCAGTTACGGAGCGCGATGGACCTGGCATGTACCTGCGATAGACCTCGCGTGTACCTGGCAGGCGATCAGGCTCTACAGCCCTCACGTGCAGAGACCATGGCGCCGGCGCATCACCCGGGGTCGTTCCCTGGGCTGCGGCAGCCGCGATCCTCTACCTGCGCCTTTCCGGCAGATGTCACGCTGTGTATAGCCATCGGTAGGGGCCTCGCCGGGCGTCCGGTCGCCATGATCAACTATGTTCGGACTGACGAGCAAACGTGGAGCAACCATGGCCCGGAAACGGCCACCGGCCAGGGTAAAGAGTTAGCAAAAATGCCAGGTCAGGACGGGTGCGCCGCCAGGGACTTGAACCCCGAACCCGCGGATTAAGAGTCCGCTGCTCTGCCAATTGAGCTAGCGGCGCTAGAGACGCAGTGATGCTAGCAGCCTTACGCGCACGGGGCGAATTGTGCCCGTGCCCGCGCACCGCGTCTCGGGCCCTTCCAGAGTAACCCCTGCTCGGCCGCTGGTCAGGACTGGGAGCTTCCAGATCTGGTTGTCACCTCCGGTGCACGCGGAGATGTCGAGCTGGGTGCCGTAGGTGGTGCTGGAGCCGGGATCGTCGAGGCAGAACCCGGTCTGCGGGCTGACCAGATAGCCGTCGGGGCCGGGGAGCCACTCCTGGCTCTCGGCTCCCGAGCAGGGTCCAGCACCGCGGCCGCGCCCTCGGCGGTGGAGCCGCCGGCCACGCTCACGCAGTCTCCGGACATCTGGATCGTGTCGTTGTCGTCCACCGTCCAGTCCTGGAAGCTGGTGTTGTTGCAGGAGTAGAGGTCCACCGGGTTGCCGGCCGTGGTCTGGCTGTGCCAGTCATCGAGGCAGTCACCAGGGATGCCCGAGGTGATCGACCCGGCCGACGCGGGAGCCGAGGTGGTGGTGTCGGCGCTGAACGAGATCGGGTTGGTCGCCAGGCCCGTGCCGCCGTTCCAGATCTCGAAACCGGCCGGCACCTCGTTCAGGTACCAGGAGGACTGGAGGTAGCCGTAGCCGAGCGCGTCCTGGGTGAAGTCACCGAAGTCCAGGTCGCTCACTGACGTCGTCGCGGTTGTCGCCACGAACATGATCAGGTTCCAGCTGTTGCCTGAGTCCGTCCGCTGCTGCGAGTACACGTTGTAGGTGGCGCCGTCGATGGAGACGTCGCTGGCGACGTTCGGCGTGCCCAGGCTCAGGCCCTGGTAGTTGAGGAAGATCATCAGCTCGGTGCCGCCATCCTCGCCGGACGTGGCGGGGCCCGTGCCATGCCAGTTGTCGCAGGACACGTCCCAGGTTCCCGCGCTGGGCTGGGTCGTGCTCCAGCTACTCACCGGGTCGCCGATGGCACTGACCTGGATCGGCAGGCCGTCATGGCCGGCGGAGATGTCGCCGTTGTCGCTGGTCGAGATGCTCGGGTAGGCGCCGGGGCTGCCACCCGCGGGCTCGCCGATGGCGGACTGGGTCACGCTGAAATCAGCGTTCCCGTCGGCGGTCACGCACTCGGCCGCGGTGGAGTTCCACTCGTCGGTGCCGACGTAGTACGCGCCGTCGTCACCCCGGCGAGCGCGGCCAGCGCGGCCAGCGCGGCCAGCGCGGCCAGCGCGGCCAGCGCGCGAGAGTTCCATGGGGAGAGCCGACCGGCCGCGTCGCCGCGTTATGGCTTCGTGCCGTTCGGGCGCCGAGGAAACGGCCGGCTACGCGCGCGGCACGCGACGGGCGGCCGGTCCTGGCCTCCTCGCGGTCGGCCCAGCTCATCACCTGCAGGCCGGCGTTGACGCCGAGCCAGCGCAGCGGCTCGGGTTCCCAGGCGGGCGAGCGGTGGCCGACCCACGGCAGCCGGGTGAGTTCGCTGTCGGTCCCGGTGACCAGGTCGGCCAGGGTGCGCCCGGCCAGGTTCGTTGTGGATACCCCGTCGCCGACGTAGCCGCCCGCCCAGCCGAGCCCGGTGGCGCGGTCCAGGCCCGCCGACGCGCACCAGTCGCGGGGAACGCCGATCGGGCCGCCCCAGCCGTGGGTCACCTCGACGTCGCCGAGCACGGGGAACAACTCGGCCAGGGTGCGCCGCAGCGCCGCGAACACCGCGGGCACCCGGTCGAACGACGGCCGCACCGCCGAGCCCAGGTGATACGGGGCGCCGCGGCCGCCGAACGCGAACCGGCCGTCGGCGGTGCGCTGGCCGTAGATGATCAGGTGCCGCAGGTCGCTGAACGTCGGCCTGCTGGCCAGGCCGATCTCGTCCCAGACCGATCCGGGCAGCGGGGCCGTCGCGATCATCAGCGAGTACACCGGCGCCACGGTCCGGCGCAGGCCGGGCAGCCGCGCGGTGTACCCCTCGGTGGCGCGGATCACGTAGCGGGCGCGCACGGTCCCGGTCGCCGTCACGAGGCGCCCGGGCTCGATCCGCAGCGCCGGCGTGCGCTCGAACACGCTGACCCCGCGCCGCCGCACCGCATCGGCCAGGCCCCGGACCAGGCGCGCGGGATGGATCGCGGCGCAGTGCGGGGTGAACGTGCCGCCCCGGACGTCCGACGCGCGGGCCAGGGCGCGGGCCTCGCCGGCGGACAGCAGCCGCAGGTCCTGCTCGCCGAACCCGAACGACCGGGCCTCGTCGATCTCCTCGGCGGCTCGCTCCATCTGGCTGGCCGAGCGGGCCAGCGCCACGGTCCCGCCCTTGGCCCAGTGGCAGTCGATGCCCTCGTCCGCCGCCACCCGGCCCACCTCGTTCACGGCCTGTTGCATGGCCCGGTACTGGGCGATCGCCGCGTCCCGGCCCGCCAGCCGCTCCAGCTTGCCCAGCGACGCCGGGAACAGGGCCGAGCACCAGCCGCCGTTGCGCCCGGACGCGCCGAACCCGGCGATGTCACGCTCGCAGACCACGATCTTCAGGCCGGGATCGGCGCGGGCCAGATAGTAGGCGGTCCACAGGCCGGTGAATCCCGCGCCGACGATCGCCACGTCCGCCTCGAGGTCGCCGGGCAGCGGCGGGCCAGGTTCGAGCGAGCCCGGCACGCTGCCGTGCCAGAACGACAGCTTCCGGTAAACGTCCGCCGCGGCCATGCCCCCATCGTGACAGGGGCCATCGCGGTCGATCGCGTCGGGCATGCTTGTCCCATGCCTGCTCACAGTGGCGTGGGGGCAACCGCGCCGACACCGCGACACGCGTTCGGGACATATCGGGTTTGCCTGGTGTGCCTGGGCAACATCTGCCGCTCGCCCATGGCCGAAGTGGCCGTTCGCGCCGAACTCGGCCGGGCGGGCTTGTCCGGGCGGGTCGAGGTCGACAGCGCGGGCACGGGGGACTGGCACCTGGGGCACGGCATGGACGAGCGAGCCCAGGCCGAACTGGCCCGGCGCGGGTACGACGGCACCGGGCACCGGGCGCGGCAGTTCGACCGGTCCTGGTTCGGGCGTTATGACCTGGTGCTGGCCATGGACGCCAGCAACCTGAAGCGGCTGCGGCAGCTAGCTCCGGACGCGGACGCGGCCGGCCGCACCGCGATGCTGCTGAGCTTCGACCCGGACCTGGCCGGCCGCGACGCGGGCGACCTCGAGGTCCCGGATCCCTACTACGGCGACGACGAGGGCTTCGCGGAGGCCCTTGACCTCATCGAGTCGGCCGCCCGGGGCCTGGCCGCCCAGCTCAGCCACCTCCTCACCGACCAGCCGGCCTCGTCAGGGTGACGGCTGTTGACCGATAGGGCCATAACGCGGCGCCTTGGCCGGCTTCTCGGCGCCGAGGTCATCGAGTGCCGGGGTATCGGCGGCCAGCACGGCGCGGCGCATTACCGCGTCACGCTGGCCGGCGACCAGGTCGTGTTCGCCAAGGTCGGCCGGGAGCCGTCCGGCGACGCTGGGTTCGCGGCCGAGGCGCGCGGGCTGCGCTGGCTGCGTGAGGCGGACGCGGTGCCGGTCCCCGAGGTGGCCGGGTGGGACGAGGCGGCCCTGGTTATCTCCTGGGTGCCCGCGCAGGCGGCCAGCCGGGCGGCGGCGGAGCGGTTCGGCCGGGACCTGGCCCGCATGCACGCGGCCGGCGCCGCCTCGTTCGGCGCGCCGTGGCCGGGGGTCATCGCCGGGCTGCCGCTCGGCAACGACGAGGCCGGCTCGTGGCCGCCGTGGTACGCGGCCCGGCGGCTGCTGCCCTACGCCCGGCTGGCCCGCGATGCGGGCTCGCTGACCGCGGCGGACGTTCGGCTGGTTGAGACCGTCGCGGACCGGATCGCCGACCTGGCCGGCCCGGCCGAGCCGCCGAGCCGGATCCACGGCGACTGCTGGTCGGGCAACGTCCTGTGGTCCGACGGCCGGGGCTGGCTGATCGACCCGGCCGCCCACGGCGGTCACCGCGAGACCGACCTGGCCATGCTGGCCCTGTTCGGCGCCCCGTTCCTGGACCGGATCCTCGCCTGCTACGACGAGGTCGCGCCGCTGGCGCCCGGCTGGCGAAGCCGGGTGCCGCTGCACCAGTTGCACCCGCTGCTCGTGCACGTCTGCCTGTTCGGCGCCTCGTACCGCCCCGCCGCCCTAGAGGCCGCCCGCGCCGCCCTAACCGCCTGACCCATGCACTCCGACATGTACATGCCCGTTGCATGTACATGTGTGGGGACATGTACATGTCGAAGGTTATGCGTGTGGGCGCTGTTCGCGGGGGGGCGGTCTGAGCCGGTGGGGTTCAGGGGCTATGGATGTACGTCTGGTGCTCGCCGACGAGCACCAGACGTACATTCATCGCCTTGATCGCTCATGTCGTGGGGCTCGAGGCCATGGATGTGGCGCTGGGGCACATCGATGTGACCTGGATCAACATTCATCGGCTTGATCATTTGCGTCGTGGGGCGGGGCGCGGCTGAGGGGTGGCTGGGGCGGGGTCGGCCGCTTTGGATCACTTGCTGGGGGTAGGTACCTTTGGGGACGCGAGTGTTGTCGATAATTCCTATAGATGTGATAGGTTTATGGCGGCGACCTCGCGACAGGGGGGTGTGGGCGGATGGCTATCGGGATCCCGGCGCCGCTGAGCTCGGGTAACCGGGCCGCGCTGGCCGCGGACCGGGCGGCACCCGGCGCGCCTCCGGCGCCGGCCGCTGACCCCGAACGCGAACGGCTGATCGCGGCCCAGGCCGGGCTGGTCGTGCACCGGACCGACGCGCTGAACTGCGAGACGCCGCCGCACCTGCTCGGCGCCGACGTGACACCTACGGCCCAGTTCTACCGGCGCAACCATTTTCCGGTCCCGGTGCTCGACCCGGCGACCTGGCGGCTGCGGGTGAGCGGGCTTGTGGACCGGCCGCAGCGGCTGAGCCTGCACGAACTGACCCAGTTGCCCGTCGAGACCACGACGGTCACGCTGGAGTGCGCCGGGAACGACCGGGCCCGGTTCGTGCCGCCGGCCCCGGGGGTGCCGTGGGGCAGCGGGGCCGTGGGCACGGCGGAGTGGACCGGGCCGCGCCTGGCCGACGTTCTGGCCCTGGCCGGGATCGGGCGCGGGGCCAGGGAGATGGTCTTCGGCGGCGCCGACCGGGGCCCGGTCGACGGCGAGCCGCATCCGGTCCGGTTCGAGCGCAGCCTGTCGGTCCACGATGCCCTGGAGTCGGGTGCGCTGCTCGCCTACGCGATGAACGGCGAGCCGCTTCCGGCCCGGCACGGGTACCCGCTGCGGCTGGTCGTGCCCGGCTGGTACGCGGCGGCCTCGGTCAAGTGGCTCACCGACATCCGGGTCACCGGCGAGCCGTTCGACGGTTACTTCCAGTCCGTGGACTACATGCACGACCCCGAGAACGGGGAGGGCCCGGCCCGGCCGGTGCGGCTGCAGCAGGTACGCGCGCTGATCACCCGGCCCGCCACCGGGCAGGAGGTGCCGGCTGGCGCGGTGATCGTGCGCGGCGTCGCCTGGTCCGGCGCGGCGCCGATCGACCGGGTCGAGGTCAGCGTGGCCGGCGGCCCGTGGCAGAAGGCGCGGCTGTCCGGCGTGGCCGCCGCGCACGGCTGGCAGCCCTGGGACCTCGTGGCCGTCGGCCTGCCGCCGGGGGAGGTCAGCATCCGCGCCCGCGCCCGCGACCTGACCGGCGCGGTCCAGCCCGACCAGCCGCAGCGCAACCGGCTTGGCTACGAGGCCAACTTCCGCCACGAGATCACGCTGACGATCCGCTGACTGCTGGGCGCTGATCCGCCGACCGTTGGCCCGCTGCCCGCTGGCTGCTGGCCGCCGACCCGCTGGCCGCCAACCCGCAGACCCGCTGGCCGCTGACCCGTTGATCCGCTGACCCGCTGGCCGCGACGCTCGCTCACCGGGCCGGGCGGCGCGGTCCTAGCCGCGCGGCCAGGCCGGCGGGGGCGGAGGTGGGGAGCCCGGCGGCGGGGCCCAGGGCGGGTGGGCGCCCGGGGAACTGGCGGGCGGGGGCGACGAGGACGGCACAGGCGGCACTGGCGGCACCGACGGCGCTGGCGGCGCGGGGGAGTGACGCCGGTCGTGACGGGTGGACCCGCGGCCGGGCGTTAACGGGCGGTGGCGGGTATCCAGGATGTCGGCGGGCTCGTCGTCGAACTCCGGCTCGGTGTACCTGGCCTCGGGGGCCAGCGGCAGCGCGATGCGGAAGATGGCCCCGCCGTAACCCGGCGGGGACTCGACCCAGACCACGCCGTCGTGCGCGGTGACCAGCGCGGCCACGATGGCCAGGCCGAGGCCGGTGCCGCCGGACTTCCTGGTCCGGGCCTGGTCACCCCGGTAGAACCGCTCGAACACGTGCTCCGCCTGCTCGGGCGTCAGCCCGGAGCCGCGGTCGGCCACCTCGAGGACCACGGCGGGGGACGGCCGGGCATCGGACTTGGACACGGCGAACGCCGACCGGCTGGCGCTGGCGGCGGAGGCCGCCGCCCGCCACTCGTCGAGACTGCCCAGCCGGACCCGGACCTCGATCGGGGTTCCTTCCGGGGTGTGGTTGAGCGCGTTGCTCATCAGGTTGCCGATCACCTGACGCAGCCTGATCTCGTCGCCCACGACCAGCAGCGCCGCGCCCGAGCCCACGCTGAGGCTGATGTTGCGGCCCGGCGCCACGACCCGCGCGTCGTGCACGGCGTCGGCGGCGAGCGTCAGCATGTCCACGGGGCCGGTCTCCAGCGGCCGCTGCTGGTCGAGCCGGGCCAGCAGCAGCATGTCCTCCACCAGCACGCCCATCCGGGAGGACTCCTGCTCCACCCGCTGCATGATCCGGTCCAGGTCGGCCCGGGGAAGCGGCCCGCCGCGGTCGGGCCCGCCGTTCTCAAGCCCGGCGTTCGAGCCGTGCCGCGGCGCCGCCGTCGCGCCCGGTCCGGCCGGGCCCGCCTCCAGCGCGGGCGGCTCCGCACCGTGGTCCAGGGCGGGCCGCGGCGCGGCGCCGGTGATCTCCCCGACCCCGCCGCGCTGCCGGTAATACTCCGCGAACCCGCGGATCGCGGTCAGCGGGGTCCGCAGTTCGTGGCTGGCGTCGGCCAGGAATTGCCGCATTCGCCGTTCCGAGCGCCGGGCCGCCTCCTCGGACCTGGTGCGGTCCTGGAACGCGGTCTCGATCTGGGCCAGCATGGTGTTGAGCGACCGGCCGAGGCGGCCCACCTCGGTCCGCGGATCGCGGTCAGGCACCCGGCTGGACAGGTCACCCGCGGCGATGGCGGCCGCGGTCTGCTCGATGTCGGTGAGCGGCCGCAGGCTGGCCCGGACCACGGCCAC
This sequence comes from Streptosporangiaceae bacterium, assembly GCA_036267555.1. Lineage (GTDB taxonomy): Bacteria > Actinomycetota > Actinomycetes > Streptosporangiales > Streptosporangiaceae > JASHPR01. The sequence continues at coordinate 1,208 of DATAVV010000375.1, read as the reverse complement.
CCCGAGGATGGCCAGCAGAATGATGACGGCCCCGCTGACCAGCAGGTCGATCTCGGTCAGGTATCCGATCGACTGGCTGACGTCGCCTAGGTCGGTGCCGACCACCAGGGTGACCGTCTGCGGGATGCTCTGGCCCGTGTCCACGTTCTGGACGCTGACGTTGGTGAACTGCCTGGCGATCACCAACCAGTTGTCGCCGTTCGCGCCGGGCACGCTGACAACTTTGTTCGCGTTGGCTTGCAGCCAGCCCTGGCTGGTCGGCACCTGCGGCGGGGCTCCGGAGTCGCCGTAGGGTGTCATCACATGCAGTTGCTGGCCCTGAGAGTTGAGGAACCAGGTGCGGTCGGAGCCGTCGTTGAGGAGCGCGTTTCGGTAGCCCTGGTGCGGGCCGCCGTATAGCACACTGCTGGCGATGGGTCCCACCTGCTCGTAATACGTGCTTAGCCGCTGGTCAGCCTGGTGTTCCAGGTAATGGCGGAACACCTCGCGGCTGGCCAGGGTGATGACGCCCAGCGCGATGATCACGAGCGTGAGCACCGCCGCGATCAGCTTGACGCGCAGCGGGGTACGGTCGGACACACCCCGCAGCCCCGCCCGGGCCCGGCCGGTTCCCCCTGCCGACGACATGGTCCCCACCTGCCGCCTAGGTCGACGGGAGCCGCAGGACGTAGCCGACTCCCCGCAGCGTGTGCAGCAGGTGCGGCTCGGTGGTGTCTACCTTGCGCCGCAGCACCGAGACGTAGGACTCCACGATTCCGGTATCCCCCCGGAAGTCGTAGTCCCAGACATGGTCGAGGATCTGCATCTTGGACAGCACCCGGTTGGCGTTGCCCATGAAGTAGCGCAGCAGCTTGAACTCGGTGGGGGACAGCTGGATCTGCTGGCCGCCGCGCCACACCTCGTGGCTGTCCTCGTCGAGTTCCAGGTCGGCGAACTTGAGCCGCGGGGGCGGCTCGCTGCCGTCGCCGCGGGTCCGGCGGAGCACCGCGCGGATCCTGGCGATCACCTCTTCGAGGCTGAACGGCTTCGTGACGTAGTCGTCACCGCCCAGGGTCAGGCCCCGGATCTTGTCCTCGGTGGAGTCCCTGGCGGTCAGGAACACCACCGGGATCCTGGCCCCGCCGCCGCGCAGCCGCCGGATGACGTCGAAACCGTCCATATCCGGCAGCATCACGTCCAGCACGATGAGGTCCGGCCGGTGCCGCTGC
>DATAVV010000374.1:0-5379 GCA_036267555.1 Streptosporangiaceae bacterium | reverse complement strand
AAGTACGGCAAGGCCACGCCCGAGGCGCTGGCCGAGTCCGCGCTGTGGGAGTGCTCGCTGTTCGAGGAGCACGGCTTCACCGACATCAAGATCTCGGTCAAGCACCACGACCCGGTCGTGATGATCAACGCCTACCGGCTGCTGGCCAGCAAGTGCGACTACCCGCTGCACCTGGGCGTCACCGAGGCCGGCCCCGCCTTCCAGGGCACGGTGAAGTCGGCGGTCGCGTTCGGCGCGCTGCTGGCCGAGGGGATCGGCGACACGATCCGGGTGTCGCTGTCGGCCCCGCCGGTCGAGGAGGTCAAGGTCGGCATCCAGATCCTCGAGTCGCTCGGCATGCGCGACCGGGGCCTGGAGATCGTGTCCTGTCCGTCCTGCGGGCGGGCCCAGGTGGACGTGTACAAGCTGGCCGACGAGGTCACCGCGGCGCTGGACGGGCTGGACGTGCCGCTGCGGGTGGCGGTGATGGGCTGCGTCGTCAACGGGCCAGGCGAGGCCCGTGAGGCGGACCTGGGCGTGGCGTCGGGCAACGGCAAGGGCCAGATCTTCGTGCGTGGCGAGGTCGTCAAGACCGTGCCGGAATCGCAGATCGTGGAGACCCTGATCGAAGAGGCGATGAAGCTGGCCGCGGCCACCGAGCCCGCGGAGAGCTGAATTACTCGCGGCGGCCGCCCTTCCGTATCGGGCACGATGACCATATGAGACTTTTCGTGCCCGCGGTGGTGGCCGCCCTGGCCGCCGTGACCATCGCCGGGTGCTCGGGGTCGTCGCCCCAGGCTCAGGCGCCGGGTTCGCCGGCCGGGTCCTCGCCCGGAACCTCGTCCGCGGCGTCCAGGCTGAGCTGGCACTCCTGCTCCTCGCAGGGGGCGTCGCTGCAGTGCGCGAGGCTGCAGGTCCCGCTCGACTACAGCCACCCGTCCGGCAGGAAGATCACGCTGGCCCTGTCCGAGGTGCCGGCCACCGCGCCCGCCAGCCAGCGCCAGGGTGCGCTGCTGGTCAACCCGGGCGGGCCGGGCGGCTCCGGCCTGTCGCTGGCGTCGTTCGTGGCCGAGGGCCTCGACCCGAGCGTGGCGGCGAAGTACGACATCATCGGCTTCGACACCCGAGGAGTCGGGTCCTCGGTGCCGTCGCTGCACTGCGACCCGTCGTTCTTTTCCCGCGCCCGGCCCGACTACATCCCGTCCTCGGCCGCGGAGGAGCAGCGCAGCATCGACCGGGCCAAAACCTACGCCGCGGACTGCGAGAAGAAGTACGGCTGGATGCTGCCGTACATGACCACCCAGAACATCGCCAGGGACATGGACTCGATCCGGGCGGCGCTGGGGCAGCAGAAGATCAGTTACTTCGCGTACTCCTACGGGACCTACATCGGTGAGGTCTACGCGACGCTGTTCCCGCAGCGGGTGCACCGCATGGTGCTGGACAGCACCGTCGATCCCCAGGGCGTCTGGTGGACCGACAACATCCAGCAGGACTACGCGTTCGAGGGCCGGATGAAGGCGTTCTTCGCGTGGATGGCCTCCTACGACGGCGTCTACCACCTCGGCGCCACCCCGGCGGCGGTGAGCGACAACTGGTACAAGGCGCGCGCCGAACTCCAGACCCATCCCGTCCCCGGCCCGTCCGGCCCGCTGATCGGCCCGGACGAGTACGACGACACGTTCCTGGTCGGCGGCTACGACAACGGGTACTGGCCGGGCCTGGCCGCCGCGCTCTCCTCCTACCTGGGCAAGCACTCGACCAGCCAACTGGTCGCCCAGTACGACGAGGAAGGCACCCAGAACGAGAACGAGTTCGCGGTCTACAACGCCGTGGAATGCGGCGACGTGAACTGGCCGCGCAACTGGGCCACGTGGAACTCCGCGACCAAGCAGGTCTACGCCACCGCGCCGTTCGAGGCCTGGGACAACGCGTGGTTCAACGCGGCGTGCGCGTTCTGGCCGGTCAAGGGGCCGGTCAAGCCACTGCAGATCAAGGGGACCGGGCTGCCGGGGATCTTGATGCTGCAGGGCACCCTGGACGCCGCGACCCCGTACGCGGGCGCGCTGGCCGCGCACAAGCTGCTGCCCAGCTCGCGGATGGTCGTGGTCGAGGGCGGCGGCAACCACGGCCAGTCGCTCGCGGACCCGCCGAATACCTGCGTCAACGGCTACCTGGACCGGTACCTGGGCTCCGGCGCGCTGCCCAGCGGCCCCGACCCGGTGAACGCGACCTGCCCGGCACTGCCCGATCCGACGCCGAACGGCTGAGCAGCAACCAGCAAACAGCCGGGCGGTAAAGAGAAGCCGTCCCTTCGCTCGCCACGCGGCTGAGCCGATACGCTGGAAGCGTGCTGCGCACCAGGGCATGGCGATCGTCGTCGCTGCGCCTGCTCAATGATCGCGATCTTGACGACGTGCTCGACATCTGCGACCGCGATGCGGTCGCGAACGTCTTCGTGAGCTCACGGGTGCACGGGGCCGGGGTGGATCCCGGCCGGCTGGGCGCCCAGATGTGGGGCTACCTGGAGTCCGGCCGGATGACCTCGCTGTGCTACTCGGGCGCCAACCTGGTGCCGGTCCAGGCCACGCCGGGCGCCGTGGCGGCGTTCGCCGAACGGGCCCGGCTGCAGGGCCGCCGCTGCTCGTCGATTGTCGGGCCCGCACCGATCGCTGCGGAACTGTGGGCGCTGCTCGCCCCGTACTGGAGCCGGCCGCGTGAGATCCGGGCCGCGCAGCCGGTCATGGCCATATCTGCCAGCCCGCAGGTCGCCCCGGACCCGCTGGTGCGCAAGGTCCGTCCCGACGAACTCGAAACGCTGCTGCCCGCGTCCGTGGCCATGTTCACCGAGGAAGTGGGGGTGTCCCCGGTCGGGCCGGACGGGGGAGCGGCCTACCGCGCCCGCGTGGCCGAGCTGATCCGGGGCGGCCGTTCGTTCGCCCGGATCGAGGACGGCCAGGTCGTCTTCAAGGCCGAGATCGGCGCGGTGACCCCGCATGCCTGCCAGATTCAGGGGGTCTGGGTCCCGCCGGAACTGCGCGGCCGCGGCCACGCCTCGCGGGGCATGGCCGCCGTGGTGGCCGAGGCGCTGCGCTCGGTCGCGCCGGTCGTGTCGCTCTACGTCAACGACTTCAACACTCCCGCGCGCGCCGCGTACCGGCGGGTGGGATTCGCTGAGGTCGGCACGTTCATGTCCGTCTTGTTCTGAGCCTTAACGCGGCGCCGCGGCCGGTCTGGCCGCCCCGAGCCCGCTCACAAAGCCCTCGAAACATATGTTTCCAGCCGGTGGGAAGCCGCCGCAAAACTGTCGGGCCCGCCGCATAAGCGGCGGGCCCGTCCCCCCCATCACCGGCTAGCCACCTTCGAGTGGGGGCTTGGTCGTTAAGGTAGTCCTTAGACGTCGCAGTTAATTCGCAGAGCTGAGGACTCATCTGCCTTGAGTGACGCCCCCGCCGCGGCCGGCCGACGTGCCGCCGCCAGCTACCTGGCCGAACTGCTGCAGCGGCCGGGCGCATACCGGCGGCTATGGGAGCAGCACGTGATCAGGGCCCGTTCGGGCGCGATCACTCAGCTGGCCGTGGCCGAGGTGCTGGCCCGCCGCCTGTGGAGCTACCCGCGGGTGCCCGGCGACGTTGACGTGCTGGCGCACCAGATCAAGGACACGGTCTCCAGGGCGCTGTCCGGCCGCCTGCTCAGCCGCTCGACACTGGCGCTGTTCATCGACGCCTTCGGGTTCACCGACGCCGAGGCCGACCGCCTCTGGCGGCTCTGGGAGGGCTCGGGCACGATCAGCGTGCTGTCCGGCCCGCGCGCGATGGCGCCCCGCACCGAACAGGAACTGCACGCCGCGATAGGCCCGCGCCGTCACCAGACGCTGTCCCTGCACGACCACGTCCATATCGGCGCGGAAGGCCTGCCGGCCCGGGCGCGCACGCTTCAGGTCATCGAGGCGATCGCCGACGGCCTGGACCGGATACCGTTCCTCTACGACACCAAGGCCGTGACCCTGGAGGTCGGGCAGGGCTGCACGGCGCTGTCCGGCGAGCTGTTCCAGGTCAGCAGCGAGCTGTTCGTCACCTATATCTCGCTGGCCAGCGCCCTGGACGCGGGCGAGACCACGACCCTGGAGTACTGGACGACGTACCAGTACCCGGGGGACCCGGACGATCCGCATGAGCGCCAGTACCGGCGCGCGTTCATGGGGCGGCTGGAGAACTTCGACATGCGCGTCGAGTTCCACCCCGACCGGCTGCCCGCCGGCATCTGGTGGGCCACCTGGGACGGGGTCGAGGGCGACGTGATCGAGCAGGAGCCGGTCACGCTGGACAGCCAGCACGCGGTCCACCGCTACCTGAGGTTCATCGAGAAGACCGTGGCGGGCTTCCACTGGTCCTGGTAGCTGGTCCTGGCAGCCGGTCCTGGCAGCCGGTCCTGGCAGGCGCGCCGGGCGGGCCGAAAACCAGGTGACGGGGCCGGATCGCGGTTGGTAGGCTCCTGGCTCTTGTGCCATTGCCGATGGCATTTCCCCGCTGACCACCACTGACTCATTCGCCGCGCCGGATCGCCGCACGGGCGACCCGGCGCGGCCTCCTGCACGCTCCCTCCGCCCGCCTCATCCATGGAGGTGAAAGCCATGGCTCCGGGCAGCGGCTCGGCGCACACGGCACGTTCCGGCACGGTCAGCGCCCGTGCACCCGGCCCGGGCGCGGAAGACCCCGTCCTGGTCACCGAGCGGGACCACCTGCGAAGTTCCCGCGAGTTCCTTCAGCTCATGCGCGAGGACGTGCTCTCGCTCCGCGCGATGGGCGGCGACCCGGTCTCCGAGGAATACCTCAAGGCCGACCTGTACCGCCGGGCCGAGGCTCTGGTCGACCTGCCGGGCACGCCGCTGTTCTTCGGCCGCCTGGACTACGCCGGATCCCCCGGTGACTGCGCCCCGGACGCCGGCGACGTGGCGGGCGAGCGGCTGCACATCGGCCGGCGCCACGTGCACGACCCCGACGGCCGGCCCGTGGTGATCGACTGGCGGGCTCCGGTGTCCCGGCCGTTCTACCGGGCCAGTCCCGCCGAGCCAATGGGGCTGGCCCGCAGGCGCCGGTTCGGGTTCTCCGGCGGGGAGCTGACCGCCTACGAGGACGAGGAGTTCGCCGCGGCCGGCAGGCCGGCCGCGCCCGGGCCGGGGCCCGCGCCCAGCCGGATCCTGATCGATGAGATCGAGCGGCCGCGGTCGGGCCCCATGCGCGACATCGTGGCCACCATCCAGCCCGACCAGGACGACATCGTGCGGGCCGGCGCGGACCAGACGGTTTGCGTGCAGGGCGCGCCCGGCACCGGCAAGACCGCCGTGGGCCTGCACCGCGTCGCCTACCTGCTGTACGCCTACGCCGAACGGATGCACCG
>DATAVV010000373.1:0-1696 GCA_036267555.1 Streptosporangiaceae bacterium | reverse complement strand
CGCCTTGACCGCGTGCCAGACGCCGGTCAGGTTGACGTCGATCATGTCCTGCCAGGTCTTTTCCTCCAGCACGTCGGCCTTGCCGAAGCTGAAGATGCCGGCGTTGGCGGCCACGATGTCCAGCCGCCCGAGCTGGGCCACACCGTCGTCCAGCGCGGCCTTGACCGCGCCGTAGTCCCGCACGTCGGCGGTAACAGCGTGTATTCGGCGGTCCAGCGCCTCGACTTCCTTGACCGTCTCGGCCAGGTCGTCCGGGGTCGCCATCGCGTAGGGCACGGTGTCGATCTGCCCGGCCAGGTCGACCGCGATGATGTCCGCGCCCTCGGCGGCCAGCCGGATCGCGTGACTGCGGCCCTGACCGCGGGCCGCGCCGGTGATGAAGGCGACTTTGCCCTCTACTCGTCCTGCCATGTGTTTTGCTCTCCCTTGCTCTGCGTGCTTCTTGCTGTTATCAGTGGGCGCTACTTCTTGTTGGTGAAGCCGGCGTCGACCGGCACGGTGATCCCGGTGACGTAGCGGGCGTCGTCGGAGACCAGCCATGCGATGGCGTTGGAGATGTCGGCCGGCTCGACCATGCCGACCGGGAGCGCGTTGGCCATCGCGTTGCCCAGGGACGGGTCCTGGGCCAGGAACTCCTGCATGGCCTCGTTGACCACCATCGGGGTGTTGACCCCGGTCGGGTGCACGCTGTTGACCCGGATCGAGTGCGGGGCCAGGTTGTTGGCGTAGGAGCGCATCAGGCCGACCACGCCGTGCTTGGCCGCGGTGTAGCCCAGGCCGCCCCGGCTCGGGCCGCCGATGCCGTTGATGCCCGCGGTCGAGCTGGTCAGCACGATCGCGCCGCCCTGGCCACGCTCGATCATGGACGGGATCGCGGTCTCGACCGTGTTGAACACGCCGGTCAGGTTGACGTCGACCACGTCCTGCCAGGCGTCGTGCGTCTCGTGCACGGCCAGCGGGGCGATGCCCGCGTTGGCCAGCACGATGCCGACCGGGCCCAGCTCGGCCACGCCGGCGCCGAAGGCGGCCTTGAGGCCGGCCTCGTCACGCACGTCGGCCTGCTGGGCGAAGATCCGCCGGTCCAGGCCCTCCACTTGCTTGACCGTCTCGGCCAGGTCGTCGGGGGTGGCCATCGGGTAGGGCACGGAGTCGATCTGCCGGCAGATGTCCACGGCGATGATGTCCGCGCCGTCGGCGGCCAGCCGGACCGCGTGACTGCGGCCCTGGCCGCGTGCGGCCCCGGTGATGAAGGCGACCTTGCCGTCCAGCTTTCCCATGCGGGAGTCCTTTCTGGAGTGAATCCTCCTGATTTGCTCGGCGCTCGCGGGCAGGCGCCGACACCGGTGCGGCAGCACCGGTGAGCGCGGGGAGCGGGGATCAGCCTCGGCCCGGACTGGAGGGCCCCGGCCGCTAGCGAGGGCTGACTAACGGGGCGCCGAGGGCGAGACCGGCCAGGGGGTTCTCGTCGCAGGCGCGGTCCGGCGGGCGCCGGCCAATGGTGACGGGCACCGGGGCGCTGGCGCGGGGCACGCGGGGCGGGCTGGTGCGGTGCGAGTGGTCGCCGGACGGGCGCGGGGCCGGGGCGCGCCCGGCGGCCGCGGCCGCGGCGGCCAGGGCCTGCTCGCCGTGGCCCTTGACGCACTCGGGGTCCGGGCCGTCCAGGGGCAGGCCGGTGAAGAACTTGGCCGCCATGCAG
>DATAVV010000372.1:0-8616 GCA_036267555.1 Streptosporangiaceae bacterium | reverse complement strand
CCACGTCCGGGGAGCCGATCTGCAGCGGCATGATCTCGTTGGCGAACCCGACGAACAGCGGCGTGGCGAACAGCAGCAGCATGATCGTGCCGTGCATGGTGAACAGCTCGTTGTACTGCTGGTCGGACACGATGTGGTTGTCGGGCCCCATCAACTGGGCCCGCATGATCATGGCCATCAGGCCGCCGCACAGGAAGAAGAAGAACGAGGTGATCAGGTACAGGTGACCGATGATCTTGTGGTCGGTGGAGGACAGCCACTCCGCGAGGATCGCGCCCTTGCGGTAGCTGGCCGGTGCGGCCACGGTCTGAGTCGGCTGGTCGATGGCGGTCACTGAGCACCCCCAGGTGCGGATAGGTGCGCCTGCTGCGTCTGCTGCGACGCGATCCACGCCCGGAACTGGGTCGGCGTCACGATCTTCACCCGGAACAGCATCCGGCTGTGGTACACGCCGCAAAGCTCGCTGCACCGGCCGATGAAGGTTCCGGTCGATGTCGGCGTCACCTCGAAGTGGTTCGGGTGATCGGGGATCACGTCCCGCTTGAACTCGAACGGCACGATCCAGAACGCGTGGACCACGTCCGTCGAGGTGAGGTTGAACCGGACGGTCTCGTTCTTGGGGATCTCCAGCAGCGGCAACTGGTTCTGGTTACCCGGCGTGTCGCCGTTCCACATCTGGCCGAGTTCGGTCACCGAGCCGTAGTCCGACTGCGGCACCTTGTACTGCGGGTACTGGAACTGCCAGCTCCACTGGAACCCGGTCACGTTCACGACCACGTCCGGGTTGGCCGGCAGCGCGTCGATGTAGTTCTCGTCCCGGGCCGTGAAGTAGAACAGCACGCCGACCATGATGAACGGCACGACCGTGTACAAGACCTCGATCGGCAAGTTGTAGCGCACCTGGTCGGGCACCCGGTCCGAGCGCTTGCGGTGGAAGAGCACCGCCCACAGGATCAGGCCCCAGACCACGATCCCGACCACCCAGGCAGCCACCCAGGAACCGCGCCAGAGGGTCAGGACCACCTGCCCTTGCTTGCTGGCCGGCGGGAGCATGCCCATGCGGGTGAACGCGTTGGACTGGCAGCCGGCCGTGGCGAGCAGCACGGCGGCCGCGATGGTGGCACGCGGCACCCACCGGGACGCCGAACGCCAGACGGGGCGCCCTCGCCCGCCTTGCCGCCGGGTCGGCGGGTTGCTGCGGTTGAGACTCACGGATTGCCTTCCCAGCGGGGTGATTCCCGGCCCTACGGGGCCGGTGATTGCTCGTCCTACAGCCTGTCGTGGAAACAGTATCGCGCAGGGCCGGCGGGTGTTCGGGTACCCCCGCGCAATCGGCTCCGCGTGCCGGGCCGCTACGCCCCCCGCCTGACCGGCCGCCCGGCCCGCGGCCCGCGGGGCGATCCGCTGGTCACCGGGTCAGCAAGTGCTTACCCGTGGCCGGTCACGGGTATCGCTATAACGCGCTCGCGCCCGGTGCCCGCAGGGAAAACTTGCCGGTGCTACCCGGTCCGGCCGGGCGGTTACGAGACACTGTCAGGGTCGGTAAGCAGGAGGTACAGGAGGTAAACCGCGTGACCCCCCCGCAGCACCCCGCAGCGCAGCCCCCGGCCGGCTCCTCCGCCGCGGGCGCGTCCGGGGCCACGGCGCCGAGTCTCGTCATCGACGCCCTGGGCCGGAAGTGCCCGATACCGATCATCATGCTCGCCGAGCGGATCAGGGAGGTGCCGGTCGGCCACGTCGTGGCCGTGCTGGCCGACGATCCCGCGGCCCAGACCGACGTGCCGGCCTGGTGCATGCTGAAGTCCCAGGAGTTCATCACCGCGACCGACCTGCCCGAACGCGGCTGGACCTTCCTGGTCCGGCGCAGCTACTAATCGCTGCTGTCGTCGACCGCCTGGAACCGGCTCGCGAACCTCGGATCCGATTCCCACCACGGCCGCTCGTCGGGGGGACTGGCCTGGGCCGCCGCCGGTGCGGCCGCCGGCTGCGTCGCCCCTGCCGGTGCCGCCCCTGCCGGTGCCGCCGCTGACTGCGCCGCCGCTGACTGTGCCGCCGCTGACTGCGCGGCCCGCTGCGCGTCCCTGGCGTCCAACTCCGCGTCGATGACCTTGGCCTCGGACTCGTCCTCCCTGATCATCTGGATGAGCTGGGCGGCCAGGAAGGGCAGGCCCACGAAGTCGCCAAGTATCCACAGCGTGCCGCCGCCGAGCACCTGGTCGGTAGTCAGGCTCGGGCCCCATGGCCGGGCCAGCGCGTGGTAGTAGCCGCCGGCGATCAGGCTCTGGTCCGCGATCACGGCCAGGCCGAGCACCGCGTCGCCGACCACCTCGGCCCCGGTCACCCACAGGGACACCAGGTACGGGTAGGCCTTGGGCACCGGGTCCACCCGCAGCAGCGTCCAGAAGAACACGAAGCCCGGCGCCATCAGCACCAGGTGGGTCAACTCCCGCACCGCGACGCTGTGAAAGCCCGCCGCGTACCAGGGTGAGAAGTAGACAAAGAACGGCATGAGGACCAGGACCATGGTGGTGATCGCGGGGAACGTCGCCACCCGGGCCGCGCGGCTGCGGATCGCGGCCTCGATCCTGGGCCCGAGCCCGGGCAGCGCGGCGACCGCCAGCGAGATCGGCTTGCCCAGCGCGAAGAACATCGGGACCAGCAGCAGCAGCAGGACCGTCTGCACCGCGCGCACGTAGAACAGGACACCCGCGTACACGCCGACCCAGGACATGGTCGCGATCACGGCGAAGCCGAGCCCGAGCCCGCAGAAAGCCACCGTGCGGCCCGCCGGCCAGCCCGCACCGGACCGGCGCAGCCGCCGCGCCCCGGCCAGGTACAGCCCGCCGAGCAGCAGGACGAACGCCAGCGCCCAGGGATCCACGGTCCACTCGGTGAACGCCCGCGCAATGGTGAGTTCCGGCGGCCCGTGATATCCACCCATGACTGTCACGCTATCGCGCGGCCGGCTGGGCCTTCCGGCGGGACGGGCGCGGGCCGGGCGCGGGCCGGGCGCGGGCCGGGCGGGCGCAGGCCCGGGCGGCCGAGAACGGCGACCTCTAGCGCGAAAGGCGACCTCTAGCGCGAAAAAGCTTCTCGCTGAGCACCATTCTCTGGCGTTTTCACTTGCGCCTCACCCCGGTGGCGGTAATCGTGAGCCTGGTGACCACGGCCTCTTCCGACCCCCAGGCTGCCTGAGGCCGCTACCCGAGGAAAGGATCGTTCATGCCGTACCTCACCCGGTTCCGGGCGACCGGCGCCGCCTTAACCGCCGCAGCGATGACGCTCGGCGGCTTCGCGCTCGCCCCCACTGCGGCTCAGGCGGCCCAGCGGGCCGCGATCGCGGGCACCCATCCCGCCTGGGCGGTTCCCGCGCACCGCGTCGGCACCGCGGCGGTGACCGCGGGCACCGTCAACGCTCGCGTCTACCTGGCCGGCCGTGACCAGGCCGGGCTCACCGCCTTCGCCACCGCCGTCTCCACGCCGGGCAACGCGCTGTATGGCCACTACCTCACGGCGGCCCAGGTCCAGTCGCGTTACGGCCCGACCAGCGCGCAGATCGCGGCGGTCGAGTCCTGGGTCCGCTCGGCCGGGCTCACGGTCACCGGCGTGGACAGCCAGATGGCAGGCTACGTCTCGGTCACCGGCTCGGTCACGGACGCGCGCCAGGCGTTCGGGGTCGGCTTCGGCACGTTCAAGGCGCCCAACGGCGGTGCCTACCGTGCGCCGACCGAGGCCGCCACCGCGCCAGGGTCGGTGTCGGGCGATGTTCTCGCGGTCAGCGGGCTGGACACGGCACCGCATCTGATGAAGCCCGAGCAACTCCCGCCGCCGGGGCCCAACTACTGGGTCGCGCCGCCGTGCTCGGCCTACTACGGCCAGAAGATCGCGACGACCGAGCCGACGGCCTTCGGCAAGCACCAGCCGTGGAACAACTGCGGTTACACCCAGCGGCAGATCCGCGACGGGTACGGCGTGACCTCCTCCGGCATGACCGGCCAGGGGCAGACCGTGGCGATCGTGGACGCCTACGCCTCGCCGACCATGCACGCGGACGCGAACGAGTTCGCCACCGTGACCGGTGACAAGCCGTTCCGACCTGGCCAGTACGCCCAGCACCTGGACACGCCGTTCACCGAGACCGCCGCGGACGAGTGCGACGCGGCGGGCTGGTACGGCGAGGAGTCCCTCGACGTGGAGGCGGTGCACGGGCAGGCGCCCAACGCGAACGTCCGGTTCGTGGCCGCCGCGTCCTGCGAGGACTCGGATCTGGCCAACGCCGACGCCTACATCGTGAACCACCACCTGGCCAGCATCGTCAGCAATTCCTGGGGCGAGCCGGCCGACGACGCGGTGATCACGAACGTGTTTGACCTGATCTTCCAGGCGGGTGCGGCCGAGGGCATCGGGTTCTTCTTCTCCTCGGGCGACAGCGGGTACGAGTCCCCGGCCGAGGATTCTGGCTCCGACCAGATTCAGGTCGACTACCCGACGTCCAGCCCGTGGGTGACCTCCGTCGGCGGGACCAGCCTGGCCATCGGCAAGCGGGGCAACTACGAGTTCGAGACCTCGTGGGGAACCCTGCTCGACCCGCTGGCCAGCAACGGCACGTCCTGGTCCGCCACCCCGCCCGGTGAGTACCCGGCGGGCTACGACGGATCCAGCGGCGGCGGCGTCTCCACGGCCTACCAGCAGCCGTTCTACCAGGCTCGTGCGGTGCCTGCCGCGCTGTCGCACCGGCTGCCGAACGGCACGGTCAGCCCGACCGCGATGCGCGTGGTGCCGGACGTGTCCGCGCTCGCCGACCCGAGCACCGGCATGCTGGTCGGGGAGACGATCCTGGAGCCGAACGGGAAGACCTTCGGCTTCGCCCTGAGCCGGATCGGCGGGACCAGCGTGGCCAGCCCGACGTTCGCCGGCATCGAGGCCGACGCGCAGCAGGCCGCGGGCCGCCCGCTCGGCTTCGCCGACCCGGCGATCTACGCAAGGTACGGCACGGCCGCGTTCCGCGACGTGACCGACCACCCGCTGGGCCCCGGCTACCTGGCCCAGGTCCGCAACAACTACACCAACCCGGCCACCAAGGCCGGCCCGATCCTCACCTACCTGCGCACGCTCGGCATCGACGGTGAGGGCGCGGCCGCCCTGCCCGCCACCCGGGGCTATGACGACGCCACCGGCGTTGGCTCGCCCCGGAACTACATCCAGTCGTTCGCGCGCCGCTGACCGGCGAGTGACGGTGTCAATCCGCTACTAACCGCGGGCGGGGGGCGGCTCCTGACCGGGCCGCCCCCCGCGTTAAAGCTCAATCTCCTGAGCGGGGCCGCCGCCCGCGGCATAGCCAAAACCTCAGCCGTAGTGCTCGGCCAGGTCCTTCCCGGCCTCGGGCCCGTACACGGCCGTGATCCGCTCGGCGAGCTGGCCCGGCTTGAGCTCATACTCCTGCGGCCCGACGGTCTCCAGCACGGCCACGGCGATCATGTTGCCGAGCTGGGCGGCGCGCTCCAGGGGCAGGCCCCAGGCGATCGCGGTCAGGAACCCGGCGCGGAACCCGTCGCCCGCCCCGGTCGGCTCCCGGGGGTCGGCCCCGGTGACCGGCGGGATCAGGATCGGCTCCTGGCCGGCCTGGCCGATGCGGGCGCCGTCCTTGCCGAGGGTCGTGACCCGGACGCCCACCCGCGAAGTGACCTCGTCTGCGGACCAGCCCGTCTTCTGCTCGGTCAGGTGCGCCTCGTACTCGTTGCTGAACAGGTAGGCGGCGCCGTCCAGCAGTTCGCGGACCTGATCGTCGTCGGCCCGGGCGAGCTGCTGGGAGGTGTCGGCCGCGAACGGGATCCCGTTCTCCCGGCACTGCCGGGTGAAGCTGATCATCGCCTCCGGGTCGCTGGCGCCGATCAGGACCAGGTCCGCCGAGCCCTCGAGGTCGCTCAGGTCGATGCTGGAGTCCTCGCTCATGGCCCCGGGGTAGAACGTGGCGATCTGGTTCAGGTCCGCGTCCGTGGTGCAGATGAACCGCCCGGTGTGGTGCAGCACCGACTCGCGCACCCCGCTGGTGTCCACGCCGTGCGCCTCGAGCCAGGCCCGGTACTCGCCGAAGTCGGCCCCGACGGTCCCGACGAGCAGCGGCCGGATCCCCAGGCAGCCCATGCCGAACGCGATGTTCGCGGCGACGCCGCCGCGGCGGATCTCCAGCGAGTCGGCCAGGAATGACAGCGAGACCTTGTCCAGCTGGCCGGCGATGAGCTGGTCAACGAAACGGCCGGGGAAGGTCATCAGATGGTCGGTCGCGATCGACCCGGTAACAGCAATGCGCACGACGGCACTCTCTCTGCGGGGGATGGCTCGCCCTTGCGGACCTGGATGGGACCGCCACAGGCTACCCCGTCACGGCCCCGCGGTCACGGCGGAGCGGTCACAGCGCAGTGGTCATAGCAAAGCCGCAGGCCGGGGCCCAGCGTGGACCCCGGCTCGCGGCAGAGAACCGAGCGAGAACCGCTGCTTGCCTCGGGGGCGCCCCCCCAGACCCCCCGATAAGGGACCGCAGCAGATCAGTGGAAAGAGTCGCCGCAGGCGCACGAGCCCGTGGCGTTGGGGTTGTCGATCGTGAACCCCTGCTTCTCGATGGTGTCCACGAAGTCGATCGTGGCCCCGCCCAGGTAAGGCGCGCTCATCTTGTCGGTCACAACCTGAACGCTGCCGAACTCGCTCACCACGTCGCCGTCGATCTGGCGCTCGTCGAAGTAGAGCTGGTAACGCAGGCCCGAGCAGCCACCGGGCTGCACGGCGATGCGCAGCCGGAGGTCGTCGCGGCCCTCTGCTTCCAGCAGGCTGCTCACCTTGACCGCCGCGGCACCGGTAAGGATGATGCCCTCCGTGGTCTGGTCCTGAACTGTCATCTGGATTAGCTCCCGCGTCGACTGGCCGACGCCCCTGCGGCGCGGCTCCTCATCTCTGCTACCTCAACCATATCCCCGGCACCGTCATTCCGGACGCACCGGTGGATCGGATCAAAGGCCGGGGGCGCCCCACACCGGGAACCATCGGCCCAGATCGGGCTCGATCTTGAGATCGTCCCCCAGCTTGCCGCGTACCTCCAGCTCGAGCGCGTTGTCCCGGCGCTCCCCCGGCTGCGGCGCGAACGGGTAGAACGTGCCGCGCTTGTACAGGTAGACCAGCCCGAGCGGGCGGCCCGCCGAGTTGCGGAAGGGCAGGATCGTGCACAGCAACTGCGGCCCGAAGCCGCCGTTCTCCAGCGACGAGTTCACCGCGTGCAGGTCGGTGACCAGGCCCTCGATGTCGTCGGGGGAATGATGACAGACCAGCCAGGTAAATCCGTATTTGTCCTCGGACACCTCGACCGGGGCCTTGTCGCCGCTGCCCATGTTCAGCAGTTCCTGGACATCGTGCTCGATCTCGCTGAAGGCCCGGCCCTCGGCCGCCCGGAAGCACACCGAGCCGGTGCCGGTCGGCTTCAGGTCGGAGGCCACCTGGAGCGTGATCGCGGCCGAGGGCAGCGCGAACAGCGCGTCCAGGTTCGGCGGGACCGGCTTGGTCCGGCCGAGCAGCGCGTCAAGGAACCCCACCTGCTACCTCCCTGCGCCGGGTTGGCTACCGGCCCAGCCGGGCTGGCTAACGGCCAAGCTGCTTCGAGATCTTGTCCAGCTGAGCCAGCCGCTTGTCCAGGCTCGGGTGGGTGGAGAACAGGTTGGACAGGGCCATCTGGCCCTTCTTGGGCGACAGCGCGGGCGTGAAGTAGAAGGCGTTCAGCGGCTCGGCCTGGCGCAGGTCCTTGGTCGGGATCCTGGCCATGTCGCCCGTCACCTTCACCAGCGCGCTGGCCAGCGCCGACGGGCGCCCGGTGAGCAGCGCGCCGGAGCGGTCGGCCGACAGTTCCCGGTACCGCGACAGCAGCCGGATCAGCAGGAAGCTGACCGCGTAGACCACGATGCCGACCGCCATCACGATCAGCATGATCGGCAGCGCGTTCTGGTTGTTGTTGTTGCCGCCGCGGCCACGGCCGCCGCCGCCGAACAGTTCGGAGTAGAACGCGAACCGGACCAGGAGGGCGGCGATGATGCCCAGGAACGACGCGATCGTCATGACCGCCACGTCCTTGTGCGCCACGTGCGACATCTCGTGCGCGAGCACGCCCTCGAGTTCCTGCGGGTCGAGCCGCTGCAGCAGGCCCTCGGTCACGCAGACCACGGCCACCTTGCTGCTGCGGCCGGTGGCGAAGGCGTTCGGCATGGACACCGGGGAGATGGCCACCCGCGGCTTGGGCATGTTGGCCAGCGCGCAGATCCGGTCGATGATCTCGTGCAGCCCGGGCGCCTCCTGCGGCGTGACGATCCGGGCCCTGGCGGTGTTCAGGGCGATCTTGTCCGACCAGTAGTAGCCGCCGAAGGCCACGGCCGCGCCGATCAGCACCGCGATGATCACGATGCCGTCGCTGCCCCCGCCGTTGCCGTGCCGGTTGCCGTAGTAGAAGAGCACGAAGTACAGCGCGATCACGAACCCGGTGAAAACGAGTCCGAGCAGGAACATGGTCGCGCCCATGCGCGCGATCAGCCCCGGGTCGCTTGCGTAGCGAGTCCGCGCCATCTGTGGCGCCTCCGTTTC
>DATAVV010000371.1:0-9266 GCA_036267555.1 Streptosporangiaceae bacterium | reverse complement strand
TGCTTGCACTCCTGGCAGGCCAGCGTGATCTTGGGCCTAATGTCAGTAGCAGCCACGGTGGCATGCCTTTCTCGGGTTCGTGTCTTTCGATCGGCTCGCGGGTACCCCATACGCGCGCGCGAGTCTCTGACCCATAAGGGTAGCGGCCCGCGCAACCAGCGAGGGGTAGCGGAGGCCGGACTTGAACCGGCGACACAGCGATTATGAGCCGCTTGCTCTGCCTGACTGAGCTACTCCGCCCGACCAGCCATCCACGGACCAGGATCGGAGCCTGCGGACGACCGGAACTTGCCCGGGGCGCCCCGGGCCGCACCTAGCTTACCGGGATCTGGCGGTGACACCATCATGTCACGAGACAGACGGGAGCCGAGATGCCCAGCCGCCAGGACCGGATCCTAACCAGCCACGTCGGAAGCCTGCCCCGGCCGGAGGAGATCATCGAGCTCTATCACCGGCGCGCGCAGGGCGAAAACCAGGACGAGGCCGGGTTCGAGCGTGAGCTCACCGCGGCCGTGGCCGGCGTGGTGCGCCGGCAGCAGGACATCGGGATCGACCGGATCAACGACGGCGAGTACGGCCACCCGACGGGCCAGCGCTACAACTACGGCCCCTGGTGGTCGTACGTATTCGGCCGCCTGGGCGGCCTGGAACTGGCCGAGGTGGACCTGCGCAGCGTGCCGCTGGCCCCGCCCAAGGCCGGCGAGCTCACGCTGGGCCGGTTCACCGACCGCCGGGACCGGAAGCTGTTCAGCGACGCCTACGCCGACCCCGGCTCGGGCGCCTCGCTCCCGGCCACCGGCGAGAGCCGGCGCGCCCCGGTGTGCCGGGGCCCGCTCACCTACCAGGGCCAGGACGCGATCCAGCGGGATATCGCGAACCTCAAGGCCGCCCTGGACGTCGCCGGGATCGCCGAGGGTTTCCTGAACGCGGTGGCGCCCGCGAGCTGCGCGCGGTTCGGCAACGAGTTCTACGCCAACGACGAGGAGATGCTGTTCGCCTGCGCCGACGCGATGGCGCAGGAGTACCGCGCGATCGTGGACGCGGGGCTGATCCTGCAGCTTGACGACCCGGCCATCGCCGAGAACTTCGACGGGATCAGCCCGGCGCCGAGCCCCGAGGCGTACCGGCGGTTCTCGATGGTCCGCGTGGAGGCGCTGAACCACGCGATCCGCGGGCTGCCCGCCGAGCGGATCCGGTTCCACCTGTGCTGGGGAAGCTGGCACGGGCCACACGTGACCGACATCCCGATGGCCGACATCGTGGACGTCATGCTGGCGGTCAACGCGGGCGCGTACGCGTTCGAGGCCGGCAACGCGCGCCACGATCACGAGTGGAAGCTGTGGCACGACATCGACCTGCCCGAGGGGAAAGTCATCCTGCCCGGCGTGGTCAGCCACGCCACGAACGTCGTCGAGCACCCCGAGCTGGTCGCGGACCGGATCGTGCGCTACGCCGAGGCCGTGGGCCGCGAGAACGTGATCGCGTCCACCGACTGCGGGCTCGGCGGGCGGGTACATCCCCAGATCGCCTGGGCCAAGCTCGAGTCCCTGACCCGCGGCGCCCGGCTCGCGACCGAGCGGCTCTGGAGCTGAGCAGGCGATCTGCAAGGATCGGGATATGACCGCCGACATCAGCTTCCCTCGCCAGCAGGCCCGCACCATCGGGTACAGCCTGGGTGTCCCGCACGCGTTCCAGATCTCGCCCGACGGCCGGCGCATCGCGTTCCTGCGGGCCCCGTCCGGCACCGACCGCAGCACGTGCCTGTGGGTGCGAGACGGCGCGGACGGCACCGAGCGCATGGTCGTCGACCCGCGCGCACTGCTGTCCGGCGGCGAGGAACACCTTTCCGGCGAGGAGCGGGCCCGGCGCGAGCGATCCCGCCAGGCCGCGGCGGGCGTGGTGTCGTTCGCGGTGGACGCGGAGGTGACGATCGCCGCCTTCGCGCTGTCCGGCCGGCTGTTCGTGGCCGACCTGACCGGCGACGCGGACCAGGACGGCGGCGTGCGCATGCTGGCCACCCCGGCCCCGGTCATCGACCCGCATCCCGACCCGACCGGGACGCACGTCGCGTACGTGGCGGCCGGGGCGCTGCGGGTCGTCGCCGCGGACGGCAGCGCCGACCGGGCGCTGGCCTCGCCCGAGGCCGAGAACGTGACGTACGGCCTGGCCGAGTTCGTCGCGGCCGAGGAGATGGACCGCGCACGGGGGTTCTGGTGGTCACCGGAAGGGCAGCAGTTGCTGGTCGCGCGCGTGGACACCAGCCCGGTTACCCGGTTCTACCTGGCCGACCCGGCGAACCCGGAGCGGCCGCCGGCCGTGGTCGCCTACCCGGTCGCGGGCACGGCGAACGCCGACGTCAGCGTGGTCCTCGCCGGGCTGGACGGAGCCGTGACCCCGGTGGCCTGGGACAGTGCCGCCGCGCCGTACCTGACCACCGTGCACTGGTCGCCCGGCGGCCCGGCCCTGCTCCAGGTGGTCTCGCGCGACCAGCGGACGCTGCGGGTGCTCGCGGTGTCCGCCGACGGCGCGACGGAGGTGATCTGCGAGGACACCGACCCTGACTGGGTCGACGTGGTGCCGGGCAGCCCGGCGTGGACGCCGTGCGGCCAGCTCATCCGGGTCCGGGCGCACGACGGCGGGTACCGGGTCTTCGTCGGGGACAAGCCGGTGACGCCCGCGGGGCTGAACGTCGGCGAGATCCTGGACGCGGGCGACGACATCCTGTTCACCGCCGCCGAGGACGACCCGACGCAGCAGCATGTCTACGCCGGGGGCCTGGGCGGCACGGCCCGGCTGACCACCGAGCCCGGCCGGCACCGGGCGGTCCGCCAGGGCGAGGTGCTGGTGACGTCGTCCTCCTCGATGGACTGGTCCGGCCCGCGGGTGCGGCTATGGCGGGACGGCGAGCCGGCCGACGAGATCCCCTCGCTCGCGGACACGCCGGTGCTGACGCCCGAGGTGACGTTCCTGACCGCGGGTCCCCATCAGATCCGGTGCGCGCTGTTGCTGCCACGCGGGCACCAGCCCGGTTCGGCCCGGCTGCCGGTGCTCTGCGACCCCTACGGGGGCCCGGCCGCCCAGCGGGTGGTCAGCGCGCGCAGCGCCTACCTGACCTCGCAGTGGTTCGCCGACCAGGGCTTCGCCGTCCTGATCGCGGACGGGCGGGGCACCCCGGGCCGCGGCCCGGACTGGGACCGGCTCGTCCACTACGACGAGGCCACGCCGAACCTCGAGGACCAGGTGGCGGCGCTGGAGGCCGCGGCCGGGGCCCACTCCGACCTGGATCTGTCCCGGGTCGGGATCCGCGGCTGGTCGCACGGCGGCTACCTGGCCGCGCTGGCCGTGCTGCGGCGCCCGGACGTGTTCCACGCGGCTGTGGCCGGCGCTCCGGTCACCGACCAGGCCCTGTACGACACGTTCTACACCGAGCGGTACCTGGGCCACCCGGATCAGCACCCGGAGGTCTACGAGCACAACTCGATCATCGCGGACGCGCCCCGGCTGGAGCGCCCGCTGATGCTCATCCACGGACTGGCCGACGACAACGTGGTGGTCGCGCACACGCTGCGCCTGTCCTCGGCCCTGCTCGCCGCCGGCCGCCCGCACACCGTGCTCCCCCTGTCCGGCGTGACCCACATGGCCAGGCAGGAAGATGTCGCCGAAAACCTTCTGCTCCTCCAGGTCGACTTCCTCCGCAACGCCCTCGGCTGACCGCATAGCGGAAGCCCGGTCACCGACCCCAGCCCGAGGAAATGCGGGGGGGTCGTCCCCCCGAGGCAATACAGAGGTAAGCAGCGCGAACCGAAGAGCCTCCTGTCGCAATAGAGATGCGATGGACGACGATCTGATCACGGCGGTGGCTCGCGGCCCGGCTGCGGGCGGTGCTGCCCCCGGCAGCGGTCACGTTCGGCTGGCTGGTCCCGATGACCGCGGTCCGCGCCCTGGCCCTGGCCGTCGCGACCGTGACCAGGTCGGCGAACGTCGGCATGGTGGCCGGCCTGGCCGGCTGGGGCATCACCGTGCTCGCCGAGCAGGCCGCCGGGGCCGTCGCCACGCCGGGGACCGGGCAGCCGCTGGTCGCGTTGTCTACCTGATCGCCGCCGTGTGTTGCAGTGCCATCGCGCTGTTCGCGACCCGGATTCCGAGAGGTGCCTGATGAATATCGAGATCACGGACGTGACCCGGCGGTTCGGCCGGACCCAGGCCGTCGCCGGGGTCAGCCTCGCCGCCGGTGATGCTCCCCTCGAACGCGGCTACAGCGCCGTCCTGGCATCCGCCCGGACCGGCGTGGCCGCCCGGGCATGACGATCGCCAGCACCCCGGCCAGTTCGACGAGGGGCTGGCACCTGGCCCGGCCCGGGGGCCCGCGACTCAGGCCGGGAGTAACCGGGAGTAAGTAGGTGATCACCTACCGCGTAAATGGGTAGGGCCCCATCATGCGTGCCGCATCGTGTGCCGTGCCGCCGGATTGCCCGCGATCCGGGCCGGCCGGGGCACAGTCCGGGCCGGCGTCGGCACCCGGAGTCCGGCTCGGCGACCGCCCGGTGGCCGTGGCGTGCGCGGCCTTCGCCGTGTTCGCGGCCGGGGCCGCCGTGTTCAGCAGCGGCGACGACCGGGCCTGGGCGTGCTGGGCGGTGGGCGGCTACGCGCTTTCGGCCGTCTCGTCCTGGCGCTGGCCCAGGTCGCTGCTCGCGCTCCTGCCCGCCCTGGCCTGCGCCGTGGCCGCCCCGCTGGCCTGGCTCGCGCTGCACGGCCCCCCGACAGCGGATGTCGCGGTGGTCGTCAGGTCCACGGTCCTGCTGGTGCGGCACGGCAGCCCGTACCTGCCGGCCGGGCAACTGGTCGGATGGACCTCGTATAACCCGTATCTGCCGGTTATGGCCGTGTTCGGCCTGCCCAAGGCGGCCGGGCTGGCCGGCCTGGCCGGTGACACGAGGCCGTGGCTGGTCCTGGCCACGGCCGGGCTGCTCGCCGCCTCGCTCAGCCGCGGCACGCCACACGTCGCGTCGCGGTGCGCGGGCTGCCGCCGGTCGGTCACCCGGTACGCCATGCTCGCGCTGGCCTCGCCGCTGTGCGCGCTTCCGCTGGCCGTGGGCATCACCGATCCGCCGGTGTTCGCGCTGCTCTGCCTGGCGCTGGCCCTGGTCGGCCGGCCCTCCCGCCCGGTCGCGGCCGGCCTGGCCATCGGCGTGGCCTGCGCGATGAAGGCCACCGCCTGGCCCGCGCTCCCGGTGATCGCCGTCATGCTGGCCGCCCGGGACGGCACGCGCTCGGCGGGCCGGTTCGCCGCCGCCTCGGTGGTCACGGCCGGGGCCCTCGTCGCGGCCACGGCCCCGGCGCTGGTCGTCAGGCCCGCCGCGTTCTTCCAGAACGTGGTCGCGTTCCCGCTGGGCCTGACCTCGCACGCGACGCCCGCGGCCAGCCCGCTGCCGGGGCACGCGCTGGCCAGTGCGGGCCCGGCCGGCCGCATGGCGGCCATCGTCCTGCTCGCCGCGGCTGGGCTCGGGGTCGCGGCGTGGCTGGTGGCGCGGCCGCCGCGCGACGTCCGCTCCGCGGCCTGGCGCCTCGCGCTCGGGCTCGGGCTCATGTTCGCGCTGGCCCCCGCGACCAGGTTCGGCTACTTCGCCTACCCGGCCGCGCTGATAGGGTGGCTCGCCCTCACCGGCCCCGGCCGCAGCCTGGCCGCCTCATCCCAGCCCGGCCGCTCCGGCCGCTCCGGCCGTTCCGTCCTCACCGGCCTCGCCGCCGCGGTGTCCGGTGTAGTCGGTGGCGGCGACCGCTACCACCACCGCCGCGGCGCAGGCACCCAGGGCGAGCGCGGACAGGTGCGGCGCGGCCAGCCCGAGCAGCGCGAGGACGACGACGGCCGCCAGGCGCGTCCAGGGGACCTGGCGCCAGATGATGGCCTTGAACGCGGCGTGCCCGGCCAGGAACAGGCCGACGCCGCCCAGGATCATCCAGGAGGTGGGCGCGTCGCCGACCGCGCCCGGATCGGCCAGCGTGACCTCGTCGGCCGCGGCGCTCACGATGATCCCGGCGACCATCACCGGGTGGATGAAGTGGTAGGCGGACCGGCCCAGACGGCCGGGGTCGTCCGACCTGGCGATGATGCGGGCGCCCTCGTCGGCGCTGCGGTCGAAGTACAGCCACCACATGCCCGCGCTGCCCAGGAGGGCCACGGCGAACGCCGTGATCTCGGAAATGGTGATGCGAGCCAGGCCGGACAGGGTCGCGCCGATGACCACGATTGACTCACCCAGCGCGATGAGCATGAACGCCTGGCAGCGCTCGGCGAAATGGCCGCCCTCGATCGTCCAGTCCCGGGTGGTCGAACGGCCCAGGCCGGGCGTGTAGAAGCCGACGATCCCGCCGATCAGGTCGACGCAGACCGACGCGACCCAGGCCGCCGCGCGCTCGGCCGGCCGGGTGGCGATGCCGCCCAGGATCGCCAGCGCCCCGCTGACCAGGCACCACACGAAGATGCGCTGGAAGTTACGCCGCAGCGGCCTGCCCTTGAGCGCGATCAGCGTGAACCCGCTGCGCCCGATCTGCATCACGGCGTAGGCGATGCCGACGGCCAGCCCGCGCGCGGCGAAGGCCCCCGGCAGGGCGGCCGACAGGACCAGGCTGGCCCCGGCCAGGGCGAGCAGCAGCAGCCGGACCGCTATGCGCTGCGGGTCGAGCCAGTTTGTGACCCAGGTGGTGTAGACCCACAGCAGCCAGACCATGGCCAGGAGCAGTCCGGCCCGCAGTGCGCCGGTGACCGTCTGGTGCGCCAGCACGTAGTGCGAGAGTTGGGTCACCGCGAACACGTAGACCAGGTCGAAGAACAACTCGACGTTGGTGACGCGCTCGGCGCCCCGCCGGGTCCGCATCAGATTCAGCGGCCTGGCTCGCTGCACGCTGCCTGCTCCCGCCTGACGCCGGACGTTGACCAGGTTCCGATCATGCCAGCCTGTCCCGACCGGTATAACGGGGCCAAGGTCAGGCTGGCCGCCGGAGCTAAAAAGCCTGGTCCGAAATGTTCATGCTTGGCACAATGGCCCGTACAGGCTGATCCGGCCGCCCCGCACCGGTGTCGGGGCACCTATCACCGCCGCGGCGCGTTAGGCGTGCGGCGGGCCGGGTTAAGGTAGGCGAACCTCCACGAACTTGGGCGCGGGGTCAAGGCGTTCGGGGACAGGCCAGCCGGGTTGGACGGAAATGACGGGGACGAACGGCGCGTGAGGGATGCTAGGTGTCTACAGGGAAGACGGTGTGTCGGAGAGGCCGGGGCGGGTGACGCGCGTGTGAACTACCGCGACAGCGTGCTCGCCGGTTCCTCCGACACTTCGCTCCCGCCGGATCCGGACGAGGCGCCGACACACGGCCCGGGCCTTCCCGGGCCGGTAGCCCGGGCGGCCCGGCTGGCCCGCACGTGGTGGCGGTCTGGCCGGCCCGAGCACGGGTTCATGCTCAACGACCGGCAACTGATCGCCTGGTACGCGGTGTTCACCGGGTACGGCGTGGCGGTCATCATCTTCAGCGGCGGCGGCGCCGACCGGGTCTGGGGCCTGTGGGCGGCGGGGGGCTACGCCCTGACGATCGCGACCGCCATGCTGGCGGCGCGGTTCGGCCGCTTCGCCCTGCCCCTGCTCACGTCGCTGGCCTTCGCGCTGGCCGCCCCCATGATCTGGCTCGCCCTGCGCGCCCCGGCCACGGCCGACGTCAGTGTGGTTTCCCGGTCGGCGTCGCTACTGCTGCGCACGGGCAGCCCGTACCTGCCCGCGGGCCAACTCGCCACCTGGCGGGCCTACAACCCGTACCTGCCGGCCATGGCCGCGTTCGGGCTGCCGCGGGCACTTGACCTGCCGGGCCTGCTGGGCGACCCGAGACCGTGGCTCGCCGTGGCGACGGTGGTGCTGCTGGCCGCCGCGTTCTGGATGGCTGCTCCGCATCGCATCATGCGGTGCCGTTCCTGTGGCTGGGCCGCGGCCTGGTGTGCGGCGTTCCTGGTCGCCTCGCCGGTCCTGGCGTTTCCCCTGGCCGTGGGCATCACCGACCCGCCGGTCATCGCGCTGATGTGCTTCGCGCTCGCCTGCGTGGCCCGCTCCCCGCGGCTGCCCGTGGTGGCGGGCATGGCCATCGGCATCGCCTGCGCCATGAAGGCCACGGCCTGGCCCGCGCTGGCGGTGATCACCGCGATGCTGGTGGCCAGGGACGGCGCCCGCGAGGCCGCCCGTTTCGTCGGTGCCTGCGTCATTACGGCCGCTGGCCTTGTCGCCGCGACCGCTCCCGTGCTGCTGGCCGAGCCCGCCGCCCTCCTGCAGAACACGGTGCTGTACCCGCTCGGGATGACGCTGCACAAGACCCCGGCGGCCAGCCCGTTGCCCGGTCACCTGCTGGCCGCGACCGGCCCGGCCGGCCACCTGGCGGCGATCGGCCTGCTCATCACGGCTGGGCTCGGGGTCGCCGCTTCGCTCGTCCTGCGCCCGCCCGCCACCGTCTCGGCCGCGACCATGCGCCTGTCCATCGGCCTGGCCCTCATGTTCGTCCTGGCTCCCGCGACCAGATTCGGCTACTTCGCCTACCCGGCCGCACTGCTCGGCTGGTCGGCCGTGATCAGACCGGACCGCCTCTGCCCCGACCGCGACCCGGCCGCGCCTGCAGAGCCCGCTCCTGCTCCCGCCGCCGTCGACCAGGTCCCTCCGGCCCACGACCGCAGCGACATGCTCCTGCGCGCCTCGCGCTACCTCCTGCCGCAGCACTCCCCCGCCCCCCACCGCATCCGCCGCTGGCGCCGCAAAGCCGACCAGAACCCGATGACCCCGTAGCCCCTCGGCTCGCCCGCCCCGCCCCGCACCCTCACTCACCCCACCCGCCCCTGCCGGACGCCGCTCGCCTAAATACAACAGCGCTGTTACAATCTCGGCATGGACGGCGGACCGGTTGACGCGGGCGGCGAGCCCGTCGTCTTTGGGCTGGGCACGCGGCTGCGGCATGTCCAGGAACTGCTGGACGCCGACGTCGCGCAGGTCTACGTCGACCTGGGCCTGGCCGACTACCGGCCGCGGTTCAGCCCGGTGGTGCGCGCCCTGGTCGAACTCGGCCCGCTGTCGATCCGGGACCTGGCCCGCGCGATCGGCGTGACCCACTCGGCGGCCAGCCAGACCGTGGCCCAGATGGACCGGGCCGGGCTGGTCACGCTGGAGCCGGGCGCGGACGCGCGGCAGCGGATCGTGCACCTGACCGACCGGACCCGGTCGTTGCTGCCGGTCATCAACGCC
>DATAVV010000370.1:0-31386 GCA_036267555.1 Streptosporangiaceae bacterium | reverse complement strand
CCGGGCAAT
This sequence comes from Streptosporangiaceae bacterium, assembly GCA_036267555.1. GTDB lineage: Bacteria > Actinomycetota > Actinomycetes > Streptosporangiales > Streptosporangiaceae > JASHPR01. The sequence goes on along the minus strand of DATAVV010000370.1, from coordinate 31,377 downwards.
CCAGGAACTCCACGTCGGCATGCATCACGGCCCCCTTCGACGCTTCCCCAGAAAAGAGCCGCGAGCCGAGCCCCTGATACACCGATTTCGCCGTCCCATGATGGCGGGTTGCTGTGGCAGGCTTCCGGCGTGGTGAGTCTGCGGCAGGGGTGGGATGACGAGGCGCGGAACTGGGCGGCGTTCGCGCGTACGCCGGGGCATGACCGGGCGCACGAGAACATCAACCTGCCGACGCTGCTGGGCCTGCTGCCCGCTCCCGGGCGGCGCACCCTGGATGTGGCCTGCGGCGAGGGGCGACTGACCCGGCTGCTGCGGTCGCGGGGCAACCAGGTCGTCGGGATCGACGCGTCGCCCACGATGGTGCGGCTGGCGGCCGAGCAGGGAAGCCGGGTGCTGGTGGGTGACGCCACCCGGCCGCGCCGCGGTGGCAGCGGATCCCGGTGTTCCTGCACCTGCGCGCGGTCAAGTCGGCCCGATAGCCCGACCGACCGGCTCCGCGCCATGTTCCATTGCTGTGGAGTGTTAGGCGCACGATTTGCCCGCTACATCTCCACAGCAAATGGATCTTGTGATGCTGAGGGGAATGGCGGGTGCTATGTGGCTGGAGTTATTTGCGGCGAGCCACAGAGGCGGGGTTCGGGACCCGCCGGCGCCCGCCAGTCTGAGGAGGGAATTAGAGCAGGGAGAGGGCGGAGGTTACGGGGTCGATCTGGGTGGCGGGGGCGGGGCCGATCGCGCAGCAGGTGACCGTGCCGGCGGCGAGTTGGGTGCGGCCCGCGTCGCGGATGACCTCGACCGGCAGGCCCGCCGCCAGCGCCTGCGCGACGATGTCGGCCAGTTGCTCGGCGGAGGGCACCTTCAGCACTACCTTGGGCTGGCCCTCGTCCAGCCAGGCGGCGAAGTCGGCGCCGCCCCGGGCGGCCAGGGCGGCGGCCACGGCCGCGTGGGCGACCTGGGCGGCGATCTTGCCACGGCCCATCTCCAGGTCGGTCCGGACCACGAGCACCAGTTTCACCGGCATGAGCACACGTTAGGGGGCCCGGCCACCGCCCGGCCACCGCCCGGCCGGGGCGGTCCGGCCGAGTCGGTTTAAGGGATCCCCGCCCGCGAGCCCGCCGGGCGGTGCGGCAGAGTCGGGGCATGCGGTATCGCGGCGGCGACCTGGTTCTCGTCATCGACTGCTCGGACCTGGACCGGTCGGCCGAATTCTGGGCCGGCGTGCTGGGCTATACGGCCGAGGTGACGCCGAGCCGCCGTTACCGCAGCCTGCTCCCGGCCGGCGACGGCGACAGCGACGGCATCGAGATCCTGTTGCAGCGGGTGCCCGAGGCCAAGCACGAGAAGAACCGGCTCCACCTCGACCTGCGGACCCGTGACCTGGAGACCGAGGTGAGCAGGGTCGTCGGGCTCGGGGCCACGGCGGTCAGCAGGCAGGCCGTGATCGAGGAGGGCTGGCGCTGGCACATCCTGGCCGACCCGGACGGGAACGAGTTCTGCGTCCTGCAGCCACCCGCGCGCTACTGGCAGGCGTAGGCGGCCCGGACGGGCCCTGAGGAGCCTCGATAGGGTTGACGTATGGAATATCGCACACTCGGCAAATCAGGACTGCGGGTTTCGGTACTCACGATGGGCACGATGACGTTCGGCGGGCGGGGCGGTTTCGCGGACGTCGGTTCGACCGATGTGGACGAGGCCAGGCGCCAGGTGGACATGTGCCTGGACGCGGGGATCAACCTGATCGACACCGCCGACGTCTACTCGGCCGGCCTGGCCGAGGAGATCCTGGGCGAGGTGCTGCGGGGCCGGCGGGACGACGTGCTCGTGGCGTCCAAGGTGCGGATGACAATGGGCTCTGGTCCCAACGACGCGGGCCTTTCGCGCCAGCACATCATCACCGGCTGCGAGGCCAGCCTGCGCCGTCTCGACACCGACCACATCGACCTGTACCAGGTGCACGAGTGGGACGGGCAGACCCCGCTGGAGGAGACCCTGCAAGCTCTGGACCTGCTGGTCCAGTCGGGCAAGGTGCGCTACGTGGGCGCGTCCAACTACGCCGCGTGGCAGCTGATGAAGGCGCTGGGCACGGCCGACCGGACGGGCCTGCCCCGGTTCGTCAGCCAGCAGATCTACTACTCGCTGCAGGGCCGCGAGGCCGAGTACGAGCTGATCCCGCTCGCGGTCGACCAGGGACTGGGCGTGCTGATCTGGAGCCCGCTGGCGGGCGGGCTGCTGTCGGGCAAGTACCGCAGGGACACCGAGGCGCCCGCGGGCTCGCGGCAGCTCACCGACTGGGGTGAGCCGCCGGTCTACGACCAGGAGGGCCTGTACGACATCATCGAGGTCCTGGTCGGCATCGGCGAGCAGCGCGGGGTGTCGGCCGCGCAGGTGGCGCTGGCCTACATGCTCGGCAAGCCGGCCGTGACCACGCTGGTGATCGGGGCGCGCACGTCCGAGCAACTGGCCGACAACCTGGCCGCCGCCGACCTGCGCCTCACCGACGCCGAGCGCGGGCAACTCGACAAGGCCAGCGCACCGCCGCTGATCTATCCGTACTGGCACCAGGCCAAGACCGCGAGCGACCGGCTCTCCCCCGCCGACCTGACCCTGCTGGGCCCCCACATCTAACCCCTGTAACCCGGAGGCAGACATGGCCGTACTCGACGGCACCGTGGCGCTGGTGACCGGCGCTTCCAGCGGCATCGGCGCGGCCACGGCCGCGGCCCTGGCCGGCCAGGGCGCGGCCGTCGCCCTGGCCGCCCGGCGCAAGGACCGGCTGGACGAAATGGCGGCCAGCATCCGTGACCAGGGCGGGACCGCGCTGGTGCTGGAATCGGACATCACCGACGAGACTCAGGCGACCGAGGCCGTGGAACGCACGGTCGCGGAGCTAGGCCGCCTGGACACGCTGGTCAACAACGCGGGGGTGATGCTGCTCGGCCCGGCGGCCGACGCGCCGCTGGCGGAGTGGCAGCGGATGGTGGAGATCAACGTGCTCGGGCTGCTGTACTGCGCGCACGCGGCCCAGCCCCCCCTGATCCGCGCGGCGGAAGACGGGCCGCGCCAGGTGGCGGACATGGTGACCATCAGCTCGGTGGCGGGCCGCAAGGCCCGCGTCGGCAACGCGGTCTACGCGCTGACCAAGTTCGGGGTCGGCGCGTTCAGCGATTCGCTGCGCGAGGAACTGGCCAAACGGCACGTCCGGGTGTCCCTGGTCGAACCGGGCGCGACCGCCACCGAACTGGCCAGCCACAACCGCCCCGAGATACTGGAGGGCATACGCGGCCAGTTTGGCCAGCGGATGGAGGCCGCCGACATCGCCGACGCGATCATCTACATCGTGACCCGGCCCTCGCACGTCGCGGTCAACGAGATGCTGATCCGCCCGACCGAGCAGGAGCGCTAGGCCCGGGTAGCCGTCGCAGCCTCAAGAGCCGGCGCGGCTTCCAAAGCCGGGTCAGCCCGCGGCGGCCATTACCTCGCGGGCGGCCCGGGCGCCGGAGGCGAGTGCGCCCTGGACCGAGCCGGTGGCGCGGTGGTCACCGCAGACGTAGCGGCGCGGGCCGACCCGGCACTCCCGGCTGAGCAGGTGCGGGGCGGTCATGGCCGGGAGCGCGCCGTCCACGGTGTAGCTGGCCAGGTGCTCCCAGCCTGACGTGTCGGCCTGGTACAGCGCGGCCAGCCGGGCCCGGACGGCCACCTCCAGATCCTCGGGCCCGCGGCCCAGGACCGAGGTGGAGACCAGGGCCCGGCCGTCGCCGGCGTAGCCGGGCGTGACCTCGGTCAGCACGCTGGTGTGCAGGACCTGGCGGGCGGTGTCGACCAGCAGGGTCGGCTCGGCCAGCGGCGAGGCCGGGGCGGCGTGGTAGAGCGTGGTGACGGTCCGGGTGGCGGGCACGTCCAGGCCGGGAAGCAGCGTCGCCGCCGCGGCGGGCCCGGTCGCCACGACCACGGTGTCGGCCGGCACCTCGCGGCCGTCGGTGAGCAGCACCCCGTCGCCGGTCAGGCCGGCGACCGGCGTTTCCAGCCGGACTGTGCCCGGCGGCAGCGCCTGCGCGAGTTGCTCGGGCACCGCCTGTATGCCACGGCGCGGCAGGCACAGGCTGCCGCGCAGCATGCTGCGCCAGACCAGGTGGAAGAACCGGCTCGAGGTGTCGAGGTCATCCTCCAGGAACACCCCGGCCAGGAACGGCCGGAACAGCCGCTCGACCAGGTCGCTCGAGATCCCGGCGCCCGCCAGCGCGGCCCGCGTGGTGTGGTCGGGCTCGCTCCTGATCAGGCGGGCGGGCGCGAGCATGTCCCGCGCGCTGAGCCGGGCCAGGGCGGCCATGTCGCGAGGCCCGGCCAGCCGGCCGCGGAGCACGTCGGCCATCTGGCGGGGCCGCCGGGTGGGATCGGTGAACCGGACCCGGCCCCGGCCGGTGTGCAGCAGCAGCCCCGGCGTGAACGGGCGCAGCCGCAGCGCGCGCAGCGGCAGCCGCCGCTGCACCTGCGGGTAGGAGGTGTTGAACACCTGGAACCCGCGGTCGAGCAGGAACCCGGCCTGGCGGTCGGTGCGCATCCGGCCGCCGGCCGCGTCCCCGGCCTCCAGCACCCGGACCCGGGCGCCGGCCGCGGCCAGATCGGACGCGCACGCCAGCCCGGCCAGCCCGGCGCCGACGACGACCACCCGCAGACTTCTCGCACCCGCCATCGAAACCGCGCACCACCCAGCTCTGCTCGCCCTGCTCAGCCAGGGGCAGGTTAGCCCGGTCCAGGTCAGCCGTGAACCCGGGCGTCACTTCCGCCCCCCGTGTCCCGACCTGCCCCGAGAGAGGCGGCCTAATCGCGGGCCGGCGCCACGCGGCGCTGCGTTAAGAATGGGGGAATGACGGCAGCCCGGTATGACGGTCACGCGGACTGGTATCACGAGAGCTTCCCCGGGCCCCTGGACGAGGATGCCACGGCCCTCACCGGTCTGCTCGGCCCGGGCACCGGTCAGGTCTGCCTCGACGTGGCCTGCGGCACCGGCCGGTACCTGCCGGCCATCGCAGCGGCCGGCTACCGCCCGCTGGGCCTTGACCTGTCCGCCGACCAGTTGCGCGTCGCCCGCGGAAACGGCCACGGGCTGGCCCGGGCGGACGCGCGGGCCCTGCCGCGGCCCGGGTACGGGAACCGCGGCTGGGCGCAGCGGTCCACACCCGGCGGCAAGGGCCTGAGCACCCGGGTGGGCTTCCACCACAAGACCCTGGACGGCTTCCTCGGCGCGTTCACCGGGGCCGGGCTGCACCTGACCCGGGTCACCGAACTCTGGCGCAACGGGGTCGTGCTCCCCCGCGACATCGCCGTGGCCGCAACCCGGCACTAACCGGGTCGAATCACCCCGCCATCCGCGACCGCGGCACCGACATTAGATTGCAGTCTGCGGGCAGGGATAGTTCTTCGCAGGCCGAGAGCCATCCGAGAGCCGTCCGAGAGCAGGCAGGATGCGGGCCGGAAGCGGGCATTGAGAGGTCGGGCATGACGAACGCAGACGAGCAGGCACCGGCGGTCCTCGACATCCCGATCGGCCTGGACGCCACCGGGACGCGGGCCGAGTCCGACAGCATGGGCCAGATCGAGGTGCCCGCCGGCCACTACTGGGGGGCCCAGACCCAGCGCAGCCTGAAGTACTTCAGCATCGGCCGCGACCGGATGCCGAAGGAGGTGTACCACGCCTACGGCTACGTGAAGAAGGCGGCCGCGGTGGTGAACACCCGGGGCGGCCGGCTGCCCGGATGGAAGGGCGCGCTGATCGCGCGCGTCTGCGACGAGGTGATCAGCGGTGCCCTGGACGAGGAGTTCCCGCTGCACGTGTGGCAGACCGGATCGGGCACCCAGTCCAACATGAACGTGAACGAGGTCATCGCCAACCGGTGCATCCAGCTGGTCGGCGGGGTGCTCGGCGCCAAGGATCCGGTGCATCCCAACGATCACGTGAACATGGCCCAGTCGAGCAACGACACGTTCCCGACGGCCATGCACATCGCCGCGTACACGATGGCCGCGGGCCGGACGATCCCGGCACTGCGGCGGCTGCGCGACGCCTTCGAGGCGAAGGCCGGGCAGTGGGCGGACGTGGTCAAGATCGGCCGGACGCACCTGCAGGACGCCACCCCGCTGACCGTCGGCCAGGAGTGGTCGGGGTACGTGGGCGCCCTGGACGACGCGATCGCCGACGTCGAGCACGCCACGCACGGCCTGCTCAAGCTGGCCATGGGCGGGACCGCGGTCGGCACCGGGCTGAACGCCCCGCACGGTTTCGGCGCGGAGGTGGCGGCGGAGATCGCGGCGATGACCGGCACCGGATTCGAGACCGCGGCCAACAAATTCACTGCCCAGGGCACGCTCGACCGCATGGTGCGCGCGCACGGCGGGCTCAAGGCCGCCGCTGTCACCCTGTTCAAGATCGCCAACGACCTGCGCTGGCTCGGCTCCGGCCCGCGCGCGGGACTCGGCGAACTGGTCTTCCCGCCCAACGAGCCCGGATCGTCGATCATGCCGGGCAAGGTCAACCCGACGCAGGCCGAGGCCATGCTGATGGTCGCGATCCAGGTCATCGGCTCGGACGTGGCGGTGGCCATGGGCGGGGCCGAGGGCAACTTCGAGCTCAACACGTTCCGGCCGATCCTGATCAACAGCTACCTGCACTCGGCGCTGATCATGGCCGACATGTGCGACCACTTCCGCGAGTTCATGGTCGAGGGGACCAGGCTCAACGAGCCCAAGCTGGCCAGTGACCTCGACCGGTCGGTGATGATGGTGACGGCGCTGTCGCCGATCATCGGCTACGACCAGGCCGCGGCGATCTCCCACTACGCCATCGACCACGACCTGACGCTCAGGGAAGCGGCCCTGGCCCAGGGCGTGAGCGCGGAACTGTTTGACCGGGTCGTCGACCCGCTCGCGCTGACTCGCGGCGGTCCGGAGCCGGCCGCCTGACCCGGCTCGCGCCGGCCGGTCCTGTAGCCAGGGCGCTCACCAGCCTTTTTCCGTAACGCGGCACCGGTGGTCATGTGGTGATGTCTCGGCCGAATCCACGTTATGCCCGGAAGATGAGGCCTTCCCGTTTGCGTGGTGAGACATATACTGGCGTTGTATCAGCCTGTTGCCGGGCCCACGCAGCATGAGGCGGCACGGCCGGGTACGGGTGATACGCGGGAGCGGCAGATGTTCTTCGTCCGGCCAGCGACAGCGGGGGGCCCGGATGCCGCTGGAGGCGTGCCCCCGGGGACGAGACCGTCGGCCGGGCTCTACCTCACCGAACCCGCCCGCGGGCTGGCCGAACTGGCCGCCCTTCCGCTGTCGGCGGCCTGGCTGGCCGCCGCGCCGCGGGGCGACGGCCACGGGGTGATCGTGCTGCCCGGCCTGCTGGCCACCGACCGGAGCACCGCGCTGCTGCGGCAGTTCATCCGGATGCTGGGCTACGACGTGTGCGGCTGGAACCTCGGGCGCAACCTGGGCCCGACCGACATCGTGCTGAACGGGCTGCCGCGAGCGCTGGAGGCGTGCGCGGCGCGCACCGGCGGGCCGGTGTCGCTGCTGGGCTGGAGCCTGGGCGGGATCTACGCCAGGGAGATGGCGCGCCAGCGTCCGCAGCAGGTCCGTGAGGTAATCACGCTGGGCAGCCCGTTCGCGCTGCACGACCCGCGGCAAAGCCGCGCCGAGACCGTCTACCAGCGCCGCAGGCACATGCACGCCCTCGGCGTGCCCACCCGCGAGCAGGTGGCGCGGCCGATCCCGGTTCCCTCGACGGCCGTCTTCTCCCGCCTCGACGGCATCGTGTCCTGGCGCTCCTGCATCGAGCCGGAAACCGCGTTGCACGAAAATGTCGAGGTCCGGTGCGGCCACCTGGGTTTCGGGGTCGACCCCGCGGCGCTGTGGCTGATCGCCGACCGGCTGGCCGCCCCGGCCGGCCAGCGGCCGCCGTTCCGGCCGCCGCCGCTGCTGCGGCCGCTCTACCCGGGCCGCGGCTGATCCCGCCGCACCCGCCCGCGAGGAGGAGCCCTCGACATGCAGCAGCTCACCGGGCTTGACGCCGCGTTCCTCGCCCTCGAGACCCCCAGCACCACCGGTCACGTCGGCGGCCTGTGCGTCCTGGATCCCAGCGGGGCGCCCAAGCCGCTGACCCTGGCCCGGCTGACCGAGGTCCTGGGCGAGCGGCTGCCGCTCGTGCCGGTGCTGCGCCGCAGGCTGCTGAACGTGCCGCTCGGGCTGGACCAGCCCTACTGGGTCGACGACGAGAACTTCGACATCGAGTACCACATCCGCGAGATCGCGCTGCCGCGGCCCGGATCGCAGGCACAGCTCACCGAGCAGGTCGCCCGGCTGCACGCGCGCCCCCTGGACCGGAGCCGGCCGCTGTGGGAGATCTACCTGATCACCGGGCTGGCCAAGCGGCAGGTCGCGGTCTACACGAAGATCCACCACGCCGCGATCGACGGCGCGTCCGGCGCGGAACTGCTCACGGTGCTGCTCGACCTCGCCCCGGGCGGGCGGGAGGTGCCCGCCAGCGAGCCGCTGCGGCCTGAGCGTCCGCCGGGCCCGGTGCGGCTGGCCGCGCTGGCCGCGGCCCGGCTGGCGTGGCGGCCGGTGCAGACCGTGCAGGTCAGCAACGAACTCGTGCGCGTGCTGCCGACCCTGGCCCCGGCGGTGACCACGATCGTCGGCGGCATTCTCGGGCTCGGCCGCGGCGACGGCGCGGTGATCCCCACGATGCCCGGCCGCGCCCCGGGCACGCCGTTCAACAAGCCGATCACCCCGCACCGCCGGTTCGCGTTCCGCAGCGTCGACCTGGCCAGCGTCAAGACCGTGAAGAACGCGTTCGGCGTGTCGGTCAACGACGTGGTCATGGCGATGTGCGCGGGCGCGCTGCGGCGCTGGCTGGCCGAGCACGACACGCTGCCGCAGGCGCCGCTGATCGCGATGATCCCGGTGTCGGTGCGCGACCCGGCCAGCAAGGGCGCCCTGGGCAACAAGGTGTCGGCCATGCTGGCCGCGCTGCCCACCCACGTGACCGACCCCGGCCAGCGGCTGGAGATCGTGCACGCCGCGACGAAGATGGCCAAGGCGCAGCAGGCCGCGATCCCGCAGGGCCTGGTCGACCAGATCAGCGACTTCGCCCCGCCCGCGCTGACCGCGCGGGCGGCCCGCGTGGTGTTCGCCACCGGCCTGCTGCACCGGCTGCCGCCGTTCAACATCTGCATCTCGAACGTGCCGGGCCCGAACGTGCCGGTGTACCTGTGCGGCGCGCAACTGCTGGCCCACTACCCGGTGTCGGTGATCACCGACGGCCAGGGCCTCAACATCACGCTGGTGGGTTACCTGGGACGGCTTCACTTCGGCCTGGTGTCCTGCCGGGAACTCGTCCCCGACCTCGACAACCTGGCCGGTTACCTGGCCGACGAACTGGAACTCCTGCTCAAGGCCGCGGCCGCGCGGCCCGCGGGCTGACCGCCGGGCCGGCCGCGGGCGAGAACCGGACCGATACGCGATGTCACTGCAGCCACGGCAGCGAGACGATGCGCGGGCCGTCGTGCCCGCGGGCATCGCGGCGCCCGCGGCCGTCCCGGCCGAGATCTTCGCGGCCGCGGTGGACGCCTACGTCTCGGGGCAGCGGCTGGACATGCAGTCCCTGGCCCGGCGCGCGCACGTCGGGCGGGCCACCCTCTACCGGCGGGCGGGAAACCGGGAGCAACTCCTCGACGAGGTGCTCTGGTGGCGGGCCCGGCACCTGCTGGTCGACCAGGTGCACGCCACGGCCGCCCTGGCCGGGGTGGCCAGGATCTCGGCCGTGGTCGGCGGGGTGCTGGCCGCGGTGGAGCGCGACAAGCCGCTGCGCGCGTTCCTCGAGTCCGACCCCGAGGCCGCGCTGCGCATCCTGGCCGGGGCCCGCAGCACCGTGCAGAAGGGCATGACCGGCGCGCTTGAGAACCTCATCGACCTTGAGCGCGGCCGGGGCGCGTTCGAGGCCGGCCTCGACACCCCGACGCTCGCCTACGCGATCGTCCGCATCTGCGAAGGTTTCCTGTACTCCGACGTGATCGCCGACCGTTCGCCCGACATCGGCCGGGCGATCACTATCATCGAGGCCCTGCTGCGAGGCCTGGACCGCTCCCCCGTGAGCCCCAAAAAGGAGTGACGATGATCGAACTGGACGGCGCGGTCGTGCTGGTGACCGGCGGGGCCAACGGCATCGGCGCGGCCACGGCGCAGCGACTGGCCGAGCGCGGGGCGCGGGTCGTGATCGCCGACGTCGACGAGGGCGGGGCGGACGTGGCGGCCAAGCTCGACGGGCTGTTCGTGCGCTGCGACGTGGCCGAGCCGGCCGACAGCGAGGCGGCGGTGGCCGCCGCCCTGCCCGCGCTGCGGGAAAGCGGCGGCGGCGCCCTGGTCCTCACGGCCAGCCTGGCCGGGCTGACCGCGGTGCCCGCCGACCCGATCTACGCGGCGGCCAAGCACGCGGTCGTGGGCCTGGCCCGCTCGCTCGGCCCGGCGCTGGCCGCCGACCGCGTGGCGGTCAACGCGCTGTGCCCGGGATTCGCCGACACCGCGATCACTGGCCCGGTCCGGCACCTGATCGAGGCCGCGGGCGTCCCGATGCTGGCCGCCGGTGACGTGGCCGGCGCCGTGCTCGCGATCCTCGCCAGCGACGAGACCGGCCAGGCCTGGTATGTCCAGCCCGGCCGCCCCGCCGAGCCCTTCGCCTTCCGCAACATCCCGGGCCCTCGCGCCCCCGACGGCTCCCCCGTCGGCGGCGTCCCGTAGGGCCTGGCAAAAGTGCTGGGGGCTTCGGCCCGACCAGGGCCGTGCCAGCCGCGACGGCCGGCCGGAGGCTGGCCCGAGCGAATGGCAAAAGGGTTCGCGGAGCCGCCAGGCGAAGCGCCGGGGGGTTATAGGGGGGTCGTCCCCCCTAGGACTTGTTGCAGCCGAAGAAGCCGCGGCGCTTGATGAGCGCGGCGACCTCGGCGGGGACCATGCTCTCCCAGGAATCGTCGTCCGCGGCGATCCGGCGCAGCACGTCCCGGCTGAAGATCGACAGGTACTCGGGCGCGTAGTTGTCGAGGTTGACGAAGCTGCCCCGGCCGGCGAGGTAGTCGTACAGCGGCTGCAGGTCCGGCTGGACCTTGATGTCGTCCACGGTCTTGAGCTCATCGTCGGGCGACGGCTGGAGGGGGTAGACGTACAGCCTCAGGTCATTCTTGAACAGCCGCCCGAAGCTCTCCAGGATCCCGCCCGGCAACTGGGCGTGGTTCTTCTCGTCGAACAGGTCGATCAGGCTCGGCACGCCCATGACGATGCCGATCCGCTCCCTGGTCCGCTCCGCGATGTAGGCGGCGAGCCGGTAGTAGTCGAAGTAGTCGCTGATCAGGACCGTCATGCCGCACGCCGCGAGCAACTCGGCGCGGGCCAGGAAGTCGCGCCGGTCCACGTCGGCGGCTCCGCCCGCGAGCAGGTTGCGCATCGTGATCTCGGTGAGCATCAGCACCGGCTTGCCCGCGACCGCCGGGTCCTCCTCGAACCTGGCCTTGGCCGTATGGAGCATGTCGAGGTTCACGTGCGTGGGCGGCCGGAAGCTGCCCCGCTCCACCAGGACCGCCTTCTTGCGCAGCACCTCGCTGGGCTGCAGCACCTCCCGGTCGGGGCCGAACATCGCCACGCCGCTCAGCCCGAGTTGCACGAGCTTGAGCGCCATCAGCCGGTTGTCCACGCCCCGGAACTCGATGCCCCGGAACTGGATCATGTCGATCTCGATGCGCCCGGTGGTCAGGCGGTCCAGCAGGCTCTCGATGAGCTTGTCCGGCTCGTGGTGATGGAAGAACGCCCCGTACAGCAGGTTCACCCCGACGATCCCGAGCGCCTCCTGCTGCGCGAACGCCTCGACGTCGAGCATCCGCACGTGCATCACGATCTGGCTCGGCTCGTCGTGCGGCTGGGCCTGGAACTTCACGCCCATCCAGCCGTGACACTCGTTGCCGCCCCGGTAGCTGCGCGCCACCACGGTGTCCGCGAACGCGAAGAAGCAGTTGTCGTCGCCCCGCTCGTCGTCCAGCCGCTCGACGTTGAGCCGGAACTCATGGTCGAGCATGCCCTGGAGCCGGCCGGCGGACACGTACCGGTCGGCCTTGCCGTACACCGCGTCGCTCACCGCCATGTCGTAGGCGGAGATCGACTTCGCGACGGTGCCGGCGGCGCCGCCCACGTGGAAGAACCAGCGCACCACCTCCTGGCCGGCGCCGATCTCGGCGATCGTGCCGTACCAGCGCGGGTCGAGGTTGATGCGCAGGGCCTTCTGGCGCGTGTCGGATTGATGATCGCCCGCGATGAGCTCGGTCATCCCGTCCCCCTGCCTGCTCACCAAAGGCTCCTACGACGCTGGGATTGTACTAATTTCGCCGGGCCCGCCGCTAGCGCCGCCTCCGGCCGAGGGAGTCCCGCCACGCTGCGGTTTTCCGGGCATCCGGCGGCGGGCGCAGCAACCTCGCCAAATCGCCGAAACCGCGACATACGGGCTAGGCTGGTTGCTAACGTGTCTGCCTCCGTCCCGCGGGGGGAACGGATCATCAGGGGGTTAGGCATGGGGCACCAGCCAGAGCCGGGCGACCGCGCGGGCCCGTTCCGGAACGTCCTAGGCGCCGTCCCGCCCCAGGCCGGCCGGGGCCAGCCCGACATCAGCCTGCGGTTCAACGTCCAGGGCCTGAACATCGTGCTGCAGCCCGCGTCCGGCCTCCAGGCGTACATGGACCTCACCCGCAAGCGGCTGAAGCGGAAGGGCTGGTCCGTCGGTGAGCCCTACCAGACCGGGGTCCTCGGCTTCGACGGCCGGGCCCGCCTGATCAAGCGGAAGAAGAAGGGGTTCCGGCGCCCCGCCGGCCTGCCCGAGGTGCAGTCGTACGCGATGGTCGGGCCGTACGCCTTAACGGTGACCGTGCCCCAGGCCCGGGCCGATCTTGCCACGAGTTTCGGGTCGCTCAGGATCGACCCGGCACCGTCGCCGATCGTGACCCCGCTCGTGCAACTGCCCGCGCCCGTCTCGTCCGTCGAGGAGAAGCTCACGATCACCCGGGGGTCCGCGCGCCTGACCAGCCTGGTCGTGCGCGGGCCGGTCGCGATGTCCACCGAGCAGTTCGTCGCGGCCAGCCTGGGCATCATGCAGCGGGAGATGCCGAACCTGGTCGTGGGTGACTACCAGCCCGACGTGTTCCTGGGCGGCTGGCCGTGCGTGCGCCAGACCTTTGTGCACGGCGGCGCGCAGAGCTTGGTGCGGAGCGAGTTCTGGTGGGCCGGCGTCGTGGCGGAGCGCGGGATTCAGGTCTCCGTCAGCGGCACGAAGTCCATCATCGATCAGCACGAGGCCCGCGAACTCCAGAGTCTCGTCGCGCTCATCCCGCCAGCCTGACTCCGGCCGCTCCGAAACCGAAACGAGGGATCCCATGACCAGTCCGCAGTACGACCCGAACGCCCCGCAGCATGACCCGAACGCCGGGGCGGCCGGCTACCCGCCGCCTGGCCAGCCCGGCTACGGCCAGCAGCCCGATCCCGGGTTCACCCAGCAGCCACAACCCGGCTACGGCCAGCAGCCGAATCCGGCGGGTTACGGCCAGCCGCCCGGCCCGGGTTACGGCCAGCCGCCCGGCCCGGGGTACGGCCAGCCGACCAACCCGTACGTGGCGCCGGGATACACCGCGCCGAACCAGATGCCGTCCGGGTCGCTGGCCGCGGTGGTCCGCAAGCGGGCCATGAAGCAGGTTGTCATCGGCGCGGTGATCTTCATCGTCGGGCTGGTCATCACGATCGCCACCTACAGCAACGCGTCTTCCTCCGGCGGCGGCACGTACTTCGTGGCCTGGGGGCCGATGATCCTCGGTGTCATCTGGGTGATCAGGGGCCTCGTGGCCGTTTCAAAAGCCGGAAAACTGAACCGGTAGCCGCATCTCGCCCTAAACAGGCGGAAATTAGCGGTCCCCCCGATTAGCCAGCCAAGGCTAAACTAAATCTTGTCCGAATGGTCAGGCAACGCGCCGCCATTGACGCAGATAGTGCTCTACTCTGACCGCATCAGATTATGACGGGGCAACTGCGTCAGGGGGGCACATGAGCAGGACAGAATCCCGGATCAGGCGCGGGCAGGTCAATAGCAAACCGTTAGGCATTTGGAGCTTAGTCGGAGCCGCTTTCGGCGCCATTATTGGCTCGGGCTGGCTGCTCGGCGCGGCCTCGGCCGCCAGCATTGCCGGGCCCGCGTCCGTAATCGCCTGGGTCATTGGCGGCGTCGCGATGCTGGTAATCGCGTTAGTGATGGTCGAAGTTGGATCGCTCCTGCCAAAATCAGGCGGCGTGGTCTGGTGGCCCTTTCACAGCAGCGGGCGATTGGTCGGGACCGTGGTCGCGGCGGGAGTCTTGATCTTTTACGCGGCAAATCCGCCGAGCGAAGCCATCGCGATGGTGAAGTTCGCCAACGGCCACCTGGAATCCGGTCTCACCAAGCCCAATGGCGACCTTACGATTACCGGCTACGGCTGGGCGCTCGCGTTCATGATCGTTTTCGTGCTGCTTAACATGTTCGGCGTCGCCTGGTTCGCCCGGGTGAACACGGTCGTCACGATCTCGAAGTTCGTCGTGCCGGTGCTCACCGTGGTGTTACTCGGCCTCAGCTTCAGGACGCAGAACTTCACGTCGCAGTCGACCAGCGGGTTCAACCCGTACGGATGGAATGCCGTGTTCAGCGCGCTCATCAGCGGCGGGGTGATCTACGCCTACGGCGGGTTCCAGGCCCCGCTCGACCACGCCGGGGAGGCCCGGAGCCCCCGGGACGTCCGGCGGGCCGTGATCTTATCGATCTTGCTCTGTATCGTGATCTATACGGCTCTGCAGGTGGTGTTCATCGGCGCCACCCCGGCCGCCCGGCTCAGCGACGGCTGGACCCACATCCACTTCAACAAGGAGGACTACGCCAACTCCCCGTACATGGAACTGGCGGCGACTCTCAACCTCACCTGGCTCTCCTGGCTGCTCCGAGTGGAGTCGCTTTCCTCCCCCGCCGGCTCGGCGCTGGTGTTCACCTCGGCCATGGCCCAGGAGGTCGCGCAGTTCGGGCTCAACCGGATCATGCCGCACTGGCTGGCCGACCGCTCCGGCCGCCGCGAGGTGCTTGGCAAGGCCATGGCGATCAACCTGGCCATCGGGGCGATGCTCCTGTCGTTCGGCGGCTGGGAACAGATCACGGCGGTGAGCGCGGTCTGCTCGCTGTTCGTCTACGCCATGGCCGCGATCCCGTACTCGGCCTTCCGGCAGCAGGCCAGGATCGCCGCCGTCATGCGCTGGAGGCTGCTCGCGCCCTGCAGCTTCGTGCTGGCCACCCTCATCGTCTACGGAGGCGGCTGGGCTCACCTTTGGCGGAGCGTCGGGTCGATGACCGCGCTGGCCCTGCTTCTGTACGCGTTCCGCTGGCACGTGCCGGACGCCCGTCGGGCGGACGACCTGCGCGCGGGGTTATGGCTGCTGGGCTACTTCGCGGCCCTGCTGCTCCTGTCGGGCCTGGTCAATGAGCTCAAGGTCATCCCTCAGCCCGTGGGCATCCTGCTGGCGATCGCGCTCGGTGCCGGGGCGTACGCGCAGGGGGTACGCGATGCCCGGTCCTACTTGCGGCGCTACCCGGTAGCGTTTCCCGTGACCAAGCATCAGCCGGGCCCGGATTGACGCAGGCGTCCGGCTACCGCGAAGCGAGGCGCTGCAGCAGGGCTGCCTCGCGGCCGAAGCCGTCCTCGACCAACCGGGCGACCGCGCCCGCCCGGGTCGCGGGCGCCCACCGGTTGACGGTCTGGGCCAGCAACTCACCGAGCGATGTGTCGGGCAGGAAGATCCGCAGCCGGCCGACGACCACCGACAGCTCGGCCGGGTCGACGAGTTCCTGCTGCTCCAGCCACTGGTGCAGCAGGTCAGCCGCGTAGCGATGCGCGCCGTCCTTCCAGAGCGCCTCGGTCAGCGCGACCAGGCGGTCCGGATCGTGAGTCGAGGTGAGCAGGGCCTCCCAGAGCGCGCGGACCAGGCCGCTGGAGCCCAGCGCGTCCTGCTCCCTGACGTACTCGATCAGCAGGTGGCAGGTCTCGCCGACCTCGGCACCGGTCGCCTGGCCGAACCTCGCGGCGAACCACTCGGTCAGCCGCCGGGCCTCGGCGCGGGCGACCCGTGGCTCGCCGATCCGCCACAGCAGCCGGGCCAGTTCGGCCCCGGTGCGGCCGTCCGGGTGCTGGATCGCGGCCACGCGAAGCTGCTGGGCCCAGTCGGCTTGGCCGGTGTCGGTGAGGTCGTCGGCGATCCGGTGGATGAAGTCGATGGGGTGCGCCGCGGCGACCGCCCGGACGAAGTCGGAGAACTGCTTCTTGAGGTGGTGGTGCCAGCGGGGAAACAGGTCAACGAGATCACGCAGGTCACAGCGGGCGGCGGCCCGCTGCCGCAGCAGGATGCCGTCGTCGGGCTGCTCCCGCGCGAGCGTGACGGCCAGGGCCACGACGTCGCCCGGCTTGCGCTCGGCCGCGGCCGTCGTGACCACGAGCGTGGCCAGTTCGGGCAGGCCGTCGTGGCGGAGCATGCGGTACAGGTCGATGATCTCCGCGATCTCGCGGGCCTTGGCCGTGTCCTGTATGAACGGCTTCGCAGTGTTGGATGTCTTGCTGTCGTGCAGCGCCCGGGCCAGTTCGGCGATCTGGCCGGCCGTCAGCCGGGCGTGGGACAGCGCGAAGATGCGGCCCGGAAGCACGGCCTCATGCGGGCTGAGCTCACTGAGCACCGTGGCCAGTTCCTGGAGTTCCGGCACCGTGTGCGCGGGCGGGAAGATCCAGTCCAGGAGCCGGTCGGCGACGGTCTCGCGGCGCAAGGCCCGCAGGGAGAGGAAGATCCGGGCCACCGTGCGCATCGAGCGCTGCTCCCCCGCGACGTGCAAGGTATCCATGGCCAGCCGTCCCTGCCCGGCCTGCCCGGAACTCAGCAGCGCGTCGACGAACAGCGAGATCTCGCGTGACATGCGATGCCGGGCCACCTGACTGGCGATCTCCTGCCCGAGGCCGATCCGGCCCGCCGCGATCAGGTCGATGACCAGCGCTGCCGCCTGGCGCGGCGGCATGGCCAGCGCGGCCGTCTCGGCCAGGGCCAGCGCGTCGGTGTCGCTGGCGCTGCCGTCGGCGTCCAGGCGGGACGCGGCCTCGGCCACATCGACCACCGGACGCAGCACCGCGATCCCCTCCAGCAGCCGTAACGCGGCGTCGGAGTTGGCCAGCGCCTCCTGGGCCAGGCTGGTGTCCGCCACCGGCTCCCGCCGCAGGTCGCTGATCAGGTCGAGCACATCGGGAATGCTGCGGTGCAGTACGACCCGGCGGGCGAACGCCTCGTCATCGGTGCCCGCCCCGTGGCGGGCCTGCTCGGTCACGGCTGGTACCCGTGGTGCAGCCCGCGCCGGTACTCGATAAGCCCGCCGCGCGATAGCATGCCGATCGCGGCGTCCTCGAGGTGCCGCGCGACACCGGCGCACGGCGGGCACGGGCATCCGCGCAGCGCGGCCGCGACGGCGCCGATCTGTTCCGGCGGCGTGCTCAGCACCTGCACCACCCAGAGGCTGACTCGCTCCGAGCCCAGGCCGTGCAGGTGGTGGACCAGTTGTGCCACCTCCGCCACGGCCCGCCGGGCCACGAACTCGGGCAGGTAGTCCTCGATCACGTCGGAAGGCAGGCCAGCTATCGGCTCGTGGCCGGCCCACACCGCGGCGAGTTCATCGGGCGAGAGCGATGTCAGGCGGGCACGCTGCGGCGGCCGGGGGTGCTGGCTCGGCGTCTTGTTCTCGTACACCGGGATCTTCGCGCCGTAACGGCGGCTGATGATCTCCGGCCGCGGGTGACCCCGCTGCGGGAGACGGTGGTCGAGCGCGTTGAAGATGTCCAGCACCGTCAGGTCGTGCGGCCCGTCCTCGATGCCGTTCTGCAGGATCCCGGCCAGGCAGCCGCTGAACGCGGTGTACCGCTTGTCGGCGTCTTCCGCGTCCGCGCCCTGGCTCCACGACTCCCGCTTGGTCGCGGTCAGCACGCAGGTCCCGTGCCGCTCGATCTCCTCCATCCACTGCGGGTGCGCCCACTCGCCGAGCACCCCGTCGACCAGGCCCGAGTTGCAGCAGTCCAGGATCAGCACCTTCCTGACGGCTTCGCTTTCGCGCATGACCCGGTAGACATAACGGGAGCCGAGGAAACTCCACTCCTGGCGGCATATCGAGGTCCGCAGCGCGAGATAGACATCGGGAGGCGCGCCGTCGGTCCAGTATTCTCCGTGCCCGATGTAATAGACCAGCAGCGTGCCCCCGTGGCCCACCTCGCCGTCGGCCTCGACGATCGCACGGCAGATGTCGTGCTGCGTCGCCGGGTTCAGGACCAGACGGCAGCTTTCCGGTCCCCACATGGGACTGCGCTGCAGCAGGCGGGCGATGCACTCGGCGCTGCGCCCGATCGCGGGATAGCCCTTGATCTTCTCGTCGTCGTACACGGCCGACCCGATCACGACCGCACGCGACCCGCCGCCGTCAGGTTTCGTCTGCGGGGAGGTCACCAGGCTCGTCCTCGGCCGCGTGCTCTGAGGTCAGCCGGGCCGCCGGCGGATCACGATGCCGCGCCCGCCAGGCCTCTAATACCTTGCTGGCCTTCGCCAGCGCCATCCGCGTCGTTTCTTCCGCCGATCCGGCGACGACGGCCGTGATGATAAGCGATGAAACACCCAGTTTCCCGTCGGAATCCGTGCCCTCGCCCGCGGTCCAGGAAATCCCGGTCTCCCGGTTCAGGATGGTACATAACTTCGCGGCGGCGGTTGCTTCCTGCGCCCAGGGGATCTCGATTGTGATCCGGGTAGCCATAGCGACTCCCAAATAATGAGAAGAAAGCAACATGCTACTGGCCACGCCACGTCACGACCGGAATTTAGCCCTTTGGACGAGCTAATCCACAAACGGTCGGGGCCGGACGGCCGACCACGCATACCGCGTAATAGCACAAATGAAGACCGCCGATCGAGGCCGGGTGCCGCGGCGACGGGACTAGGCCAGGCCCCGGACCAGGCCCGGTGCGCTGGGTGCCGCCGGCCCCGGTCCGAGCCGGGCGATCGCATGGTCGACGAGCGTGACCAGCGCGTCCCGGGACGACCCTCGTTCCCGCGCGTCGCAGCGGACGATCGGCACGTGCGTGTCGAGGTCGAGCGCCCGCCGCACGTCGTCCAGTTCGTAACGGCGGGCCCCGGCGAAGCAGTTGAGCGCGACGATGAACGGCGTACCGCGGTTCTCGAAGTAGTCGATGGCCGGGAAGCAGTCGGCGAGGCGCCTGACGTCGGCGAGGACGACCGCGCCGAGCGTGCCGTGCGACAGGTCGTCCCACATGAACCAGAAGCGTCCCTGCCCGGGCATGCCGAACAGGTAGATCACGAGCCCGGCGTTGATCGTGATGCGCCCGAAGTCCATGGCAACGGTCGTGGTCTGCTTCTGCTCCACGCCCGTGAGCAGGTCGGTATCCGTTCCGGGGCCGGTCAGCTCTTCCTCGGTGCGCAGCGGCCGGATCTCCGTGAGCGCGCCCACCAGCGTGGTCTTGCCCACCCCGAAGCCGCCCGCGACCAGGATCTTGACGGCCATCGGGGCCCGGTCCTCGTCGCGGTCGGCCAGGCGGAGTCCGTCGCGTGTTACATCAGAGTCGTCGTAGGCCATCGGCCACCTCCCTGAGCAGGCGTATGTCGGCAAGCCGCTCCGGGCGCGGCGGGGCGATCCGGACCAGTCCCTGATCCCGCAGATCGCTGAGCAGGACGCGGATCACGCCGAGCGGCAGGTCAAGCGCGGAGGCCAGGTCCGCGACGGACCTGGCCTCCCCGCACTGGCGGAGCACAGCTAGATGCTCCGGTTCGAGTTCGGACGGGTCCGGTGCCGCCCGGCGCAGCGCGTAGACCATGGAGACGATGTCGGCCACGTCCCCGGTTGGCTTCGTCCGGCCCCGGGTAAGCGCGTACGGGCGCACGACCGGCCCGGGCCCGTGTTGCGGCGGCCGGATGTCACGGGGAGCCACGTCCGGTTCACATCACTTCGCTAGCATCGGCCGCCGACCGGGGGTCGGCCGACATGTGCCGTCCCACCTGCTTCACGATCAGCGCCATCTCGTACGCGACCAGGCCGACGTCGGCCTGGGAGGCGGCGAGGACCGCGAGGCAGCTTCCCTCTCCGGCCGCGGTCACGAACAGGAAGTTCCGCTCCATCTCGATGACGGTCTGGTGGACCAGGCCCCCGTTGAAGTGGAGCGCGCCGCCGTTGGCCAGGCTGGCCAGCCCGGCGGCCAGTGCCGAGAGATGCTCGGCATCCTCGCGGCTGAGCCCGGCCGAGGCGGCCAGGACGAAGCCGTCCCGCGACAGCACGGCCGCCTTCTGCACCTGGGCCACCCGCTCGACCAGGTCGTCCAGGAACCAGCCGAGATGGCTGTCGGTGCTCGCGGTCCGCTGCGGCGGTTGCCGAGTGAAGTTCGCTTTCATTGGCTCTCCCCATGGGATCGCTGGTCTTGGCCTTGGCCCCGGTCCGCGTGGCCTTCGGAAAGGCCGCGCCGCCAGCCGCGCTGGAAGGACGACATCACGCTGCGCGCGGTCTCGGGCGAGCGGGGTGCGGCCGCGCCGACCGGCGCAGTTGCGGGCGCCGACCGGCGCAGTTGCGGCGCCAGGCTCGCCTGCCGGACCCGCTGCGGCAGGGGTGCCCCGAGCGGGTCGGGCCCGCCGGGCGCATGGGGCCCGCCGGGCGCATGGCGCGGCGGAAGCGGCTCGAGGACCTCCGGCTCGAGCACATCCCGATCGAGGACACCCCGATCGAGGACACCCGAGTCGGCCAGGGGCGCGGCGGCGAACGCCACCGGCTCCTGGTCGGCCGGCGGCCTGGCCTGCTGCGGCATCTCGGGTGCCGTGTGCGGACCCGGGAGAAGCCGTTCGGCGGCGGACGAATCTCCCCTGGTCCGCGGGTCTCCGTTCGCCAGCGGGTCTCCGTTCGCCAGCGGGTCTCCGCTCGCCCGCGGGTCCCGGCTCGCCGACGGGTCCCGTCCGGTCGGCTGATCCCAGGCGACCGGGCTGGCCGGGACGGCGGGGCGCACCGCGCTGACCACGCGCCCGTTCGGCGCGGGAGCCCGGCCGGGAAGCGCACCCTGACCGAGCGCGTTGGTGAGAACCACCAGGTCGCGCGGGATCAGCACGATGGCGGTCGCGCCGCCGTAGGCCGAGTGGCGCAGTGTCACCCGGATGCCATGTCGCCGGGCGAGTTGCGCCGCGACGAACAGGCCGAACCGGTCCGAGCCGGACAGGTCGAACAGTGGCGGGCTCTCGAGGCTGGCGTTGACCGAGGCGATCTCGTCATCGCTCATGCCCAGCCCGCGGTCTTCGATGTCGACCGCGAAACCCTTCGCGACCAGGTCACCGGTGATGCGCACCTCGGTGTTGGGCGGGGAGAACGTCGCGGCGTTCTCCACGAACTCCGCGAGCATGTGGATCACGTCCGCGACCGCCTGGCTGGCCAGCGCGGCGGGGGCCAGGCAGGTGACCCGGATCCGGGTGTAGTCCTCGACCTCGGCCGCGGCCGCGCGCAGCACGTCCACGAACGGCACCGGGTCACGGAACGTGCGCTTGGGCGAGTCGCCGGCCAGGACGATCAGGCTCTCGGCGTGGCGGCGCATGCGCGTGCTGAGGTGATCGATGCGGAACAGGCTTTCCAGGTCGTCGGGCTCGGAGGCCCGGCGCTCCAGCGCGTCGAGCAGGGAAAGCTGCCGCTCCAGCAGCGACTGGCTGCGCCGGGCCAGGTTCCGGAACACGTCGTTGATGCCGCGGCGCACCCTGGCCTCATCCACGGCCGCCTCCACGGCGGTGCGCTGTGCCGAATTAAAGGCCGCCTTGACCTGGCCGATCTCGTCTACGCCCGCGTCCAGCAGCGGCACCTGCTGGGTCACATCCACGTCTTCACCGGCGCGCAGTTGCCGCACCACGTCGGGCAGCCGGACATGGGCCAGGTCCAGGGCCGAGTCCCGGAGGCCTCGCAGCCGCCGGGCCAGGTTGACGGCGATCCACAGGGACAGGACCATCGAGACGATGACCGCGACCAGCCCCAGGCCGCCGGCCAGATAGAGTCCGCGCAGCTTGCTGTTGGCCTGCGTGCGGGCCCCCGCCTCAAGGCCGGCCTCGGCCTGACTCACGGCGCGCTGGGTCTGCGTGCTGACCGTGGCGACCAGGCTGTTCCAGGTCGCGGCGTGCACCGGGGGCCCGCCGCGCACGGATCCGGTCGCGACGAGCCTGTTCTCCAGCGCGGTCAGGCTGTTCGCGGCGCGGGGGCTGACGTCATGGTCCAGGTAGCCGCGGTCGGCAGGGTCGAGGTAGGAGTAGCTCTGCTCGTACAGCAGGCGGTGCGCGCCGACCAGGCGCACGAAGGCCTGATGAGCGCTGGCCGGGAAGGCGTGCGCGGTGAAGTCGCCGTTCAGCAGCGCACTCTCCTGCTGGAGGTACTCGTTGGACACCGCCAGTTCGATGACGGCGATGCCGGGGAGCACCTGCGTGGAGTTGCCCTCCTGGATAATCGCCTGCTCCAGGACCTGGTAGCTGGCCCCGATCATGTCGTTGTAGTCGGTGAAGACCTGCTGGCCGCTGAGGGAGCCGTGGGCGATCCCGGCCCGGAGGCTCGGCAGGCCCGACATGGCCTCGCGCAGCGCGCCGATGGCCTTCTTGCCGTCCGCCGACGCGCTGCGCTGGACCGATTGCGAGCCGGCGGCCGCGGTGAAGGAGGCCACCGCTCGATCGGTGGCGGCTTGCTCCTGTTGCAGCGCGACCTGCGCGGCGGCGGAAGGCAGGGTGGCGTAGACGAGCACCTCGGCGCGCTCGCGGGTGAGGGCCTGCTGCAGGCCCGTCACCGGCCCCGCGAGGTTGTCCATGACCACCTTGGAACGGGTGAGGGTGAGGGCGCTGCTCACCGAGGTGGTGATCGTATAGCCCGACAAGGCGATCAGGAAGGTGAGCGGGACTAAGACGAGCAGGGCCACCCTCAGGAGCACGGATCGTCGTCTAAGGCTCATGATTGTTGTCCCTCGGCGGATCAGGAGGAAGTAACGATTTCGCGAGGCTAACAGTCGACGCCGCGTGATGCTGCGATAACTCAGAGTTTCGGGCAGGGCTTATTGAAACCTTTAGGTAACTGTTCGGTACCGCAGAGTGATGAAATGTGACGTAAAACGGGCCAGGCGAGCGGTGCCTGTGCCGCCCGGTCGCGTGAAAGCCGCGCGCGGGTCGTCAGCCCTTGGCCGCGCGGGCCGCGGGCACCGCGGCGGCCGCCCGGGCGGCCAGGGCGGCCCGCCGCTGCCGGCGGCGCATCACCCGGCGTTCGTCCTCGTCGTAGCCGCCCCAGATGCCGTAAACCTGGTTGGTCGCCAGCGCATAGGACAGGCAGGCCTGACGGACCGGGCAGCCGGCGCAGATTGCCTTGGCCCGGCTGGTCTCGGCGACCGCGGGGCCCACCGAGCTGACCGGGAAGAACAACTCGGTCTCGGCGTCACGGCAGGCGGCCGACTCCCGCCAGGAAGCACGGTCGAAGGCCTCCCGCGCGTCCGGAGCCTCCCCCGAGCCGGCGCGGTCCAAGCCCGCCCTCGCGTCCGGAGCCTCCCCCGGTCCGGCGCGGTCCAAGCCCGCCCTCGCGTCCGGGGCCTCCCCCGAGCCGGCCGCGTCGCGGGAAGTAGTGATAGTCACCGTTCCCCCTCGTTCACTCGCTTCTCGCCGCCTATGAGGGGCCGGCGAGGCCGATGACCTGCTCTGGTGCTACGATCTCATCAAGTTGATGAAATAGAGGTCATCATCTTGACTAAGTCTACGACTTCTGGTCAAGCAGTCGAGGCCGACCCGCCTGTGCTGTCGATCAGCGAGGTCTCCCGGCGCACTGGCATCCCGGTCGCGGGCCTGCGCAACTGGGAACAGCGCTACGGCCTGCCCCACCCGGAGCGGTCGCCGAGCGGCCAGCGCCGCTACTCCGAATCCGACTGTGCCGTGCTCGCCGACGTCCTGCGGCGCCGGGCGAGCGGCCTGTCCCTGCCCGCGGCGATTGCGCTGGCGATCGCCAGCACCGGGGACACGCCCGAGCCCTCGATCTTCGCCGCGCTGCGGCGGCGCCTGCCGGGCCTGCGAGTCCACCAGATGACCAAGGCGGTCCTGCTCGCGCTGACCCGCGCGATCGAAGATGAGTGCTGTGCCCGGGCTCAGCGGCCGCTGCTGGTGGCCTCGTTCCAGCGCCAGCGGTTCTACCGGGCGTCCCGGCCGCGCTGGGCCGACCTGGCCCGCAGCGCCGAGTTGACCGTGGTGTTCGCCGACTTCGAGCGCAGCCGCCGGACCGGCTCCCTGCTGGAGATCTCGGTACCGCCCGCCTCCCCCCTGCGGCGTGAGTGGACGCTGATCTGCGACGCACCCGACCACCTGGCCTGCGTGGCCGGCTGGGAACATCCGGGGCAGGAGCATCGTCCCGATCCGGACCGGACCTTCGAGGTTCTGTGGTCGGTGGATCCCCAGGTGGTCCGCATCGCGGCCAGGATCGGCGCCGGGCTGACCCGATCCTTTGCGCCCGAGGTAGCCGGCCCGCCGCACGCCCGGCTTTCCGAGGAGGCCGGTCCAGCCTCGGCCGATCTGCACCGCGCTAGCGGGCTTATCGAAAGGACCCTGGACTACCTGAGCCGATAGGAAACGCCCTGCGGGTGCCGTCGGTCGCTAGCCTCGGTTCCGTTCGGCGACCGCCCAACTCGCCCCGTCAAAGAGCCACGAGTGACTGAGGCTGGGCTCGCGGCAATTACGCCTGGAAGGCACGGGCGGAACGGCGGGTTCATCCTCGGCACCGTTGGGCGCGGTCGCTACGGCGGCACGGGACCGGCACGAGGCAGGTCCTTGGGCTTATCGGGTGTTGCCGATGCCAGCGCAGCGACAAGATCAGCCCCGGGCATCGACGAGCACGCTGCGGTGGGTGGCGGTGGGGGCGAAGTCCAGCAGCATCGATTGCGCTTCCGGCTCGACCACCGAGGCGGTGATGTCGTCCCCGGCGAAGGCGCGGATAGCCGCGGGCGACGCCCAGAAGGTATGCGCGGTCAGCTCGACGGTGCCGTCCACGTCGCGCGACAGCAGGTATCCGCCGGCGAATCCGGGCAGTTCACGTAGCTGGGGCAGGAGGGTGCCAGCGAAATAGCGATGGTATTCCCGCGCCCCAGCGCTGCTGGCGGTGGCACACCAGGTTCTGACGACCAGGTCATTGTCGGCGGTCATGCCGGGATGATCTCCTTCCGCGGTCCGGGACGATGCCTGCCATCGTTGATCGGCCACGAGGTAGAAGTAAAGGTGAACTATCTACCGGCAACCGAAAGCAGACCTTCCGCATGATCGACCCTCGAAGGCTGCACGTGCTCCAGGCGGTCGCCACGGGCGGCAGCGTCGCCGCAGCCGCGCAGGCACTGCACCTCACCCCGCCAGCGGTATCGCAACAGCTACGCGCGCTCGAACGGGAGACTGGCTCCACCCTGATCGACCGTTCCGGCCGGCACGTGGCGCTGACCGCGGCTGGCCGGCTCCTCGCCGGACACGGCGAACGGATCGCCGCGCAACTCCGCCAGGCCGAATGCGACCTCGCCGAGCTCACCGGGCGGGTGGCCGGCCCGGTGCGCCTAGCCGCCTTTCAGAGCGTCATGAGCCCACTGGTCGCCCCGGCCCTGCGCAAACTCGCCAGCACCCATCCCGAGATACACCCCAGCGTCGCCGAACGCTACGGTCCCGGTCCCGTCGCAGACCTGCGCCGGGGCGACCTGGACATCGTCCTCACCGAGTACGACGCCGACTGCGCCCAGCCGCACGAGCCCGGCCTCGGCCTGCGCGCGCTGACGTTCGACCCCTACCTTCTCATCATCCCGCAAGACTGGGCGATCACCGTGCACAGCCCGCACGACCTCGCCGGCCGCCCCTGGGTCGCCGGCCCGCCCGGCACCGCCTGCGATCACGCCCTGCAGCGGCTCGCCGCCGAGACCGGCATCACCGTCGCCGCCGATGATGTCTGCGTCGAATTCCCCTCCGTCATCGCCCTCGTCGCCGCCGGCCGCGGCGCGGCCATCATCCCGCGACTCACACTGGCAGGCGCCCCGGTCACCGTCTGTTCCCTGCCCGAGATCGGCGGCCGGCACATCGCCGCCTTGCACCGGGTCGGCCCGGCCCATCCCAGCCCCGCCACGACCGCAGTCCTCGATGCCCTCGCCGAAGCCGGCCAGCCCTCAACCTCCGGCATTCAGCATTACCTGCTGGCTTGAGGGCTGGCGGGTTTCTATGAGGCTGTGAGCTGGGATTTTGTGCGTGGGTGCGGCTGCCGACGCGGCGATCGGGTGCACCCTTTGGGTGCGGCGGTCGTTGCCGGCCGGCATTCGCCCAGGGCTGGGATCGGAGTGGAGCCAGCGCCTGTATGCGTGGCGGGTGCTGTCTATGCCGGTCGGCTGGTTTCCAGGCAGTCGATCGTGAAGTGAACGGGGATACCCCGCCCTGTCGTGTTCGGGCGGGCGTCGTCGTGGAAGACGAACATGGTCCGCGGATCGGTGTCGCTGTATTGCAGGCTGGGTTTCCACGGCCCGGGGCCTGTGATCCGCACCGGGGCGCTCCAGCCGGACAGGCTGCCGGACGGCTGCGGGGCCTGGCACCACCACAGGCCGGTGTCTGGGAGGTCGGCGCGGCCGCTGACGTTGACGCGGGAGAACACCGCTTCGTAGCCGCCGGCGGTCTGGATCACGCAGAAGTCGAACATCCTCATTTCGGCGGGGGCGAAGATCTTGTGGCCTGACCAGCCGGTGCGCCCGTCAGGGCTTTCGGCGTAGCCGTGCACGAGGTAGTCGTCCTGGTTGGCTCCTGCGACGTACCACATCTTCCACTTGCCGTCGTGGTAGATGAGGTTCGGCTCGTAGACGCTGCCGTGTTCCCAGTCCTCGGTGGCGGTGAACACGGGGCGGGGCTGGTCGGCCCACCGGGTGCCGTCCCACTCGACGTACCCGATGCTGTAGGGACCCTGGTAGCTTTTCGCCGCGCCGGCGTAATAGATCCGCTCCACCCATCTGCCTGTGCCGGGGTCGTAGCCGGTGGCGTAGGAGGGGCAGTGCCGGCCGCCCTTACCATCCCAGGAGTGGCTGAGGGTCTTCCCGGCGAGGATCGCGGGCCGCTGCGGGTGGCCGGGGTCGGCGGTGATCTGCCATCCGGCGGCCGACAGCGGCGCTCCAGCCGGCAAGCTGGCGCTGAGCAGCTGGATTTCGCCGGAGGTCTTGTCGATGCCGCCGGCGAACATCTGCCAGCGGCCTGCGCGCCTGGCCACCGAGGCGTCGGTGAACGTGATCAGGTCGGTGATCGGGCCGTATCCCTGGCCTGCGTCGAAGATCCTGGTGTGCTTCATGGGGTTCCTTTCCGGGCTGGCCCGGCGACGTTGACCGCGGTGCGGGCCAGGGCCCGGTCTTCGGTGATGTCGAGCAGGGCCCGGGCGGCGTCGGCGCGGGTGATCGCGGTGGGGCGGGCGAACAGCCCCGGGCTGACGCGGGCCTGCCCGGCGGCCGGGTTGCTGGTAAGCCGGTTGAGCCTGGCGATCGTCCAGTCCAGGCCGCTGTCCGACACCGCCCGCTCCATCGCGGCGGCGTCGGCATAGACGGCGGCGAGGACCCGGCGCAGCAGCGCGATGGGAATCCGCGGCCGGTCGCCGACCAGAGGGTAGGCGCTGGTGATCACCAGCCGGCGCACGCCTTCGTCCCCCATCGCGGCGATGAGGGTGTCGGCCACCTCGGCCACCTGGTGCGGACCCTTGCGGGAGGCCGGGCCGATGACCGCGATCACCGCATCCGCCCCCCGGACCGCCTCCCGCACCGCCTGCGGGTCGCGGCCGTAGCCGTGCACGACCTCGGCCAGCCCGGCGCAGTCCGCCAGCGCGGCCGGTCGGCGGGTGAACGCCGTGACGCGGTGCCCCCGCGCCATCGCCTGCTCCACCACATGGCGGCCGGTCCGGCCCGCGGCGCCGAAGACAGTCAGATTCACGGTGTCCTCTCCTTCCCTTCGCCTGCCGCCCTCCCGGCACGGTTGACCGCGGCGGCGTGCCCGGCCAGGGCCTGCAGCACCTGGTTCAGCTCCCGGCTGGGCGCGCTCCCGGCCCCGCCCAGCGGCGCGAGCAGCTCCTCCAGCAGGCCGCGCACGATCCCGGCGGCGGCTTCGGTGACCTGCGTCCCGCGGGTCGTCAGCGCCACGCGGAACGCGCGGGGATCGGCCGGGTCGCGGTCACGCCGCAGCAGCCCGGCCGACTCCAGCGACCGCACCAGCTTGGACACATACATCGGCTCCAGGCCGCTGGCTTCCCCCAGCTCACGCTGGCTGGGCCGCGCCCCGGCCCGGGACATCCCGTGCAGCGACGCCAGGACCGCGTACTGGGCGTTGGTCAGCCCCGCCGGGGACAGCGCCCGGTCCATCGCGACACGCCAGCTCATCCCGACATGCCAGATCAGGTATCCCGTTGTCGGCGAGGCAGGGCCAGTCGGCGTCACGGGCAAGTAATATACATGGCTATCATAAACATGACAACTGCTCATCCGGAGTCTGCTGCCAGCGGGCTGGCCGTTCATTTCCCAGGCAGGAGCGCTGTTCGTCATGGGCGATACGTGGTGGGATCACGCGCTGAAGGTGACCGGGGACGGCGAGGGCCCGGCCGGGCACGCCGGGGCGGTCCTGCTGCGCAAGCTTGCCGACCAGACGGGGCTGACCGGCGCGCTGGGATCGGCGCTGGCGCGGACGAGGAAGTTCCCGCTGGGACCGGGGTGTGGCGCTGGTGTCCATGGCCTTGGCGATCGTGCTCGGCGCCACCAGCATGAGCGACATCACCGTGCTGGCGCACCTGGAGCCGGTCTTCGGGACCGCGCCGAGCGATACCACGGTGCGGCGGACGCTGGAGCTGGCCGATTCCCGGACCCTGGACAAGATCGCCCGGGTACGGGCCCGGGTCCGCGCGCACGTCTGGTCGCTGATCACCGCAACCCCGGCCGGGTTCCCGTGGCTGGAGATCGCCGGGAAGCTGCTGGCCGGCTGGCTGGTCATCGACCTGGATGCCACGCTGATCACCGCGCACAGCGGCAAGGAAGGCGCCGCACCCACGTTCAAGAAGGGCTACGGCTTCCACCCGCTGGCGGCGTGGCTGGCCAATACCGCCGAGTCGCTGGCGATGCTGCTGCGGCCGGGTAACGCCGGCTCGAACACCTTCGCCGACCACGCCGCGGTGCTGACGGCGGCGATCCGGCAGATTCCCTCGCGGATGCGCGGCCGGCTGCTGGTCCGCGTCGACGGGGCCGGTGCCAGCCACGAGCTGATCACCCACCTGCTGTCGCTGGCCAGCCGGCGCCGCAGCGTGCTGTTCACTTGCGGCTGGGCCATCACCGAAGCCGATGAGCAGGCGATCCGGCTGCTGCCCGCCAGCGCCTGGCAGGCTGCGGTAGACCAGGACGGCGCCGTGCAGGAAGACAAGCACGTCGCCGAGATCACCCCCCTGCTCAGCCGGGCTGCCGCCTGGCCGGCCGGGCTGCGGTGGATCGTGCGGCGCACCAAGCCGTCGCGGCGGCAGACAAGGAACCTGACCGCTTTCGAGCGGGCCACCGGCTGGCGGTACTCCATCATCGTCACCAATATCCCGGCCACGGGTGGGATCGGCGGCGTGCCCGGCAGCCACCACGCCCAGTTCATCGACGTGCTGCACCGCGAGCACGCCGTCGTCGAAGACCAGGTCAGGACGAACAAGTCGATGGGCCTGCGGAACCTGCCATCGAAAACCTGGGTGGTCAACTGCGGCTGGGTGCTCGCCGCCAACATCGCCGCCGACCTGGCCGCCTGGTGCCGGCTGCTCGGCCTGTACGACTGCGACGACCTGAACGACGCCGAGCCGGACACGCTGCGCTACCGGCTGCTGAGCCTGCCCGTCCGGCTGGTCCGCCACGCCCGCGCCCGCGTGCTGAAGATCAGCCGCACCTGGCCCTGGAAGGACGCCTTCCTGGCCTGCTGGCAACGGCTGTGCGCCCTGCCCGCACCCGCCTGAACAGCAACCCGCCCCTGCAACCCGGAAAGGAGGTCGCCCCGGCGCGGTCGGAGCCGGTGCCCGGCCCGGGCACATCGGGCACCACCGCCACCCGCCGGAAATCCGCGAACCAGACAAAATGGCCGAAAGCGGGCCCAATACCATCAGTAACCAGCCCCGCTGACCCCCTGAATAGATGAGGTCAACACCAGCATCGTGGCCGCGATCGCCATGCCCTCACGAATCGAAGGCACGAACGCCATGAAAGACCTTCCCGTGACAACCACGCCGACGGCGATCCTGGTCACACCGAACTGACTGCTATGAGCGTCGGTTATCTCGCTTCTGCCTTACACCCAACAAGCACAGAGTCGGCGATCGATCCAGCGTGAAGGGGCGCCGTCGCCCCTCATGACGTGCTGTAGTTTGCGCCGTGCCCCGCTTGACACGCGGTATCCGCCTAAGAGCGGGCCGCCAGGAGGAGAAATGACCATTGTTGCCGGTGCGCCGGGGGACTTCACGCTGGAGGCGTTCCGGCGGGTCACCGTAGATCGTGAGGGTGTCGTCATCAGCCCGGCCGCAGTACGGGTCATGAGTGAGGCCCGCGCGGGGTTCGAGCGCCTGTTGCGCGCTGACCCGGGCGGTTTCATCTACGGGTGACCACCCGGCCAGGCGTGGAAGTCGGCACAGCGATCCCGCCGGAGGAACTGCGTGACTATGCGCGCCGCTTCCGGGGGGTGGGCCGGGGCTTCGGCCGGGATTGCCTCGATGAGCGTGTTGTCAGAGGTATCGTCTTCGCCCGGCTGGCCGACTTCATCGGCGGCCACGCCAAGGTGCGACCTGAACTCGCCCAGCGCGTAGCGGCCCTGCTGGATGGCCCTCTGCCGCGCGTTCCCCTCGACGGGCAGGGCGGCGCCGGGGAGATCCTGCCTCTCATGCATGTGATGGCCGCCGTGGATGCCGACGACCTGGTGGAGGGCGAGGGCATGGCCCTGATAAACGGCTCTCCGTGCGCGACCGCGCTGGCCGCCGATGTCACACTGCACGCCGGGCACCGCCTGCGGCTGGCCGAGGGGATCTTCGCGCTGTCGATCGAGGCGCTCGCCGCCCCGCTAGATGCCTACGATGAGGCCCTTGACGACTTGCGGGGCGATCAGGCAGAACGCACAGTCCTGCATCACCTGCGCGGCCATCTGCGCGGCGCGGTCACGGCAGGCCGGCTGTCCCACCAGGCGCCGGTCAGTTACCGCATCCTT
>DATAVV010000369.1:0-1654 GCA_036267555.1 Streptosporangiaceae bacterium | reverse complement strand
CTCGAACACGCCGTTGGTCGACGGGTACGTGAGCATGATCGCCGCGACGCTCCCGGCGTGCGCGTCCAGCTTGGACCGCAGGTCACCGACGTCGATCGCGCCGTCGGAGCCGCACTTGACCACGACCACCCGCAGGCCGGCCAGCACCGCGCTGGCCGCGTTGGTGCCGTGCGCCGACTCCGGGATCAGGCA
Organism: Streptosporangiaceae bacterium; assembly: GCA_036267555.1. GTDB lineage: Bacteria > Actinomycetota > Actinomycetes > Streptosporangiales > Streptosporangiaceae > JASHPR01. Next base: position 1,462 of record DATAVV010000369.1, on the reverse strand, counting down.
CACGGTGCGGTCCGGCTCCTGGTTGGCCCGGTGGTAGGCCCGGATGGCCAGCAGCCCGGCCAGTTCGCCCTGCGATCCGGCGTTGGGCTGCAGCGACACCGCGTCGTAGCCGGTGATCTCGATGAGCGCGTCCTCCAGCCCGCGGATCAGCTCCAGGTAGCCGGCGGCCTGCTCGGCCGGGGCGAACGGGTGCAGAGAGGCGAACTCCGGCCAGGTGATCGGCTCCATCTCGGCCGCCGCGTTCAGCTTCATCGTGCAGGAACCGAGCGGGATCATCGACCGGTCGAGCGCGATGTCGAAGTCGGCCAGCTTCCGCAGGTAGCGCAGCATCGCGGTCTCGCTGCGGTGGCTGTGGAACACCGGATGGGTGAGGAACTCGCTTTCGCGCCTCAACGCGGCGGGCAGCGTGCCGGGCGCCTCCCCGGCCAGGTCGACCTCGTGGCCGGTCAGTGCCGCCGCGACCGCGCGGACCTGCTCCGGCGTGGTGGTCTCGTCGCACGCGACCTGCACCGCGTCGGGCCCGTCCTGGTACAGGTTGAACCCGGCCGCGCTGGCCCGGGCCAGCGCGTCGGCCGCCGCCCCGGGCACGAGCACCCGGACGGTGTCGAAGAACCCGGGACCGTCCGTGGTCAAGCCATGGCCTTCCAGCGTGCGGGCGAGCACGCAAGCGTGCTGGTGGACCCGGCGGGCGATCTCCGTCAGGCCGTCGGGGCCGTGATAGGTCGCGTACATCGCGGCGATCACGGCCAGCAGCACCTGGGCCGTGCAGATGTTGCTGGTCGCCTTCTCCCGGCGGATGTGCTGCTCGCGCGCCTGCAGCGCGAGCCGGTACGCGGGGTGGCCGTCCGCGTCCACCGATACGCCGACCAGGCGGCCCGGCAACTGGCGCTTGAGCGCGTCGCGGACGCAGATGTACCCGGCGTGCGGGCCCCCGAAGCCCATGGGCACGCCGAACCGCTGCGTGGTGCCGACGGCGATGTCGGCGCCGAGCTCACCGGGCGGGCGGAGCAGGGTCAGCGCGAGCAGGTCGGCGGCGACCGCGGTCACCGCGCCGCGCGCGCGGGCGGCCTCGATCGCGGGCCGCGGGTCGCGGACGGCGCCGCTGGCCCCCGGGTACTGCAGCAGCACGCCGAACAGCTCACCATCCGGCTGCGCCGCGATGAGCTCGGGGGTGGCCGGCGCGGTGATCAGCTCGATGCCGAGCGGCTCGGCCCTGGTGGCCAGCACGGCCAGGGTCTGCGGCAGGCAGTCGGCGTCGGCCAGGAAGATCCGGCCCCGGCCCGCGACCCGCCGGGCCATCGTCATGGCCTCGGCGGCGGCGGTCGCCTCGTCGAGCATCGAGGCGCCGGCCACCGGAAGCCCGGTCAGGTCCTCGACCATGGTCTGGAAGTTCAGCAGGGCCTCCAGGCGGCCCTGGGATATCTCCGGCTGGTAGGGCGTGTACGCGGTGTACCAGGCCGGG
>DATAVV010000368.1:0-22803 GCA_036267555.1 Streptosporangiaceae bacterium | reverse complement strand
ACTTGAAGTGCGCAACGAGTCGCTCGACTGGCGCCCTCAGCGATGAAACATCGGCATTGTATTCCTTTTCCCATCGGACGAGCTCACCGCCTTGCGGTTTCTTGCGCGGGGTAACCATGCCACAGCCCTGATATCCCTTGTCAGCGATACCGCCGCCGGAACTTGTCACGATGCCTGCGACTGGCGTATCCCTGAATGCAGCCGCGTCATGAGTCTTTCCGGGAAGCCGGGAAGAGGTCAGAAATGTAGACTGCGCTCCCGTCGAGCAGGCAGACTAATTGCCGAGTTGAATCCGGTGGTGCCGTGCTTGCGGCTCCACAGTTCCCGGTGATCCTCATACGACCAGCAGGGCGTGATCGTGCCGTCTGCCAGGCAGACCCTGCCGCTGACCAGCTCGATGGCATCGGCTGCAGACGGCACGAATTCCTCCAGCACGGCTTTCACAACGGGGATCAGGGCCTTGGCGTAGCGTGAGATCGTCGGCTGTGAGGTCTCCTGCATGTCCCCGATAAATTCTTGCGTTGCATTCTGCCGCAAGTACATGCATACGACCTCGACCGCTTTATAAAGCTTCAGCGACTTCGGCCGTCCCGTCGGCTTCGCCCATGGCTCATCGAGCGCATTATTGACGCGGCGCACGAGTTCCTGCATCTGCGTGGTCATAAGGCCAGTGGTACGATGATACCGCAACGGTTCTCCCGGAGGCTGAGAATTCTTTGGTCGGAACTCTCTGATTCTCCCGGGAGAACTGTTGCTCTTCTAGTATTGCCTACGGCGCGTCGCAAGCTTTCCGGAAAATTCCGGAAACAGGCACCTCTGCGATATCTAAAGGTTTTGAATAACCTTGTAGGTTCCTGAGAAAGACATAGAAGAGACCCGGCAGGCTACTCAAAGGTCCCTGTGGGGCTGCTCTTCCGACCGATTGAGCCGTGAATACCAGGCCAGCCGATAGCACTACCCACGAAGTGCGGCTCGGTCGCGGCGGCTTCACGACCCCACCGTGTCGGCGACGCCTGAAGATTTCGAGCGTCGTTGACACACCGTCGGCGTGAACTCTGGCCCCGGCCTCGGGCGGTCTGTTGCTGGCCGGACAGGGCTTCTCCGCCGTTGTCGCCGAGCGCGAGGTGCCTGCCCCGGGTTCTGCGGAACTGGAGTGCCTAACTTAGCCTCGATCCACCGCATGAATTCCGGTGGGCGCTTTAGCGCGCCAGCCAGCCGGTAATGATCTTGGTGGTGTTCAGGGCGCGGTGTTCCTGCCGCTGGCGTGTTCTGCGGCTTGTCCGGGTCGTTCTGCCGGGGGCTGGGATGTGTGGCCGCTGGGGCCGTGCGAGGGTGCGGTGACCGGGGCGGCTGGTCAGGCCGTGGCGGAGGGCGGCCCGCAGGCGGTTTCGAAGAGGGTCATCCAGTCGCCCTCGTGGTGCCAGCCGTCGGGCAGGTGCACGGTGATGTGGCCGCGGCCGTGGCGGGCGATGCGGGCGGCGACGCCGATGAGGTGGCGGCGGATGGTCGCGCCGCGGGCTCTGGCGTGGAGCGGCCCGGCCAGGGTCCCGGCGGCGCGGGTCAGGTTGTGGCAGATGGCGGCGCAGGCCAGCCAGGCGGCGTTGGCGGGGAAGTGCCCCGAAGGCAGGTGGGCCAGCGGGCCGTCGTTCCAGTCCGCGAAGACCTGCTCGATGATCGCGTGATCGCGGTGCTGAGCCTCGGCCTGGATCATCTCGAAGGGCGAGTCGGTGAAGACGGCGTGGTAGCGCCAGGCGGGGAACAGCTCGCCCTGGCCACGGGGGGCCTTGCCGTTCAGGTCGCGGACCCGGCGGACGATCAGCCGGGCGGGGATCGCCTGGCCCTTCTTCGAGGTGAACGCTGTGTAGGGCACCTCGGCGACCTGCGCGCCGGAGATCAGCCGGCCTTGATCCTCATCCCAGACCGCCCGCGGGCAGGTCACGGGCATCCAGGCGTCCTCGCTGATCGAGGCGATCACGGCGCGGATCTTACGGTGCATCGGCGCGGTGACTGAGAAGCACGCCCCGCCGGCACGGATCGTCCCGAGCACCGCGGCGGAGTAGTACGCGGAGTCGATCCGGAACATCAGCTGGCCGGTGCACCCGGCCAGCCGGGCCGCGCTGATCGCCTCGGCAGCCATCGACGCGGCGCCGCGGGCCGAGTTCGCTGTCCCGCTGCGCAGCCGTGCCGCCGCGATGACCGGCGATGCCAGCGGCGTGCTGATCACGGCGGCGAGGGCGTTCAGGCCGCGGACCAGCAGGGCCTTGCCCTGGATCTTCGTGTGCCCGAACCCGGCGCCCTGCTTCTGGTGCCCGTAGACGCGTTTCTGTGTCGAGTCCATGTCGATGAACGCCAGCACGTCACTGCCGGGCAGCAGCGGTGCCCGCCCGGCCAGATCTGCTAATAGCCGGCGGCCCACGGCGTCGAGCTGCCGCACGTTTCCCCAGGTGAATGACCGCAGGAACGATCCCAGCGTGGACGGCGCCCGGATCCCGCCGAATAACTCCGTCATCGCCCCGTGCCGCAGCACGTCCATGTCGTCGATGCTGTCCGCGCCGGCGGCCATCCCCGCGACCAGGCAGCCGGTCTTCAGGTCCGCATTCACCCCGCACGGGCTGCCGATGGTCACGTGCTCGCGGACCAGGGCCGCCAGGGCCGCCGGGCCCGCCCGCTCGGCCAGCGCCATGACCGGGATCAGCCCGGCCCGCGACACGAGGTCCGGGTCATCAAACGACGCGTGCGTCTTCAGCGGACCATGCGACAATCGCACTTGACAGGTGTTCTCTCCAGCCGGGTGATGGAAGCTTCAGCACTCCAATTATCCCAGCTCAGAGGGCACCTTTCACGTTTATCCACCCCGAGCAGCCCTATTTAAGCGGTGGATTGAGGCTAAGGGCTACTGGGGACGATCTCGGATGTGGACGGGACGATCGCCGGTAGCGACGGGAGGGTCAGCGCCGTGCCGGTGTTCGAGCATTCCGACAGCAGCTTGACCGCTACCAGGAGCGCGAACGTCGGCCAGCTCGCGATCACCCGGCCGACTGAGCCGAGCCGACTGCCGCGACGTTCGCGGCTAGGCTCGTCTTCATCCTCGCCGCCAGTGCGGACCACGGCGGCCGGCCCGACTAGCGTCCGGAGCGCCGGCAGGCCAGCACGCACCTGCTCAGCGAGCATGCGCCAGGCCGGTACCTGTCCCGCGACCTGCCGCGTGCCCACGCCATCGAGCAGGCCATGGGCACATAAGGCAGATGCGATCCGGCAAGTCGCGATCCGCCGGACACTCGATCACTACCTGCACAGCGCCTGTGCCGTGTCGCTGTTGCTATCCCCGGTTCCGTGACCCGGTGCGACTGGATCCGCCTGCGTCGGGCGTGTAGCCCGAGGGAGCTGGCTGACGGCGTCGCCGCAGCCGCTTGGCGGCAGGTTCAGGCCATCCTGGATGACCTGCATCATCCCGATGCCCGGCCTATACGAGCCGAGCTCGACGCGCCGACGCGATCTGGCGTCCGTCCGGGCCCGGCCCGGCTGGCTCTGGGTGATTTGCGGTCTTTGCCGGTTACTTGGGCGGGCGGATCGGGGGGATTTCCGGGCGCGGGCGGCGGCGCGGGCCGGACCACAGCGCGGGCACGGCTTCGATCTCCGCGGCGATCGCGAAGGCGTACCGCTCGTAGTTGACCCGCCAGCCCACGAAATCCGGAAAGGCGTCGGCCGGGTCGCGCTCGATCGGGAACTTCACCTCGCGCATCCGGGCGATCGCGTCCAGGAACTGCTCGTAGGTGACGGAGATGCCCGCGTCGGGGTCGACCCGGTCCGGCACGTCGAGGCCCATGGCGCGGGAGACATCCTGAAAGCACAGGAAGCCGCTGCGCAGGCACAGCCGGGCCGGGACCTCTGGTGCGGCCGTCGGGGACAGCGCCAGGATAAGCGCGGCCGAGTCGAGGACCGCGAGCAGCGCGGTCGCCCAGGAGGACAGCGGCTTGGGCGAACGGAACCGGACCAGCGGCAGGTACGTGGTGTGGCTCTCGGCCACATCGGCGGCCCAGCGTTCCCACTGCTCGTACAGATCGGGCAGGGTGTTGATGGTCGACACCCCCGATCCCAGCGCGTAGTGGGTGCGGGCCAGCAGTTCCGGGCCCCACGACGGGACTCCGCCCCGGGCGTTCAGCAGCGCGATCTCGTTCTCGCGCCGGTTGAACTCCGAGTACAGGGTGGGCAGGTAGGCGATCTGGAGCGTGACCGTGATGAGCCCCGCGATCGCGGCGAGGTCGGCGATCGTCCGCTGGACGCCGCCCAGGGCGTCGTTGGGCCCGAACACCGCGGGACCGGCCAGGCTGAACGCCGAGGTGATGCCGCCCGAGGCGAACGGCCACTCCAGGAGCGAGAACCCGATGTAGAAGATCACCAGCCAGGCGACCAACTGCATAAGCAAGATCGCCGGGGCTTGCCCGGCGAGCAGCCGGTCGCGCCGGTGGTGGTCGGTGATCCGTGCCGTCGCCATCCGGTACGAAACGGTCACGATCCGGTCGACCCAGCTCGTCAGCCAGCCGCTGACCGGCCGGGGCACGATCAGCGTGCCGATGACGCTGCGAGCCGCGGAATATACGAGCAGTACGCCGACAATGGCCGCGATGACGCGGCCGGCGAGCGGCACGACCATGGCCCTCCTCGAGGCGTCCCGCCCCGCCGCACCCGGCCCGCGGAAGCTCGCGGAACAGTACTTCGCGGAACAGTAGCAGCCCGTGACCGGCGGGAGTGCCTCGTAAGGGCCGGAATCCGGAGATGGCCGCAACCGGATGGCGAAGCATTTTCCGCCATTTATCGCTCGCTTGCATGGAGTGGCGCCAGGCGGGTAGCTGAGCGCTCGCAGGCGCCCTAAGAGACCCTCCGCCTGCAGAGGGAGTGATTCACATGACCGGGATCCTGCGGGTTCCCCGAAGCCGCGGTGTGTTCAGCGGACTTTTGCTCGTTCTCCTGGGCGCCTGGGGCGCCCTGGTTCCGTTCGTCGGGCCCTACTTCCACTTCGCCTACACGCCGGACAAGGCCTGGACCTACACCACCGGCCGCCTCTGGCTGGACGTCCTGCCCGGCGCGGCCACGCTGCTCGGCGGGCTGATCGTGCTGGGGAGCGCCTCCCGGCCGGCCGCGCACTTCGGCGGGTGGCTCGCCGCGGCCAGCGGCGCCTGGTTCGTGCTGGGCGGCCTGATCGGCCGGACCTGGATCGGCATGCAGATGACCACCGGAACCCCGGTCGGCGGTCCCGCGCGCAGCGCCGCCGAGCAGATCGGCTTCTACACCGGCCTGGGCGTCGTGATCGTGCTAGTGGCCGCGATGGCGATCGGCCGCTTCTCGGTGATCAGCGTCAGGGACGCAAAGCTGGCCACGGCCGAGGAGCCCGACGTGGTGGAGGAGGAGACCCCCGCGACCACCACCGGTGGCTGGCGCCGGTTCGTGCCGACGCGCGAGACGAAGGACGGTGCCACCGACCCGGCCGGCGAGCGGGTCGAAACGGCCGCCAAGAGCTGACCCCAGCCGGGCGCGCCGGCCACCCCCGCTCCCGCCGGCGCGCCCACCCTCGGTATCACCCGCCGCCAACCGCCCCGCCGCCGACAACCGCCCCGCCGGCGGCGCTGATCCGGACCGGGGGCGCCGGGCCCAGGCCACCGGTCTTGGTGCCCTTCTGAAAGCCCCCGAACAGGACAGACAAGGCGATCAAGACGATGATCAGCACCAGCACCACCAGCAGGCAGCCGCTGAGCCTGCCCCGCGGTCGCCACCGTCGCCGGGACCGGGCGACCGGGCGCGCCCGCCGCCTCCGGAAGCCTTGAGCCATGTTGTCCTCCACCGTCCGGCCGGGAACTGGCCCCGGCGCCGCCTTTCTAAGCTGCCCGACTGAGAAGCGATGAATCACTTTAAGACCGACAGAACCCGACCTTTGAGCAATGGTCAGGAGGTAGCTGGCATGCGCATTCCTAGCGGAGCCGGACTGTTCGGCAAGCTAGTGGCGCTGGTGGCCGCGATCGCCGTTCTCATTGCCGGGGTGCTAGTGCTGTCGGCCGTGCACCTGCTGCCGCAACTGCGCAATCCCTTCGCCGAGACCACCACCGATCGCAGCGGCCCGGTGCTGCTGAAGTCGATCACGGCGCTGAGCCGCTACGAGGCGGCGAGCGGCTCCTTCCAGGTCGTGGTCGACCTGTCCAAGCAGACGTCTTTCCTGCCCTCGTTCCTGGAGGGCAGTGACACGCTGTTCATCGGCCAGGGCACCGAGATCGCCTACGTGGACTTCTCCCGGCTGAACGGCCAGGAGATCAAGGTCTCGCCGGACCGCACGGCGGTCACGATCACCCTGCCGAGCGCCCAGCTTGAGCCCGCGGTGCTCAACGTCAGCCAGTCGTACGTGTACGCGCAGCAGCAGGGCCTGCTGAACCGGGTCGGGAACTTCTTCTCGGGTAACCCGAACAGCCAGCAGCAGGTCTACATCCTGGCGCAGCAGAAGATCCAGAACGCCGCCAAGCAGAGCCCGTTGCTGGCCGAGGCGCAGAAGAACACCACCGGCATGCTCGAGGGCATGATGCACTCGCTGGGCTTCCGGCAGGTCAACGTGACCTTCGCCAAGGCCGCCGGGCGTGGTTAGGACCGCAGGTACGAGGCCCCGTTGAGGTCGAGGATGGCGCCGCTGGCCCACTCCGCCTGCGGGGACGCCAGGTACAGCACGGCCGCCGCGATCTCATCGGCCTCGGCGACCCGGCCGAACGGGCTCTGGGCGCGTATCTCGTCCCCGCGGGGGGAGCGCAGGTCCTCGGCGGCCATGTCGGTATCGACGTAGCCCGGCGCCACGGTGGCCACCGCGATGTGGTGCCGGGCCAGGTCGCGCGCCAGCGACTGGCCGAAGGCGTTCAGGCCCGCCTTGCTCGCTCCGTAGGCCGGCTGGCCCGGCTCGCCGCGGAACGCCCCGCGTGACGACACGTTGATGATGCGGCCCCCACCCGCGGCGATCATGTATCGGACCGCGCACCAGGTCACGTTGGCCGCCCCGACCAGGTTGACCCCGAGCGTCTGCCGCCAGGCGGCCTGCCACTGCTCGTAGGACACCTCGGTGATCGGGTGCGCGGCGAAGATCCCCGCGTTGTTGACCAGCACGTCGAGCCCGCCCAGCGCCTCGTGGGCCCGGTCGGCCACGGCCCGGGCCGCCTCGGCGTCGGTCAGGTCGCCCGGCACGGCCACATGCCCGTCGCCGGGCAGTCCGGCCACCACCTCGGCGGCCAGCGCGGCCGAGTCGCGATGGTGGACCGCGACCCGGTCCCCCTGCCCGGCGAAACCCTGGGCGATGGCCCGCCCGATGCCGCGCGACGCCCCGGTCACCAAGATCGCTCGATCTGTCACCCGACGACCCTATGTGGTCCGGATCGCACCAGGCTAGGCCAGGTGGCGGATGGCGCCAGGGGGCCTGGGCGTGCTGTGATCAGGGGAGCCGGGAATCCGGGACGAAGGCCGCTTGCTGGCACGGAAGGGCGTCCGTGCTGCCTCGGGGGACGCCCCCGGCCCGCCCGCTGAAGTGACCGGCGTGGCGCGACAGGAAGGGACTGGCCATGGCTGACCGTCTGGCTGCCGACAGCACGAATCCGACCGGGCCGGCGGATCTGCGCCCGCTGCAGATCGAGGCCAACGGCATCAACGTGATCACCGACGCCGAGCGGAAGGGCCAGCCGCGGAGCCTGTTCTGGCCCTGGTTTGCCGCGAACGTGTCGGTGCTCGGGCTGAGCTACGGCTCGTTCGTGCTGGGTTTCGGCATCTCGTTCTGGCAGGCGGTCGTCGTGGGGCTGATCGGGATCGTGGTCTCGTTCCTGCTGTGCGGGTTCATCGCGGTCGCGGGCAAGCGCGGGTCGGCGCCGACCATGGTGCTGGGCCGGGCCGCGTTCGGCGTCCGGGGCAACAAGCTGCCCTCGGTGATCTCCTGGGTGCTCACGGTCGGCTGGGAGACCGTGCTGATCATCCTGGCCACGCTGGCCACCGCGACCGTGTTCAGCCGGCTCGGGGTGGGCGGCGGCACCGGCACGGAAATCGTCGCGCTGATCGTGGTGGCCGCGCTCACGGTCGCCGGCGGCGTGATGGGCTTCGACCTGATCATGCGGATGCAGTCGGTGATCACCATCGTGACCGCGGTGCTGACCGTGGTCTTCATCGGCCTGGTCGCCGACAAGATCCACTGGCACACCGTGAGCGCGATCCCGGCCGGGTCGCCGGAGAAGCTCATCGGCGCGCTGGTGTTCGTGATGACCGGGTTCGGGCTCGGCTGGGTCAACGCCGCGGCCGACTACTCGCGGTACCTGCCCCGGCGGGCCTCGAGCGCGGGCGTGATCGGCTGGACCACGATCGGCTCGTCGGCCGCGCCGATCGTGCTGCTGGTGTTCGGCCTGCTGCTGGCCGGCTCCTCGTCGAGCCTGAGCACCGCGATCGGCGCCAACCCGATCGGGGCGCTGACCTCGCTGCTGCCGACCTGGTTCCTGGTCCCGTTCGCCGTCGTCGCCGTCCTCGGCCTGGTCGGCGGCTCGGTGCTGGACATCTACTCCTCGGGCCTGGCCCTGCTGACCGCCGGGCTGCGGGCGCCGCGGTTCGTCGCCGCCCTCATCGACGGCACCGTCATGATCGGCGGAACCATCTACGTGGTGTTCTTCGCCAGCAACTTCGTCGGCCAGTTCGAGGGCTTCCTGACCACGCTCGGCGTGCCGATCGCGGCCTGGTGCGGGATCATGCTGGCCGACATCGCGCTGCGGCGCCGCGACTACGCCGAGTCCGACCTGTACGACCCGCGCGGCCGCTACGGGGACATCCGGCCGTTCCCGATCGCGGTCATCGTGGTCGGCACCGTCCTGGGCTGGGGCCTGGTCACCAACACCTCGGCCGCCTGGCTGAAGTGGCAGGGCTACCTCCTGGCCCCGTTCGGTCTTGGCGGCAAGGACGGCGCCTGGGCGTTCGCCAACCTGGGCGTGCTGATCGCGCTGGCCCTCGGCTTCGTGGCCACGCTCGCGTTCGAACGGTCGGCGGTGCGGGCCCAGGAGGCCGCCCCCGAGCTAGAGCCGGCCGCGGCATGACCATGCAGCCCAGGGGGGACGACCCCGCAATCCCCCCCGCGCCGCCTGCCGGCGGCATGAGCGGGACGCTCCGGCCCGATCCGCAGTCGGCCGCCTGGCTGGCGGTCATCGACATGCAACGGGTGTTCGCCGAGCCGGGCACCGACTGGTTCGTGCCGCGGTTTGCGCAGATCACCGGTCCGGTCACCGACCTGGTCGCGGCGTACCGGCCCCGCGTCACGTTCACCCGCTTCGTCGCGCCCGCGGTTCCGGCCGGGGCGTGGCGGCGGTACTACGACCAGTGGCCGTTCGCGCTGCAACCGCCGGACGCACCGATCTACGACCTCGCCGTTCAGGTCGCCGGGCAGGCCGGCCCGACGCTGGACGCGACCACTTTCGGCAAGTGGGGCCCGGAACTGGCGGGCCGGGTCGGCCCCGGGGGGCGCCTGGTGCTCGCCGGGGTGTCCACGGACTGCTGTGTGCTGTCCACCGCGGTGGCCGCGGCCGACGCGGGCGCGAACGTCTCGGTCGTGGCCGGCGCCTGCGCCGGGGTCACCGACGAGAGCCACGAGCAGACGCTGGCCATCCTGCGGCTCTACGCGCCACTGGTCGAGGTGATCGGCCTGGAGCAGGCGCTTGCCGGCGCCCCGCGCGGTGACCAGGCCTGAAGCGGCCAGGGTGGCGGGCCGCCGCGTTATGGCTGAAAACCGGTCTCGCGCGGCCGGGGCCCTTTACGGGCTGGCGGTCGGCGACGCCCTGGGCATGCCCACGCAGTCCCTGCCCCGGGCACGGATCGAGGCCAGCTACGGCCCGCTGCTGGCGGGGTTCGAGGCGGCCCCGGCCGGCCATCCGCTGGCCGCCGGGCTGCCCGCGGGCTCGGTCACCGACGACACCGAGCAGGCGCTGCTGCTGGCCGGGCTGCTGATCGAGGGCGGCGGCCGGGTGGACCCGGCGGAACTAGCCGCGCGGCTGCTCGCGTGGGAGGAGTCGATGCGCGCGCGGGACTCGGCCGACCTGCTCGGGCCGTCCACCCGGCGGGCCCTGGCCGACCTGCTGGCCGGCGCCGGCGTCGACCACGCCGGGCGGTACGGGACCACCAACGGGGCGGCCATGCGGATCACCCCGGTCGGGGTGGCCACGCCCGCCGTTGACCTGGACCTGCTCGTGGAGCGGGTGGTCGAGGCCAGCCGCCTCACCCACAACACCGGGGTCGCCCTGGCCGGCGCGGCGGCGGTCGCGGCCGCGGTCAGCGCGGGCGTCGACGGGGCCACGGTGGCGGACGCGACCGCGCTGGGGGCCGCCGCCGCGCGACGGGCGGCCGGGCGCGGGCACTGGGTCGCCGCGGCCGACGTGGCCGCGCGGATCGGCTGGGCCGCGGACCTGGTCGCCGGGCTGGGCCCGCTGGCCGCGATGTCGGCCATCTACACGCTGGTGGGGACCAGCCTGGCCACGCAGGAGTCGGTCCCGGCCGCGTTCGCGGTGCTCGCGGCCATCCCGGGCGACCCCTGGCTGGCCTGCCGGCTGGCCGCGTCCCTCGGCGGGGACTGCGACACGATCGCCGCGATGGCCGGCGCGATCGGCGGGGCGTGTCACGGCGCCGGCGCCTTTCCCGCCCGCGCCCGCCGTCTCGTCACCGACGTCAACGACCTGCATCTGGACGAGGTCGCCGGTGCCCTGCTCGCGCTGCGGGCCCGGTGACGGGGGGGTCTGGGGGTGTCGTCCCCCCGAGGGCAGCACTGCGGAGGTTGCTGCACCTGGGCAACGTCGTCGTTGACGTCGTGCTTGACGTTCCCGATTGGCCAGAACGCGGCGGCGATGTACTCGCCAGCGCCACCCAGGTGACCGCGGGAGGGGGCTTCAACGTCCTGGCCGCCGCCGTGGCGCGCGGAATGCCGGCCGGCTACGCCGGCGCCTACGGCACGGGGCCGTTCGCGTCGCTGGCCCTGGCCGCGCTGGCCGGCTCTGGCATCGAGGTCCTGCAAGCGGCGAAGCCTGGCCTGGACACGGGATTCGTGGTGACGGTCGTGGACGCGGCGGGCGAACGGACGTTCCTCACCAGCCGCGGGGCCGAGGCCGCGATGACGCCCGGGGACCTGCGCGGCGTGTGGGCCGCCCCGGACGACGCGGTCTACCTGTCCGGGTACGGGCTGGTACACCCCGGTAACGCCCGTGCGATCCTCGGCTGGCTGGGCCGCCTGGGCGGCCCGAACCTCGTGTTCCTCGACCCCGGGCCGCTGGCAGGCGAGGTGCCGGGTGAGGTGCTGGACCGGGTGCTGCGGCGGACGGACTGGCTGACCTGCAACGCGGGTGAGGCCGCCCGGCTGACCGGCCGCGGCGACCCGGCCGCCGCCGCGACGGCCCTGGCCCGGCGTGTCCGGGGCGTACTGGTGCGGACCGGGGCAGACGGGTGCCTGCTGGCCGGCGCGGCCGCGGGGCCGGACCGCGGTCCGGCCGCCGGGGCGGGGCCGGTGCACGTGCCGGCCCCGCCGGTGCACGTGCCGGGGTTCGCGGTGACGGCGATCGACACCAACGGGGCCGGCGACACCCACACCGGGACCTTCATCGCCGCCCTGGCCCGGGGCGCGGACGTCCGCAGCGCGGCCCGGATCGCCAACGCGGCCGCGGCCTTCTCGGTGACGAGGCACGGCCCGGCCACGGCTCCGACCGAGGCCGAGCTGAGCCGGTTCCTGACCGGGCGGTGACGCCGGGCCGCGGCGGAGGATTAGCCGGGACATTTTTCCGGCCTGCTTACTGAGAAGCGTCCCCGCTAACCGCGGCCGGCGGTGTCGCGGCTCTCCTTCAGGCCCGCGTGGGCATGCCTCGGCCCAGCCCCCCGCCTCAGCCGGCGTCGGCCTCGGTGTGACTCAGGTGGTCGACGATTTTTTCTCGCAGCTCATCCGGGTTATCGGCGTGCACCATGACCGGGGGCGTGGCCCCGCGGACCCGGGCGTGCCACATGCGGTCAATGCCCTGCCAGGCCTCCCAGCCCGGGAATTCCCCGGCGATCTCGGCGGGGTAATTCGTGGAATCCATGACACCGATCCTAGCGCTATGGCAAGCTATGCTAAGCAATGCCTTGTCTGGTTTCCGCATGTCGGAGCTGGTTAAGTTACCGGCGTGAAGATCGACGAGACCTCGCCGGTGCATCCGTACGTGCAGCTCGCGGGATTCCTGCGCGCCGACATCGAGTCGGGCAAGATCACTCATCAGCTGCCGTCGATTACTCAGCTCACCGAGCGGTTTGAGCTGGCGGTCGGCACTGTCCGCCGTGCAGTCAAGATCCTAGTGGATGAGGGTCTCATCGAGACCGTACCTGGCCGGGGCACTTTCGTGGTCGACAAGAGATCGGGCCCCGGCGGCGGCAAGAAGGGCCCGGGACGGCCGCACGACCACGTCTCCCATTAGGGCGGCACGGGCCGGAAGGCCGGGCCCGGCCGGCAGGCGGCGCTAACCCTGGGCCGGCGCGGCGCCGGACCGGGGCGTGACCCTGGCCGGGGATCCGGGCGCGGAAGGCGGGCGGGATGAAACCACAGGAAATCCGCGAGCTGGTGCAGCTTCGGAGTTTCCAGCCCGATCACGACCAGCGGATCCTCGCCCGCTGCCATGACGTGGCCGACGTGCGGCGGGCGGCCCGGCGCCGGCTGCCCCGGCCGGTCTTCGGTTACATCGACGGCGCGGCCGACGAGGAAATCACCCTGCGCGCGAACCGGGCGGCGCTGCGCCGCTGGCGGTTCCGCCCGCGGGTGCTGCACGACGTGGCCGAACCGGACCTGGGCGTGTCGCTGTTCGGCACGCCCCTGGCCGCGCCGATCGGGCTCGCGCCCACCGGGTTCACCCGGATCGTGCACCAGGAGGGGGAGATCGCGGTCGCCCGCGCCGCGGCGTCCCGCGGGCTGCCCTACTGCCTGTCCACGGTCGGGACGACCACGATCGAGGATCTGGCCGCGACCGGGCACCGGAACCTGTGGTTCCAGCTCTACGTGCTGCGCGACCGGGACCTGGCCCGCGAGTTGATCGGCCGGGCCGCGGACGCGGGATTCCGGGCGCTGGAGATAGCGGTCGACACTCCGGTCGGCGGGAACCGCACCCGGGACCTGCGCACCGGGTTCACGATGCCGCCCACGCTCACGGCCCGGGCCCTGCTCGAGATCGGGCTACGTCCCGGCTACTGGACGTCGATGCTGCGCGGCCCGGCTCTGCGCTTCGCCAACCTGGCTCCGCCCGCCGCGGGCGGCGGCAGCACGATCGCCGGGGTCACGTCGCTGTTTGACCCCAGCCTGAACTGGGACGACATCGACACCATCCGGGCGCTGTGGCCGGGCCGGCTGCTGCTCAAGGGCCCGCTCGGCCCGGACGACGCGGCCCGGGCGGCCGCGGCGGGCGTCGACGGCATCCACCTGTCCAACCACGGCGGACGGCAACTCGACCGGTGCGTCCCCGCGATCGACCTGGTGCGGCCGGTGCGCGAGGCGGTCGGCAGCGACGTAACCATCGTCGTCGACTCCGGCATCCGGCACGGGGCCGACGTCGCCGTGGCGATCGCACGCGGCGCCGACCTGTGCATGATCGGTCGCGGGTACCTGTACGGCCTGGCCGCCGCCGGCCAGCCCGGCGTCGAGCACGTGATCGACCTGCTGACCGGGCAGTTGCGCCGCACGATGCAGCTACTCGGGGTTACCTCGGTCGCGCAGCTTCGGGAGCACGGTGACGACCTGGTCGTCCGGGCCGGGCCAGGCGGCCGGACGCCTCAGTAGGTGGTGACGCGGTATGCCGCAGTCCCGGACGGCATGCAGCGCTGCAGCGCCATCCGGGTGACCGCGACGAACTACAGTTTGGTCAGCTTTGAGTAGGGCGTGGTGATCCGTTCCCGCTGGGAACCGAAGTCGACGAGCACGGCGACTTCTTCTTCGACACCCACGACCACACCGAGCCCGTACCTGTCGTGCGTCACCTGATCGTGCAGGGCGTACGTCTCGACATGCCTGACCGGAGTTTGGATGTTGTTGAAGGGACTTCCGGGGAAAGAGCGCCTAGCCGCGGCGCGTGCTGGCTTCACGATCAACCATTATGGCCCCCCTAGGGGGTTTTTGAGGGTCGCTTACTTAGGTTGGGGGCGCGATATGGATATCGTTATCAACGACGTCAGGCGCGATGAACGCCGACAGTCCGGCCCCTTCGGCAGTGATCATTTCCTTGTCCTGCGCGGATAGCCGCGTGAATGTCTCAACTCGCAAGGCCGTGCGCTTGCCCTGACGGCTGAGCTTCCAGGTGGCCTGCCAGAAGCCGTCTAACAGCAGCGTACCTCCGCTGGCCCCCGCTCCGGGCGGCAATGGCACGCTGCGCCGGTCCGGGATAACCCGGCTGCGGTCGGCGTGGGAGAGCGCTGCCCCCCCAGATCCCGCGCGGCGCGAGGCCGCGGGGCATGGTCAGCGCGGCCACTACTCTGCGCTCCCGTCTGCTGCCCCCTCGGCCGTCTCCGTCGCCGGGGCGCCGCCGCGGCCCGGGGCCGCGACCGGGTAGGACAACAGCAGCATCTCCACCGGGAGCGACCCGCGCGGCCGCTTGGCCGGGTCTTCCATCCGGTCCCGGAACCGGGGCCGCAACAGGGTCAGCAGCTCGGCGTTGAGCTGCGTGAGTTCCTCGGCGGTCAGGTAGAACAGGAACTCGCTGTCGCCCGCGGCGTCCCGCCAGGACCTCGGGTAGGCCGACGTGTTCTGCACCCACGTGCGGTACCGGTCGAACTGCCGCTCGCGGAACAGGCGTATCAGGGCGGTGGCCGCGATCTGGGCCTCGGGGTCGTCCTGCGGCGCGGCGATCGACATGCCGAGCGAGCTCATCCGCCACGGCCGGGCTCGCCCCTTGCCGCCGCCCGCTTCCTCCACGAACCCGTATTTGGCCAGTTGGCGCAGGTGGAACGAGCAGGTGGTCGGCGTCTCGCCGATGCGCTCGCCCAGTTCGGTCGCGGTCATCGCGCCCCCCATCGTCAGCTCCTCGATCAGGGCGATCCGCACGGGGTGCGACAGCGCGCGCATGGTTCGCGCGTCCGAGACCTTGCGCAGTTCCGGCAACTCCGGCGGCTCCGGCGGTGTGGACGGCGGCGGGCAGCACGGGGGCGGGGGCGAGTGCGAGGGTCAGCGGAAGGTGGCGGCCGCGCGGGCGGCGAGCACCTGGTGCAGCACCGCCCGCTGCTCCAGCAGGACCGCGCGGAGCGGTTCGCCCAGGTCGCTCCGGGCCAGGACCGCGTCGGTGGCGGCGATCGTGGCCGAGTCGGCCAGCGTGGCGGGATAGAGCAACCGGGCCAGCCGCCCGGCCGCGCTCACCTCATGGCCGGCCACGGCGGGCAGGACCTCGGTGAAGTAGCGCTTGCGATAGGGCGCGAGGAACTCGTCCTGGCCCGCGACCCAGACCCCCCGGGCGTGCGCCAGGGCCATGCGCCGCGACTGCCCCTCGGCCAGCGCCGCCTTCCAGGCCGATTCCTTGGCCGCGGGGTCGGGCCGCAGGGCGCGGCACGTCGCCCGTCGCGCCTCACCGGCGACCGGGTCGGCCGCGGCGAACGCGTCGAGATCCTCGTCGGTGGTCAGGCCGCGGGCCGACAGCGTGGCCAGGATCTGGCCCCGCAACTCCAGGTCGGCGGCCACGCCGTCGGGCAGCGAGGCCTCGTTCAGCCACTCCCGCAGCAGGGCGACCTGGCTTTCGCCGTGCGCGGTGGCCGCGAAGCCCGAGGCGAGCACGCGCTGGGTCCGGCTTCCGGGCCGCGCCCTGCTGGCGCCGTCCAGGGCCGCCCCCGCCACGCGCTCCCGCAGCCCGGCCCGGAGCGCGGGCACGGCGTAGTAGTCCGCCGCCGTGATCGCGTGCGCGACGAGTTCCGCGATGCCAGCGGGCGGGCGGCCGCCGCCGATGCGGCGGGCCACGAGGTCGGTGAACTCGGCCACGTCCATCTCGGCCGATGTGGTCATGTCCCAGGCCGCGTTCCAGCACACCGCCTCGGTGAGCGGGTCGCTCAGGTCCATGGCGCAGGCCACGAGCGCGCGCAGGGTCCGCTGGTCGAACCGGATCCGGGCGAACGTGAGGTCACCGTCGTTGATGACCAGCGCGTCCGGCGCGGGCACCGCGGCCAGTTCCGGCACCAGGGTGCGGGCGCCGGTGACCTCCGCGTCGACCACGTCGGTGCGGCGCAGGCGGTCACCCTCGCGCTGGTACACCCCGATCGCGATCCGGTGGGTGCGCAGCACGGGCCCCGGAGCCGCGTTATGGCCGATTAAAGGCTGGCCCACGGACGAGGTGGCGGCGGGCGGTGCCGCCGCCGGGGGTTCCTGGGCGATGAACAGCGACTGGACGGTGCCGTCCTCGGCCAGCATCAGTTCGGGCCGCAGCATGCTGGTGCCGGGCGCGCGCAGCCACTGCTCGGCCCATTCGTCCAGGTCGCGGCCGCTGGCGGCGGACCAGCAGCCGACCAGGTCGGCCAGCGTCGTCGCGGTGCCGCCGTAGCTGGTCAGGTAGCCGCGCAGGCCGGCGCGCAGCGCGTCGTCGCCGATCAGCGCGGCTAGCTGGCGCAGCACGCCGGCGCCCTTGGCGTAGGTGATGGCGGAGGGCCGGGCCAGCGCGTCGGCCGCGTTGTCCACGCGTGAGGACACCGGCTGGGTGCTCGGCAGGACGTCGGCGCGGTAGGCGGCGGCCTGCTCGCGCATGCAGAACGCGCGCCACGGCGAGCCGAGCCCGAGCACCTGCTCGGCGGCGGTGTAGCTCAGGTAGGTGGCCAGCGCCTCGGACAGCCACAGGTCGTCCCACCAGCGGCCCTCCACCAGGCAGCCGAACCACAGGTGGGCCGCCTCGTGCGCGAGCACCAGCGGGACCAGGTCATCCTCGGGGTCGGCCATCCGCTGCAGCAGCGTCTCGTTGACCATCATCAGCCCGGGCAGCGACACGGCGAGCGGGCCGAGGTCGGGCACGAACACCACGTCGTACTTGGGGGACGGGCACGCGACGCCGAGCAGTTGCTCGTAGCACGCGAGCGCCTCGCGCACCACCCCGCCGGCCCGCTCCAGTCCCGTCGACCCGGCCAGCGTGCGGCGGCAGCGCACGCCGATCTGGACCGTCCCGCCCGCGCCGCGGTACTCCTCACGCGAGGCGGTCACGTACTCCCCGGCGCACAGCGCCAGCTCGTGCGCCTTCATCCGCGGCACGGGGGCGAACCGCCACGTGCCGTCCGCGCCGTCCGCGGGCCGGTCGGTGACCGCGCCGTTGGCCACGCAGTCCCAGCCCGCGGGGGCCGCCACCGCGAGCGACACCTCGGCGCGCAGGCCGGGCTGGTCGAAGCAGCAGAACACGCTCGGGGCGCTGGTCGGGTAGCAGACGCCCAGCACGTACCCGGCGCCGTCGGCCGGGTCGGTGAACCGCGACAGCCCCCGCCCGTCGCGCGCGTAGGGGAACGTCGCGTCGACCGTGAGCACGTTGCGCTCGGCCAGCCCGCGCAGGTGCAGCCGCCCGCCGGCGACCACCTCGGCCGGGTCGAGGCTCTCGCCGTTGCAGGTCACGCGGTTCACGGCCGGCGCGCGCACCTCGGCGAACGTCGCGGCGCCCGGCTGGCGGCACCGGAACCTGATCGTGACCCGGGAGCGGACCGCGCGGGAGTCGGTGGCGAGATCCAGGAGCACCGCGTAGGACTGGACGTCGAGCAGCGCACCCCGGGCCTCGGCCTCAGCCTCCGTGCACCCAGAAATCTCAGCCACCCCAGCCGCCACGCCAGCATCTTAAGGCGCAGCTAGGCCCGGTCAACGTCCGGCACGGCACCGATAGAGATCCTTAACGCGGCGCCGTGCCACCCTGGTCGTACCCGGCGGCCAAGCGCCCCGGGCCAGGTCGCTCACCAGGTCAGGCTAGCCACCGGGGGCGTCGCGCGTGGCCCCGGCTGGCGGGCCCCGGCTGGCCGCCGGGCCGCGGTGCCGGCCAGGCTGGTCGCATGCTGACCTCATCAGACGTCCAGGCCGCCGCCGACCGGATCCGGCCCCACGTGCGCGTCACCCCGCTGGCCGACCTCGATCCCGGCACGTTCGCGCCCGCGGCGCGGGTGATGTTCAAGCTGGAGCAGGTACAGCACACGGGCTCGTTCAAGGTGCGCGGCGCGTTCAACCGCATCCTGGCCGCCACCGCCGAGGGCGCGATCCCCGAGGCCGGCGTGATCGCCGCCTCCGGCGGCAACCACGGCCTGGCCGTTGCCTACGCGGCCGCGCACAGCGGGGGGCTCGCGGGGGGGTCGTCCCCCCGGGATCAGCACAGCAAACTGCCCGCGCAGGTGTACGTGCCGCAGACCGCTCCCGCGGTCAAGGTCACCAAGCTGCGCGCGCTCGGCGCCGACGTGGTGCAGGTCGGCACGAGGTACGCCGAGGCGTACACGGCGGCGGCCAAGCGCGCTGCCGACACCGGGGCGCTGTTGTGCCACCCCTACGACCAGCCGGAGATCTGCGCCGGCCAGGGCACGCTCGGCCTTGAACTGCTGGAGCAGGCCGGCGGCGAGATCGACACGATCCTGGTCGCCGTGGGCGGCGGCGGGCTCATGGCCGGGGTCGCCACCGCGGCCGGGACCCGCGCGCACGTGGTCGGGGTCGAGCCGGTGGCGATTCCCACGCTCAGCGCGGCCCTGGCCGCGGGCGGGCCGGTGGACGTCGAGGTGTCGGGGATCGCGGCCGACGCCCTGGGCGCGACCCGGCTGGGTGACATCCCGTACGCGGTGGCCGCGGCGGCTGGGGTGGAGTCGGTCCTGGTCGAGGACCGTGACATCATCGCCGCGCGCAGGCTGCTGTGGGAGGACTACCGGCTCGTCGTCGAGCACGGCGGGGCCGCCGCGTTCGCCGCGCTGCTGGCCGGCGCCTACCGGCCCCGGGCGGGCGAGCGCATCGCGGTGATCTTGTGTGGCGCTAATACCGACGTCGCCGACCTGGGCTGACGTTCCGGACCGGTACGAGATGCCAACGTCGTCAGCCGATGTGCTGAGCCTGCGGGCGCTGAACCGCGCCCTGCTCGACCGGCAGTCGCTGCTGCGCCCCTTGCCGCTGGCCGCCGCCGGGGCGGGTGGGGTCACGCGGGCGGAGCGGGCGGAGTTTGGGGAGCGGGCGGAGTCGGCGGGGCGGGCGGAGCGGGTGATCGAGATGATCGAGCACCTGGCCGGGTTGCAGGCCCAGGCGCCGTTCCCGCCGTATTACGGGCTGTGGTCGCGGCTCGCCGGGTTCCGCCCTGACGACCTGGCCGACCTGATCGCCAGCCGGCGGGTCGTGCGCATGGCCCTGATGCGGGGCACCATCCACCTGGTGTCAGCGCGGGACGGCTTGACGCTGCGCCCGGTCCTGCAGCCCGTCCTGGACCGGGCGCTGAACGCCACGTTCGGCCGGCGGCTCACCGGGGTGGATCACGACGCCGTGGCCGCCGCGGGCCGGATCCTGGTCGAGGAGAAGCCGCGGACGTTCAGCGAACTGGGCGCGGAACTGGCCCAGCGGTGGCCGGACCACGACCCCGAGGCGCTCGCGCAGGCCGTCCGGGCGCTGGTGCCGCTGGTCCAGGTGCCGCCCCGGGCGGTGTGGGGCAAGTCCGGGCCGGCCGCGCACACCTCGGCCGAGGCCTGGCTCGGCCGGCCGCTGTCGCCCCGCCCGTCGCTCGCTCCGCTCGTCACCCGGTACCTGACCGCGTTCGGCCCGGCCACGGTCCGCGATATCCAGGCCTGGTCCGGGCTGACCCGGCTGCGGGAGGTCGTCGAGGAACTCCGGCCCGGCCTGCGCGTGTTCCGCGACGAGCAGGGGGCCGAGCTTTTCGACCTTCCCGGCGCGCCGCGGCCCGACCCGGATACCCCGGCCCCGGTCCGCCTGGTCGCCGAGTTCGACAACCTGATCCTGTCCCACGCCGACCGCGCCCGCGTGCTCAGCGAGGGCCGCCGCAAGCAGCTTTTCGCCCGGCCCAATGGCGTCTTTCCCGGCTCCGTGCTCGTCGACGGCTTCGTCACGGGCTCGTGGAAGCTCACGCGGTCACGCCCGGCCGCGGTCCTGGCCGTCGACTTGTTCGGGCCCGTGACCGCCGGCACGCGCGACGCGGTCACCGAGGAGGGCGAGCGCCTGCTGGATTTCGCCGCCCCCGGCGTGGCGCACGACATCCGGTTCGGGCCGCTGGCCTGACGCGGTCTTGGCGGGGTCAGGGTGCTGGCTGGGGCGCGATCGACCTGGGCGGTCAGGGGGCCAGGACGACGCCTTCGCCGGTTTCGTAGTCGTACCGGTAGATCTCGCGGCCACCGGTGTAGGCGCGCTCGGCGCGGCTGGTCACCTCCAGCGGATCTCCCGACCAGATGACCAGGTCGGCGTCCTTGCCCGGCTCGAGCGAGCCGATCCGGTCGTCGACGCCGAGAATCCGCGCCGGGTTGATCGTTACCGCCTCCAGCGCGGTCTGCGGGTCCAGCCCCTCTTTGACCGACAGGCTGGCCTGGTGGATCAGGAAGTTGATGGGCACGACCGGGTGGTCGGTGGTGATCGCGATCATGACCCCGGCCGCGGCCAGCCGTCCCGGGTTGGCCAGGGAGCGGTTGCGCAACTCGACCTTGGACCGGCTGGTGAACAGCGGGCCGATGATGACCGGGATGCCCTGCTCGGCGATCAGGTCGGCCAGCAGGTGGGCCTCGGTGCCGTGGTCGATGACAAGCTGGTAGCCGAACTCGCGGCGCAGCCGCATCGCGGTCGCGATGTCGTCCGCGCGGTGGCAGTGCTGGCGCCACGGGATCTCGCGCCGCAGCACCCGGCCAAGCGCCTCCAGGCCCAGATCCCGGTCCACGGGCTTGCGCTCCGACGACGGCTGGTCCTCGGCCGCCGCCAGCCGGGCCAGGTAGTTGCTGGCCTGCACGAACGCCTCCCGGATGACCGCGGCCGTGCCCAGCCTGGTCGAGGGCGTTTCCTTGCGCTCGCCGTACACCCGCTTGGGGTTCTCGCCGAGCGCCGACTTAATCCCGGCCGGCTCGCGCAGCACCATCTGGTCGACCACGCGGCCCCAGCACTTGATCGCCACGGTCTGGCCGCCGATGGGGTTGCCGGACCCGGGGTTGATGTTGACCGCGAGCACGCCGCCGCCGATGGCGTCGCGGAACCCCTGGTCCGCGGGGTTGATCGCGTCGAGGGCCCGGACATCAGCGGTGACCGGCCTGGTCATCTCGTTCACGTCCGAGCCGGCCCAACCCTCGTCCTCCTCGGCCAGGCCGACGTGCGCGTGCGCGTCGATGAAGCCGGGCAGCACCCACTTACCCGAGGCGTCGACCACCTCGGCCCCGTCCGGGATCTCGAGGTCCGGTCCGCCAATGGCGACGATCTTTCCCGCGTCGAGCAGGATCGTTCCGCCGTCGATGGGCTGACCAGTGACCGGAACAACCCGGCCCCCTGTTACCGCCATGCTCATGCAAACCACGCTACACGCCCAATATGGGGCCTGATCGGTCAGTACAACTAGGACCTGAGCATGCTGTTGTACACGGCGACCAGCGCCGCCCGCTGTTCCTCGCTCAGGCGTTCGTCCGCCCCGATGGCGGACTCCACCGAGACCACCGGTGCCGCGGCCGCGGCCGCGGCCTGGCCACCGCCGCCGGCCGCCGCGTCCAGCAGGCCCGCCTGGGCCAGCAGGGTTTCGGCGGACACGTTCAGCGCGCCCGAGAGCAGCTTGAGCACGCGGACCGACGGCTGGTGCAGGCCGCGCTCGATCTGGCTCAGGTAAGGGTTGGACAGCGTGGTCATCTCGGCCAACTGGCGCAGCGACAGGTTGGCGTGCTTGCGCTGACGGCGGATGAACGCGCCGAGCGCCTCCATCTGCTCGTTCCAGCTCTCGGTCACTGCCTGCCTCGGTATGTCGGATCTTGAGATGATGCTCACTATAGTAAGCAAATCCCGGGGCGAACCAGCGTCTGGTTCACCCCGGCATTTCGTGATCTGCCGCAGACCCGGTCCCGGGCCTGGCCTGATCCCGAGGGCCCGGCCGCAGCGCCGGGCCGCAGCGCCGCCCTTCGCCGGGGCGGAGGGCGCAAAGGCCCAGCTGCGTGCCGGGCCTTTGCCTGGTGCCGTGGGCGGCTGCGTGCCGGGCCTTTGCCTGGTGCCGTGGGCGGCTATGTGCCCGGGCCTTCCCTGGGCGGGGTTACTTGGCCGCGGGGCCGTTCTTGCCCGCCGGGGCGTCGCCGTTGCCGGGCCGCAGTTGCGCGGTCGCGCGCAGCGCGTCCTCAGCGAGCTTCCGCTGGCCCGCCAGCAGCTTCTCAGCGAAGTCGTAGGCGTTGCCGACAAGCTCTTCCGGCTTGGGCAGCTTGTCGCGCAGTGGCATGCCCAGGTCGCGCAGCGGCACGTTGAACTTGGGCAGCGGGGTCGTGATCGTCCGTACGGTGTCGGTCCAGGTCTTGATCGTCTCGACGACGATTTCCTGGCTCCTGCGGACGGTCTTCAAGATCTCAGCCTGCACTTCCTGGCCGACGTTGCGGATCTCGGTCATCGGGCCTCCTCATGGCGTCTGCTTACTATACTAAGCAAGGCGATAGATTTGTCAAGCAGCCTGAGACCTAGGAAACCTCACCCGCATGTACATGCGCTGTGACATGTACATGCACATGCACATGTTGTACGGCGCGGCCGGACGGGGCGAGACGGGGCAACGGACAGGGACGGCCGCGCCCTTGGGCAGAAACCGCTGTTCCCGCAGCGGTTTCTGCCCAAGGACTGGAATGCAGCTAGTATAAAAC
>DATAVV010000367.1:0-6352 GCA_036267555.1 Streptosporangiaceae bacterium | reverse complement strand
TCATCGCGGCCATCGATGGCACCCGGGCGCTGATCTGCATGATGCCGGTGCCCAGCCGCATGCGCTCGGTACGCGCGGCCAGGTAGGCCAGGGGCGCGACGCAGTCCTGCCCCCACGCCTCGGCGGACCAGCAGAAGTCCGCGCCCAGGCGCTCGCTCTCCACCGCGTAGCGGACGACCTCGGGCCAGTCGCGCTCGCCCCCCGAGGCGGCCCCGCCGATGCTGACGGCGATCTTCATCTGATCATCTGCCCTTCTCAGAAGACCGCCAGCGGGTTGACGGCGCTGCCGGTCGCGCCGGTGAACGCCAGCGGTGCGAGCGTGAAGAAGAACTCCCAGCGCTGGTGGTGCTCGCACTGGCGGGCCAGTTCTTCCAGGTCGGCGTTGTCGAGCAGGGGCAGGCCCATGGCGGTGATCCCGACCGCGTGCACCGGGACGCGCACCGCGTCGTAACCGGACGGCACCACGTCCTGGGCGGTGTCGGCGCCGAGCAGCGATGCGCCCCACTCGTGCACCGACGGCAGGCACGAGGCGTGCCAGCCCGCGTGGCCGTGGCCCGGCACGTCGTCGCCCCGCTCGCGTTTCTTGCGCCCGTAGCCGGTGCGCAGCAGCAGCGCGTCGCCCGGGCGGACGGTGAGCCGGCCGTTGTACATCATCCGGTCCCAGAAGATGTGGGACAGGCCGTCCAGGTGGGTGATGCGGTAGCCGTGCGGCGCGTACCCGAGGTACTCTGCCGCGCCGTTCTGCCGGTCGCCGGCGGCGATGCCGTCTCGCGGCACCCGGGCCGCGTCGGCCAGCCCCTGCCCGGTGCGCAGCATGAACCGCTGCGGCGGGATCGCGCCCGGCTCGTCGGCCGCCCCAGGCCCGGGGTCAATCGGCCAGGCGCACGAGACCGTGACGCCGCTGCGGACCAGCCCGGCCGCCCGGGCCCGGCCCGCGTCAGTGATGTGGTTGACCGTGCCCTTGCTGTCGTCAGGGCCCCACCGCCCCCAGTTGCTCAGCGAGCTGAAGTAGCCGAGCAGTTCCTCTTCGGTGGGCCCGGTCTGCTGCTGCGCCGCGGTCATGTCATCCTCACGTCTGGTAGTGGTCCACGCCGTCGATCCGGGTCTGCGTCAGCGCGCCCTGAGCCACCAGCACGGTCAGGTGCGCGACGGTCTCCAGCACGGCGAGCATCTGGTTGAACGGGTCGAGTTCGTCGAGCTTGCGCTCGCGCCTGGTCCACCGCAGCTGGCGGGCCACCTCCCAGCCGGTGTGGGCCCCGTCGGCCACCGCGGCCGCCGACGCGGCCAGCCGCTGCTCGTGGTGGGCGAGCAGTTCGTCGACCCGCGCGTGGACGCTGTCGGCGACCGGCCCGTGCGCGGGCAGCAGCGTGGCGTCGGGCAGGTCCCGGACCAGGGCCAGCGACCGCAGGTAGGCCGCCAGCGGGGACGGCGAGGGCGCGGCCTCGAACCCGATCGACGGCGTTATCCGCGGCAGAATGTGGTCCCCGGCGAACAGCGCCCGCGCCGCGGCGTCGCGGTACACCAGGTGGCCGCGGGTATGCCCGGGCGTCGAGATGCTCTCCAGCATCCGGCCGGGCAGCGCGATCTGCTGGCCCCCGGTCAGCCACTCGTCGGGCGGCTGCCAGAACTCCAGCGTGTGCGGTGGCCGGGGCCCGGCCGCGATCGCGGCGGCCAGGTCCGCGGCGCCGGCCGCGCGCAGCCGCGGCAGGCTCGTGTTCTCCTGCTCGCCCTCGCCCATCCGCCGGACGGCGCGGAGCGTGTCGGCCTCGCCCGCGCCGAGCGCGATGTGCGTGCCCCAGCGTTCACGCAGCAGCACCGCGTGGGAGTAGTGGTCCCGGTGCACGTGCGTGACCAGGATCCGGCTGATGTCGGTGAAGGAGCGGCCCAGCGCGGCCAGGCCGCTTTCCAGGGCCGGCGTGGTCTGCGCCACCGCCCAGCCCGCGTCGATCAGGGTCAGGCTGTCGCCGTGGTCGATGGCGTAGACGTTGACCGCGCGCAGCCCGTCGCTGGGCAGCGGCAGCGGGATCCGGTAGACCGAGGCGGCGACCTCGTAGGTGCCCGGGGCGGTACAGTCAGCGGGCCGGTCGCCCTCGCTGGTGCGTGTCACGTGGCCAGGCTCTCCCGCAGATCGCGTTTGCTGATCTTGCCGGCGGGCGTGCGGGGGAACTCGTCCACGACCACGACGCCTTCCGGTGTCTTCTGCCGGGCAACGCCAAGATCACGGAAAAGCTTCCGCACGTCGGCCACGGTGAGCTGCTGGTTGCCCCGGGTCCGGACGAACGCCCACACCTGCTCGCCGTAGCGGTCGTGCGACCGGGGCACGACCGCCGCCTCCCGCACAGCCGGGTGGCGGCGCAGCAGCTCCTCGACCTCCCGGACCGAGATGTTCTCCCCGCCCCGGATGATCACTTCCTTCTTCCGGCCGGTGATCGTGAGCACGCCTGCGTCGAGCCGGCCGATGTCTCCGGTGCGGAAGAACCCGTCGCCGGTGAACGCGGCGGCGTTCTCGGCGTCGCTGGTGTAGCCGAGCATCTGGTCCGGGCCGCGGGTGAGGATCTCGCCCTCGCCGTCATCGGGCAGCGGCGCCCCGGCCTCGTCCACGATACGCACGGTCAGCCCGGGCAGGACCAGTCCGTCGGTCAGGCTGCGGTCGGCCAGCGCCGCGTCCGGGCCGGACTTGCTGATCGTCGGGTGCTCGGTCGAGCCGTAGCAGCGGTAGGCCCCGATGCCCTTGGCCACGGCCTCCTCGATCAGCTCGGTCGGCACGGTCGTGGAGCCGCACAGCACATCGCGCAGGTCCAGGCGGTCCAGGTCGGCCCGGTTCATGGCTTCCAGCACGGTCATCAGGTGGAACGGGACCAGCGTCGCGTGCGAGACCCGGTATTCGCGGATGAGGTCCAGGGCGAGATCGGGGTTCCAGCGCTCCATCCACACGCACGGTCGGCCGAACAACATCGACTTGAGCGCGGCCAGGTACCCGCCCATGTGCCCGGCGGGCGTCGCGTTGAGCCAGGTCGAGCCCGCCATCCGGGTGGGCGGGTAGCTCTGCGCGGCCTCGAAGAACAGCGTGTCGTCGGAGTGCATCACGCCCTTGGGGTTCGCGGTGCTGCCCGAGGTGTAGATGATCGCGGCCGTCCGCTCGCCCGCCAGCGGGGACAGGTCCGGCCGCGCCCGGGCCGGCGCGGCCAGCAGGTCGCTGAACGAGGTGTAGTCCTGCGGGTCACCGCCCGCGACCACCACGTGCTCGAGCAGGCCGTCCGCCTGGTAGCCCGGGATGGCCGGCAGATACTCGTAGCCGCGCCAGCTCGCCGCGGTGATCAGCATGCGGGCGCGGGAGTCGGCCAGGATGAACCGGGTCTCGCGGTCGGAGTAGATGCTCGGGATCGGCACCAGGGTGGCGCCGGCTGCGGATACGGCCAGGTAGGCGACGATGGCGTCCGGCGTGTGCGCCATGTGCACGGCCACGGCGTCGCCGGGGCCGAGCCCGGCGTCGCCGATCGCCGTAGCCACCGAAAGCGCGCGGGAGTACAGGTCGCCGATCGTGTGCCTCCGGCGGCCGTGCTCGTCCACGAAGACCTGCAGGTCGTCGCCGTGCTCCTCGATCCCGCGGGTCACGTGGTCGAAGAGCGCCAGGCCCGAGTACACGCCCGACGCGCGCCAGTCCGCCCGCCACTGCCGCCGCATCTCGTCGCTGCTCACGCTTCCTCCCTCAGCCGCGTGCCGGTCCCTGGGCCCGGGCCGGCCACTGAGCCGCGGCTGCGGCCGCGGCGTGCGCCCGCGGCCCGCCCAGCTCGGCGGCCAGCACCGGCAGCCTCAGGCTCCACAGGTGCAGGTCGAACTCGGTGGTGAAGCCGATCGCCCCCACCACCTGGTGGACCGCGTCGAACACCGGGCCGGCCGCCGAGGCCGCGTACGCCGCGGCGAGCGCGGCCTGCCGGTCGCTACCCAGGTCCCAGGCGGCCCGGCGGGCCAGCCACATCGAGCCCTGGGCCTGGACGTGCGCCTCGGCCAGCCGGTGCTGCACCGCCTGCAGCGACCCGATCGGCCGGCCGAACTGGGTGCGCGCGGTCACGTGGGCGCGGGCCACGTCGACCGCCCCGGTCATCGCCGCCGCGATCTCGGCGGCCAGCCCGGCCCGCCAGGCCCGGGTCATCCGCGCGGCCGCGCCGTCGCCGAGCAGCGTGCCCCGGCCGGGCCGGGCGCTGACCCGGGCCAGCGGGTAGGTCATGCGGCTCGGCACCCGCTCCGCGGTCACCTCGCCGGCCGGCAGCAGCCGGACCGCGGCCCCGTCCAGCATCAGGACGGCGTCCACATCGGTACCCCAGCGGACGATCGAGCGCTGGCCGAAGGCCAGGCCGATCGCGCGCGGCGGATCGGGCACCCCGGTGTACGCCGCGACCAGGGCCCTCGCCCCGACCGGCGCGGACACCAGGTCCCTGGCGGCCTGTTCGGTGATCAGCAGGGCCGTGAGGTGCCCGCGTGGCGAGCCGTCGCCGGCCACGTCCAGGAATCCCGTGTCGTCCAGGCGCCGGAGGGCCTCGGCGTCGAGCCGCCCGGATACCTGCCGGGCCCGCTCCGGCGGACGGCCGCCGCGCCGCAGCAGGGCGGCGACCGCATCGACGATGCTGTCCTGCTCGCTGTCGAGCCGCAGGTCCATCGCTATCCTCTCGGCAGCCGCAGGGCCAGGCGCGCCACCAGGTCGAGCTGGACCTCCAGGGTCCCGGCGGTGATGCTCACCGGCATCGACACCGTGAACTGGTCGTCGGCCGGGTTGCCCGCGGCCTCGGACTCCTGGCCGTGCTCGGCGGCGAGCACCTGCGCCGCGGCCCGCTCGGCCGCGACGCTGGCCACCCGCGACGTGCTGGCGCTGCCGGTGTCGTCCCGGCCGTCGATCCGGTCCTGCACCGCCGCGTAAGCGAGCATCCGGGCCGCCTCGCAGGCGGCGAGGGCCTGGCCGGCCGCGGCCCGGTCCTGCGGGCCGCCCGCGTCCGTCGCCGCGATCCCGCTGGCCAGCACGCGGGAGGCGCGCTCGAAGCGCGCCGCGCCGATCCGCTCGTTGGCGAGCACCTTGCGGATCAGCGGCCAGCCCTCGTTCTCTTCGCCCAGCCGGCACCCGGCGGGCACGTGGACGTCGTCGAAGAACACCTCGTGGATCGCGTGCGCGCCGAGCACGCTGGGGATCTCCCGCACCTCGATGCCGGGCAGGTCCATCGGCACCAGCAGGATCGAGATCCCGCGGCGCTTGGGCACCTCAGGGTTGGTCCGGGCGAGCAGGAAGCAGTACTGCGCCACGTGCGCGTAGGAGGTCCAGACCTTCTGCCCGTTCAACACGTAGACGTCGCCGTCGCGGACCGCGGTCATCCGCATCGAGGCCAGGTCGGATCCGGCTTCCGGCTCGGAGAACCCCTGGCACCACAGCACCTCGCCCGCGGCGATCGGCGGCAGCAGGCGCTGCTTCTGCTCTTCGGTCCCGGCGGCGACGATGGCCGGGGCGATCCAGTTCGTGTTCATGTACTGCGGCCCGCGGGGTTCGCCCGCGCCCCACAGTTCCTCGCCGATGATGATCTGCTCCCAGGGCGACGCGTCCCGCCCGCCGTAGGCCGCGGGCCAGTGCGGGATCCACAGGTCCTCGGCGGCCAGCCGCTGGCACAGCCGCATCGTCAGTTCGAGCCGGTCCGGCGTGGCCACGTCGCGGTCGCGGGCGGACCAGCCCGGCGGGACGACGTCCTCGACGATCGAGCGCAGGTGCGCTCTCAGCTCGTCCTGGTCCTGTGACCAGTCGAAATCCACGCCACCCCCTCCGCAGGCGGTTGACCCTCTGCATAGAGTACATATAGTTAGTTCTTAATAATGATATCAATACGTGACGAGGTGGCTTGCCCAGGTGGGTGTAGCGCCCCGGCCACCCGGTTGCGAGACTGGCAGTCAGACACTGGCGCCAGCCCCCCGGCCTTAGCCCGCGGCCGCTGGTGCTCGCTCGACACGTGAGAAGGGCATCGGACCGCATGAATCAACGGCAACCCGAGGCAGGCCCGAGCGCAGCGAGCCACAGCGGACTTGGCTCGCCCGACCGGGTCGTGCAGGGACTGCGCAGCGTCGGCTACCTGCCGAACGAGCGCATCGCGAGCGTGGTCTACCTGGGCGAACAGCTCGCCAAGCCGGTCCTGGTCGAGGGGCCGGCGGGCACCGGCAAGACCGAGCTGGCCAAGAGCGTCGCGCTGATGAGCGGCATGCGGCTGATCCGGCTGCAGTGCTACGAGGGCCTGGACGAGTCCAAGGCGATCTACGAATGGGACTACCGGCGGCAGCTCCTGCAACTGCAGCTGCACAAGGAAACCGGGACCACCAACCT
>DATAVV010000366.1:0-6620 GCA_036267555.1 Streptosporangiaceae bacterium | reverse complement strand
TGAGTTCACATTCATAGCCAAGATCACCAAGGAGAGCCCCTTCTCGGGCTGGGCGCTCCGGGACCGCGCCCAGCCCGGGGCGGTGGGGCGGCTAGGCGGACTTGCGGTCGGGGCGGCGGGAGCCTTCGCGCGGGTCGGCTTCTATCTCGATGCGCTCCTTGCGGATCTCGTCGCGGAAGGTGCGGTCTTCCTCGACCCGGCGGACCGAGAGGCGGACTCGTTCGACGGCCACGGTTTCCTTGCGGAAGACCGGGCGCTCCTCGTGCAGGGTGATCTCCTGCTCGCGCTCGCCGATCTCGCCCCGGATCTGGTCCTCGGCGGTAATCGGCACCCGCTCCACCTCGTACTCCTCGTGGAATACGCGAACCGCCTGCTCGACCGGCTCGACGTCCACGTACTTGTGCAGCCGCGCCCGCCCGGACTCGGCCGTCTCGGTGCCGACGTCCACCCGCTCCTCGGCCCGGACAATCCAGTCCTGCCGGGTCTCGGTGTCGGGCCGCCCGGCCTGCGCGGGCACGCCGACGTCGGTCCGCTCGGCCCGTCCGCCGCGCTCCCCGCGCACCTCGGTCTTCGGGCCGCCGCCCGACCCGTGAGCCGGACCGTCCGGGCCCTTGCCCTTGCCGCCGGCCGGGTCGTTCGGGCCCCCGCCCGAGCCGGACGCCGCGTCGGGCTGGCCCGCCTGACGTGCGCCGAGGCCGAAGTGGCGGTTGAGCTGTTCCGCCTGCGCGGCCGACATGTGCCGGTCCGCGTCGAGTTCCGGGCCGCTGACGATCTGCTGCGTGTCGAACGGCACCCTGAGGCCGTCCCCGGTGGCCCGGCTGCCCGCGAGCGGGACGAACCGGTCTCGTTTGCCGGCCCGGACCCTGGCCCAGACCGGCCGGCCGTCCGCG
Source organism: Streptosporangiaceae bacterium (assembly GCA_036267555.1). Lineage (GTDB taxonomy): Bacteria > Actinomycetota > Actinomycetes > Streptosporangiales > Streptosporangiaceae > JASHPR01. The sequence continues at coordinate 5,730 of DATAVV010000366.1, read as the reverse complement.
TCGTCGTTGAACACCTGTTCGACCGTGCCCACCACCTGGCCGTCGCCCGCTGTTACCTGGGCCCCGATGAGCTCCTGCGCCTGCATGGTCATGGTGAACGTCTCCCCCCGAGTCGGTATCACCGGACAGCGGGGCATCAGCCACCGCTGCGACCCTTGATTAATCACCAAGTGTAATCACGAAACGACGGAAAGCGACAGGTCTGGGCGCCCGGAACATCCGGCTACCTCAGCAGGAGGCCGCTGATCCGGCGGCCGGCCACGTAGAGGCCGGCCAGGCCCATCAGCGCCAGGTAGGCCACGTGCCAGAGCAGGCCGGGGCCGACCAGGCCCAGGGTCAGCCCGCGCATCAGCGCCACGCCCTGATACAGCGGCGTGCACTCCACCACGATCTGCAGCGGCCGGGGATAGACGCTCAGCGGGTAGAACGTGCTCGAGAACAAGAACATCGGCAGCGCGGCCAACTGGATGAACTCGAAGTGCTGCCAGCTGCGCATGAACGTGGTCGCGGCCATCCCGGCGCCGGCGAACGCGAAGCCGATCAGCAGCGCCACCGGCAGCGCGGCCACGGCCCAGGCCGAGTGGGCCAGGCCCAGGATCAGCATGATCACCATGAACGCGGCCGCGTACAGACCGCCCCTGATCAGCGCCCAGCCGATCTCGCCCAGCGCGATGTCACCCGAGCGCATCGGCGTGGCCAGGGCCGCGTCGTAGAACTTGGCGTACTTGAGCCGGAAGAACACGTTGAACGTCGAGTCGAACACGGCGCCGTTCATCGAGGAGGTGGCCAGCAGGGCCGGGGCCACGAAGCTGGCGAACCCCACCACGTGACCGCCGGGCAGGGTCACGCTGCCGACCAGCTTGCCGATGCCGACCCCGATCGCCAGCAGGTAGAACAGCGGCTCGAACAACCCGGAGAGCAATATCACCCAGGCGTGCCGGTACACCCGGGCGTGCCGCTCGATGAGGTGCGCGCTGCCCCGGCCGCCCAGCCCGGACAGCAGCCCGGGCAGCGCCGGGCCGGCCGCGGGCGGCCGGGTCCTGGCCGCCGGGGCGCTAGACATACAGCCGCCTGCGGTAGGTGCGCTGCCCGGCCAGGACGCCCACGGTCGCGAGCGCGGCCAGGTAGGCGACGTGGCCGAGCGCGGCCCCCGCGGTGGCCGTGCCGAGGCTGAGCGACCGGCACAGCGCCACCCCGTGCCACAGCGGCGTGACGTAGGCCAGCGGCCTCACCCAGCCGGGCAACTGGGTGACGGGGAAGAACGTGCCGGAGAACAGGAACAGCGGGATCAGCCCGAACCGGTACCACAGCGAGAACGACTGCTCCTTGTCCAGGCTTATCGCGTAGGCCTCGATCGGCGTGGCGAACGCCAGCCCGGTCAGCACGCCGACCGGCAGCGCCGCGAGCACCCAGGCCGAGCGGACCGTGCCGAACGCGGCCATCACGGCCAGGAACACCGAGCAGTTCATGATCAGCCGCATGGTGGTGAACAGCAGGTGCCCGTGGAAGATGTCGGCGGGCCGCAGCGGGGTGGCCGCCGCGGCCTGGTAGACCTTCCGCCACTTCACCGAGCCCAGCACCGGGTACGTGGACTCGCCCATGGCGGTCTGCATGGCCTGCGCGGCCAGCAGCCCGGGGGCCAGGAACACCAGGTAGCTGACGCCGCCCAGGCTGGCCGAGCGGTGCGCGTCCACCAGCGTGCCCAGCCCCAGGCCCATCGCGCCCAGGTAGAGCACGGGGTTCAGCACGCTCGAGTAGATCGAGCCGCGCCAGGTGCGCCGGTAGTTCGTCAGCCAGAACCGGAACTCACGCCACGCGAAGGACCCGGCCATCAGTCCTCCAGCCGCCGGCCGGTCAGCCGGAGGAACACGTCCTCCAGCGTGCTGCGGCGCACCAGGGTGGTCATCGGCTCCAGGCCGAGGCTGCGCACGGCGGCCAGGGCACCCTCCCCGTCCGGCGCGTAGAGCAGGATCCGGTCCGCCAGCACTTCAATCCGTTCGGCGGGCACCTGCGCTAGCGCCAGGGGGGACGGCCCCCCGTCCACCCGCCGCGGAGCAAGCTCCGCGAGGGCGGCAGCCAGCTTCTCGGCGGCCTGCTCGTGCTCGGCCAGCTCGAACCGCAGTTCGAGCACCTCGGGGGTGGAGTAGCGCGCGATCAGCTCGCGGGGTGATCCCTCGGCCGCGATCCGGCCCCCGTCCATGACCACCAGGCGGTCGCACAGTTGCTCGGCCTCGTCCATGTAGTGCGTGGTCAGCACCAGCGTGACGCCCTGCTGCTTGAGCCGGTACAGCCGGTCCCACACCGCGTGCCTGGCCTGCGGGTCCAGGCCGGTGGTGGGCTCGTCGAGCAGCAGGATCTCCGGCTCGTTGATCAGCGAGCGGGCGATCGTCAGCCGGCGCTTCATCCCGCCCGACAGCGGCTCCACCTCGTCGTCGGCCCGCTCGTTCAACTGGACGAACTCCAGTAGCCGGCCAGTGCGCTCGGCGATGACCGGCCGCGGCAGCCCGAAATAGCGGCCGTAGATGAGCAGGTTCTCCCGGACGGTCAACTCCAGGTCCAGGGTGTCCTCCTGCGGGACCACGCCGAGCCGGGCCCGGATCGCGGGCCCGTCGGCCACCGGGTCCAGGCCGAATATGGAGAGCTCACCGCCGCTCGGCGGCGAGACGCAGCCGATCATCCGCATCGTGGACGATTTGCCCGCCCCGTTGGGGCCGAGGAAGCCGAACGCCTCGCCCCGGTGGAGGTCGAAATCAATGCCGGCCACTGCGACCTGCCGGCCGAAGTTCTTGGTCAGGCCACGGGCGTGGATCAGCACGTCTGGAGCGGGCACTCAGCCGACACTACCCGGCAGGACAGACATTTCCGAGCGAGTTATGCCTGGCCGGATGCCCTGTGGGTAGACGGTCGGGTAGGGAAGAACCACGCGGACGGCGCGGCTAGCTGGGTGGGAAGATTCGGCTGGGATGGCGGGCAGCCTGATAGGGAAAAAAACAGTATGCCCTGTGCCTGGATTTCCCCCTGTGCACCCTTGACCCGGACCGCACGGGGTACCCTCGCTCACGTCGCCTCGGCGCGTCCTGAGGAGATAGTACGGGGAAGAAAGGCGGCTAGGTGAGCCTCGTCAGCGCGTTGTACCAGCGGTTCCGCTTGTTGATCCACGAGGGGGCCAAGTTCCTCGTGATCGGCGGCATCGGCTTCGTCATCACGATCGTCGGCGCCAACGTGCTGCACTTCGGCGTGGGCCTGGGGAAGTACTCCGCGATCACGGTCGCGACGATCGTGGCCACGCTGGTGACCTTCATCGGCAACCGGTACTGGACGTTCTCGCAGCGGCAGGGCAAGGGCACCTCGCACGAAACCGTGATGTTCTTCGTGCTGAACGGCGTCGGCCTGCTGATCCAGTACGCGTGCATCGGGCTGGTCCAGGACGCCGCCGGGCTGCAGGGCAAGCTCTGGTACACCGTGGCCAACCTCATCGGAACCGTGTTCGGCACGCTGTTCCGGTTCTGGTCGTACCGCAAGTGGGTGTGGCACATGCGGCCCCCCGCGCTGGATGACGTGGCCGAGCTTTCGGATGACCCGCAGCCGCCGGACGACGCCCGCGAGGCCAGGGAGCCCGCACTGGTGCCCGAGGCCGAACAGGACCACCGCTCTTAGTTCCCCGGCCGCCCGCTCTTAGTTCCCCGGCCGCCCGCTCTTGGTTCCCCGGCCGCCCGTTTCGCCGCGGGGCGGCCAGGCCGGCCGGGGCGCCGCGTTACGGATGATGCTCAGGAGGAGCAGCCCTGCCCGGCCTGCGCGACCAGGGCCGGCAGCGGGATGGCCAGCGCCGCGCTGGCCTGAGCCTGGCTCAGCTTCCCGGTCGCGACCAGCCTCCCGAGCACGTGCGCCTCGCGGGCGCGGGCGTTGGCCGGGTGGGTCAACGGGTCGTCCAGGGACGGACCCTGGACCATGCCCGCCAGCATCGCCGCCTGCGGCCAGGACAGGTCCGCGGGCTCAACCCCGAAATAGCCGCAACTGGCGGCGGCCACGCCGTAGAAGCCGTTGCCGAAGTAGGCGACGTCGGCGTACATCTGCAGGACCTGCCCGTGCGAATAGGTCATCCAGAGCTTGACCGCCAGCGCGACCTGCTTCGCCTCGTCCACCGGGCTCGACCGGCCCTGGGTGTACAGCAGCTTGGCCAGTTGCTGGTAGAGGGTGGCGCCGCCGCCGATGCCGTGGCCCAGGACGAACCCGAACCCGACCCGCGCGACCGCGAACAGGTCGATGCCGGGCTCGGAGTAGAACCGCCAGTCCTCGGTCGCGACCAGCGAGGCGGCGAACCGCGCCGGGACCGGGGGCCCCGGATAGGCGACGTGGTGCGCCAGGTCCTGGGCCTGCGTCAGCGCCGGCGCGTTGCCCGCGGACGGGGTGAGGGCCATCAGCCCGCCGAACGCGAGGGCGGCCAGCAGGGCCAGGGCCAGGGCCGCCGCCGCCAGCCGCCGCAGCAGCCGCAGCGCCCAGTGGCGCCTGGGGCCGGGTGCGGGCCGCTGGTAGGCGCGGGGGTCGTACCGGCGCCCGGTGGCGGTGCCGGTGGCGACAACGCGCGCGTGCCCGGCGGGCGCGTGGCCGCGGGGCAGGTCGCGCATCGGCAACGGAATCGTCGGATCGCCCCCGCGTCCGCTCTCGCCCGCCGGTCCCCACATGCTCATTGCATCCGCCCCGAATCTGCCCTGGTTATCTGCGGCCAGGGACATGGACAGTTGTGCCCTCCTCCCCCGGCAATCCAAACGATCGAAGTAACTACCTGGTGCCAATAACGGCGAAACGCTCGCGCCCGGGTATCACCGATGCCCCGAACCTAGCTCTCCTGTGTGGAGGCGGCCTGGCGTTGCCCGCCCGGGCCCGTTCCCAGCGTTGGTCAATCCCTCGTCTGACCTTGGCAAACGCTGCATTGTGACGACTTATGGACGGTTTCGCTGCGAATCTGTAATGGAGGGCGGTAACGTCTTCGTGAGCGGGGGACTGGCAGGGATTCCAGGCGCAGTCGGCTGGGGTCTTCATAGGAAACTTCCAGGTAATGGTCGGCTTCCACGCCGTCCCTCCAGGAGGAAAATAGTGTCAGCCAGGCGTGGCCACTCGAGTATGAGTCGCCACAACCTGACCGTGGCCCGCGCCACGCCCCCGCAGCGCGGGTACCTCATCTGGATCGCCGTCGGGCTGCTCGCGCTGGTCGGCGTGATCGCGTCGTCCGGCACCGCGCAAGGCCGGGACATTCTCGCCGCGACGCAGCACTTCATGCTCTTCTACTCGGGAGTGCTCGCGCTCGTCGCGCTGACCACGGCGGTCGGCGTCGGCATCGTGGCCACCGACCGCATCGTCATGGTCCCGGCCAACCGGGTCGTGGCGCAGGCGCTGCACCGGGCGGTCTCGCTCGCCGCGCTCGCTTTCCTCGTTATCCACATCGTGCTGGAGATACTCGCGCAGCGGGTCGGCGCCATCGACGCGTTCGTGCCGTTCCTGGCCGCCGGGCGCACGTTCTACATCGGTGTGGGCACGGTGGCGTCGGACCTCGTGGTGGTCCTGATCGTGACCGGGATCGCGCGCGGCCGGTTCGCGACCAAGCGGCCCTGGACCTGGCGCGCCATCCACGCGGTCGCCTACGTGTGCTGGCCGCTGTCGATCTGGCACGGCCTGCTCGCGGGCCGCGCCGCGAAACCCTACGTGGACTGGAGCTACGGGGCGTGCCTGGCG
>DATAVV010000365.1:0-10172 GCA_036267555.1 Streptosporangiaceae bacterium | reverse complement strand
CTGCTGCACGACAGCATCGTGATCAGCCTGCACGACCACCCGGTCCGGTTCCCGCTGCGGATGGAGGAGACGCCGGACTACTACCGCACCGGCCGCCAGCACGCCGCCTACGCGGGCCTGGCCGCGTCCGGCATGACCGTGGTGTTCGACAACATGATGGACGGCACCGCCTGCGTGACCGGGCACGCCCCGTGGCGGTGGGACGACATCGTCACCGACCTGGGGATGCGCCAGGCCGACCTGGCTCACGCCAGCGACGCGATGGCGGTCCGCACGGTGGCCGACATCGACGCGGCGCACGAGTCGGGCCGGGTGGGACTGGTGTTCGGGCTGGAGGCCGCGACCCCGATCGAGAACGAGATCGACCGCCTCGACGTGCTCTACGGCCTCGGCATCCGGCAGATCGGGATCGCGTACTCCGATTCCAACGCGCTCGGCAGCGGCCTGAACGAGGCCAGGGACGGCGGCCTGACCGCGCTCGGGCGGCGGGCCGTGCGGCGCATGAACCAGCTCGGCCTGGCCGTCGACGTGTCGCACTCCTCGGACCGCACGGCGCTGGACGTGTGCGAGGTGAGCGAGCAGCCGGTGCTGATGACCCACGCGGGCGCCCGGGCGGTGTGGGACATTCCGCGCATGAAGCCCGACGACGTGCTGCAGGCGGTCGCCGAGACCGGGGGCGTGATCGGGATGTCGGCGGCGCCGCACACCACGCTGTCGCACGCGCACCCGCAGCACAGCATCGACTCGGTCATGGACCATTTTCTCTACTGCGCCGACCTGGTCGGCTGGGAGCACGTGGCGTTCGGGCCGGACACGCTCTACGGCGACCACGTCGCGCTGCACCGGATCTTCGCCGACCTGCTCAGCATCGGGGCGGCCACGCGCGGGCCGGAGTTCGAGCGGGTCGCCTACGTCGACGGTCTTGAGAACCCGACCGAGAACTTCCCCAACATCTGCGGGTGGCTGGTCTCCCGCGGCTTCGACGACGAGACGGTGCGCGCGGTCATCGGCGGGAACATCTACCGGGTGCTGCGGTCCATCTGGGTCGGGTAAGGGCGGGCGGCAGGGCCGGGCGCTGAACAGCCGGCCCGGTCACGTCGTCGGGTCGACCAGGTAGTCGCCGAGCGAGGCCAGCGACAGGGCACTGTTCATCGCGCTGGACCGGTAGTTCTCGCGCCGCCGCGCCCCGGCCCGCAGCCGCAGCCGCCGCGGCGGGTCGATCTGGCCCACCTCCAGCAGCAGGCGCGACCCGGTTCCGGTCAGGCCCCAGCCGATCGCGGCCCGGTTCGCGCCGGGCAGTTCGGTCTCCAGGCTCTGCCGGATCTTGATCAGGTCGTCACCCATGGCCTGATGGAACTCCCGGCGCAGGACCGCCGGGCCGGTGCCCGGTACCCCCGAGGACGGCAGCCCGGTCGCCTCGGTGTAGATGCCCGAGACGTCGAACTGCGCGAGTTCCGGCCCCGCCTCGAACGGCTGGCTGGAAGGCCGGGTCCCGACCGCGGCCTCCAGCAGTGCCTCGCCGACCCGGTCGGCGAGGATGATCGTCAGGCGCTGGCCCGCCCGGCGCCCGGGATGCGCCCTCTCCTCGGCCACCGGAACCGGGTCGGCCGGGAACAGCATGGCGCTGACCAGGATGATGCCCCAGGCGACCTCGCCCAGGTCCGCGCCGGGTAGCTGCCCGGCCAGCCACTGCGCCACGATCGTCCCGTAGCTGATCTTGCGGCCCGCGGCCCTCTGAAAGGCGTCAAACTCCCGCTGCATCCCCTCGCGGCTGGCTTTCAGATGCTCGGTCAGGGTCACCGCCATCCCGGCACAATAGCGGAGGGTCGCGTCTTATCAGGTCCTTGGGGGCGCGGGTCGCTCGCGGCCGATCGGGGGCTGGTCATGCCGTCCGGTGAGCAGGTCCTGGATCCGGATCTTGGCCCGGATCACCGGCTGCCGCAGGTGCTGTTCGCGCCGGTCGGACCGGGCGAGCTTGCCCGGCCGGCCCCGGTAGCGCCAGCGGGCCCACGGCGACCCGGGGCGGGCCAGCCGGACCGCGCCGACGACGAACAGCAGCGGCATGATCAGGCCGAAGATCCCGGTCCAGACCTTGCCCTTGAGCAGCGTGACCGACGCCAGCAGGAACAGGGCGGCCAGCACCAGTTGCAGCGTGGTGACCGCGCCGGGGCTGCCCGGCAGCAGCCGGTGGTAGTCGGCCATGCTGCGCACCCCGACCGGGCTGACCCCCATCAGCAGCAGCGCCGTCACCCCGGCCGCGACGAACACCGCGTCGATCGACAGCCGCCCCTCGTTGCTCCAGTACACGTCGCGCAGGTGCAGGATGAGCGCGAACTCGTCGAGCACCAGCGCGGTCCCGAGCCCGAACAACACCGCCGCTGCCGACCGCCAGCCCACCGAGTACAGCGGCGCGGCCAGTTCGGCCACGCCGCCGACGGCCATGAGCACCACCCCGAAGACCATGTGGTGCACGTGGACCGCGCCGGCCACGACGTTCCCCGGCCACCACCGGACGCGGGCCCGGATGAGCCGGGCCGACAGGCGGATGAACCCGAAGCCGAGCACGAAGGTCATGAAGAAGCAGAACAGCGGCAGCCGCCCTGTTCGCACGATCTGCGCGGCGAACCAACCGGACATGAATTCCTCACCCGCCCCCGCCACCCTTACCAGGCGCGCCGCTGCGGCCGGAATCCGGCCGCCGCGGGCGGCACCACCAAGTCTGCCTACCCGGGAACCTGCTTGCTAGCCTCGCGGGCGGCGCGACCGCGCCGGCGGGGAAACCCAGCCGCGCGGGGACATTCCCGGCGGCGACTTGCCCCGGGCCTGGCGGCATCGGGGCGAGCGGTCAAGTAACGTGGCGAAGCATGCCTACGATGAACTGCGTGGCTGTCAGCAGGCATGCTGCCTAACATGTCGCGAACGTACTAGGGCAAACATCCGGAGCCGGCTGTTTCGGCATCGAACATCAGAGAACGACGATCATGCCTATTGAATCCAGAATACGATACGGCAGCGTGACGGACGCTAGCCAGGACGCGGACCCGCTACCGCAGCGCGCACAGTCGCTGCCGCAGCGCGGCGACCCGCTGCCCAGGCGCGGTGAGCCGCTCCCGCAGCGCGGCGACCCGACGGCCCAGCCCGGCCAGCCGCTCCCCCGCCGCGGCGACCCGATGACGCAGCCCGGCCAGCCGCTCCCCCGCCGCGGCGACCCGATGACCCAACCCGGCCAGCCGCTGCCCCAGCGCGGTCAGCCGCAGTCCCCGAACGGCCTGCCGCGCGGCGGGGAAGCGCCGGGCGACCAGGCGATGCTGCCGCGCCGCACCGACCGCACCCGCCGCCGGGGCCGGCACCGCAGCGCCCACCGGCTGAGTCTGCCCTCCGACGCTCCGACCCTGCTGATCGCGGTGCCGGGCAGCGCGAGCGCCGCCAGCGACGCGGTCGCGTTCCCGATCGCCGAGGCGGCCCAGGAGTCGTGCCAGGGTGCCAACGTCCAGGTGGCGTACCTGGACGGCGGCGAACGCCGGCTCGACGAGGCGATCTCCGGTCCGGCCGAGGGCCCGTGGCCGGCCCTGGCCGTCGTGGTCCCGCTGCTGGCCGGCCCGCAGCCCTGGTCCGACGCCGCGCTGGCGCGGGCGGTCGAGGGGGCCACGGCGCAGGTCGTGCTGGCCGAGCACCTTGGGCCGCACCCGCTGCTGGCCGAGGCCCTGCACGCCCGCCTGGCCCAGGTCGGACTGGCCAGGGAGAGCCGGGCCCGCGGGCTGAGCATCAGCAACACGGCCAACGGGGCCCTGGTGCTGTGTGACCGGGGCGACGACGCGGTTCGCGCGGCCGGCGTGGCCGCGGTCCTGCTGGCGGGACGGCTGGCCGCGCCGGCCATGCACGCGTCCATCGACGACCCGCAGGGCATCCTGTCCGCGGTGTCGCGGCTGCGTGAGATGGGCGCCTCGCGGGTCGCGATCGCCCCGTGCATCATCGGCCCCGAGACCGACCCGCGCGAAATCGACGCCGTCAGCGCCAGCACCGGCGCGCTGGCCGCCCCTCCGATCGGTGCTCACCCGGCGATCGGCCAGCTTGTCGCGATGCGCTACGGCAACGCGCTGGTCGGCCTGAAGCCCGCCGACAGCTCTTTCGGGTAGCCGCGGGCCGCCAGCTCATGGACTACGGGGTGCATTCCTGGGACATCCGCCAGGGCACCGGCCAGGCGCACGGGATCTCCGGTGACGCCGCCGACCTCCTCGCCCCGTTCATGTTCGTGCTCTGGCAGTCGACGATCAAGGCGGGCGCCGACCTCAGCCCGTTCACGATCGGCGTCCGGGTCACCGGCCGTAACGCGGGCGACTACCGGATATCCATCAGCGATCAGGGCATGCAGTACGAGCCGGGCGAAGTGGCGGACCTGCCCACGGTCATCGACTTTTGACGCCGGGAGCCTGGTCCTGACCACCTTTGGCCGCTGCAACTCGGGCACCGTGCGCGGTGACGCGAGCCTCGCGGACCGTTTCCTTAACCTGTTTTTCCGGATCTGATCAACCGTTTTTTCGGATCTGAGCCCTTACCGGCTGGAACAGCCGAAGGGCGCGTGCACCTCCGCGGCTTCCTGCCAGCGCAACTGGCCGGCGAGTTCGCCCGCCGTCGCTGCGTGCACCGAGAACGCGGGCGCGCCCTGGTGGTAGTTCTGGATAAAGCCACCGCGGCGACACGCGTGCCAGCCGGTGTCCGGGTCTGTCCAGATCCGCCACTTCGGAAACAACTCGGCCAATGCCTCGACGCCGGCATCAGCCAGCACAACGGTAGACATGCCGCACCACCCCCCTCGCCAAGCGTGGCTATACGGCCACAATTTGTTCATACACCAGAGCGCGGCGCCCGCGAAAGTGCTTCGCGCTAATATCGCAGGCCTATAGTCCCCGGAAGACGAGAAGGGCCAGGTCATCGGTGGGTGGATCGGTACCGAATTCGCGTACTGCGCGCTGAATTCGGGCCACCACTGATCCTGCATTCAACTCCGAGCATTCGCCGAGCAGATCCCGCAGCCCGTCGTCGTCGTCCAGCAGCCGGCCGCCTGACCGGCGTTCGGTCACCCCGTCGGTCACGCACAGCAGCACGTCGCCGGGTTCCATGCGCACCGTGCTCTGGTTGAACGTGATGCCCTCCAGCACGCCGAGCAGCGGCTGGGATTTCGCCACCGCCTCCACGCCGCCGTCGGTGCGCAGCACCAGGGGCGGCGGGTGGCCCGCGCACACCAGGGACACGATCACCGAGGGATCGGACCCGGGCTCACCGGGACCGGGGGCCTGCCTGAGCTCGCCGTGGATGAGCGTGATGAACCGGGCCCGGGAGCCCTCGTCCACGATCAGCGCGTTGAGCCGCTCGAGCACGGTGGGGACGTCGTGCCCCTCCCGGGCCAGGATGCGCAGCGCGTGCCGGGTCAGCCCGGTCACCGCGGCCGCCTCGGGGCCCTTGCCGCAGACGTCGCCGATCGCGAACCGCCAGCGGCCGGCCTTCGCCTCGAACACGTCGTAGAAGTCGCCGCCGACCTCGTTGCCCTCCCCCGCGGCCTCGTAGCCGGCGGCCAGCTCCACGCCGGGAATGTCGGGCAGTTCCGGCGGCAGCAGGCTGCGCTGCAGGGCGTTGTTGGCCTGCCGCTGCTCCGAGTAGAGCCGGGCGTTGTCCAGCGCGAGCGCCACTCGCCGGGTCAGGTCCTCGGCCAGTTCCACGGCCTGCCGGGCCAGGGCGCCCTCGCGGGGCCGTCCGATCACGAACACGCCCAGGCCGCGGTCCCTGGCCACCAGCGGGAAGCACCAGGCCGGATCGGATACCAGCTCGGCCGCGGCGAGCGAGCTCAGCTCCGGGGCCGGGGTGGCCAGCGACCACTGCCGCGGGCCGTCGCCGCGGCGCATCTGCGGGACGGATGCCTCGTTGAGCAGCCCGGCCAGCGCGTCGGTCCGGGACTCGTCCGCATGCCAGACGTAGGCCGGGCGGAGCTCACCGTCGTCGTCGGGCAGCAGCGCCGCGCACCAGGCCGCCAGCCGCGGCACCACGAGCTGCGCGGCGAGCGCGATGGTCTTCTCCTGGTCCAGGCTGCCGGCCAGCAGGTCGCTGGCTTCGGCCAGGAAGCTCAGCCGGGCCCGGCGGACCCGGTCGTGCTCGGTGAGCCTGGCCTGCTCCAGCGGGACCGCCACCTGGTCGGCCACCTGCTGCACCCGGGCCAGGTCCGCCTCGGTGAACCGGTCGGGCTCGGCCGCGGCCACCGCGAGCATGCCGGTGACCCGGCCCTCGGCCTGGAACGGCACGGTCAGCAGCGAGCGCAGCGGCCCGCTGCTGACCTGCGCGAGGTCGGCTCCCTGCTCCGCGAACTGGTTGTAGAGCTCGAGAAAGGTCCCCATGCCCGTGGAGTCATCCGGCTGCCCGGCGGCGGCCGCGGCCTCCCCGGCGTCCAGCGGCGGCACCCCGCGCCCGGCCGCCGCGCGCATCCTCAGTTCGCCGTCCTCGTCGGCGATCAGCGCATAGGCGGCGTCGGCGCCGACGGCCTCGCGGGCCAGCGAGACCGCGTGGCCGAGCAGCTCGTCGTAGCCCAGCCGGAGCAGGTCCCGGCCGTGGCCGCTCAGCGCGGCCGCCGCGACCGCGCTGCTGTCCTCCCCGTCCTGGTCGGCACAGATCCCGTCCAGGGCGTCGCCATCCCGGTCGGCGGTCAGCGGTTCGGCGATCGCGGACCCGGCCGAGGCGGGACCTTCCGACGACGCGTCGGACCCGAGCCGGAACCAGACCACCTTGGCCGCCGGGGCGTACGTCACGCCCCACGAAGACGAGAGCGCGGCCGGAAGCAGCAGCCCGCGGCCGCTCGGCCGCTCGAGGTTGATGACCGGGCTCGGAGGGTCGGGGATCACCCGGGCCGGATGCCGGTCGAGGACCGATATCTCGACGGTTTCCCCGGTGAACCTGCAGGTCAGCTGCACTGCGGTCCCGGCGTGCACGATCGCGTTGGTGACAAGCTCGCTGGCCAGCAGCACCGCGTCCGCTAGGATATCGTCACCCGGTGGCAAACCCCAGGAAACAAGGGTATCTCGGACAAAAGCCCGCGCCTCAGCCACCGCGGACGGCTCAGGGTCAAAGTCCGCAGCAGCGATAAGATCGTGGTGTTCGTCCACGTGCCTTCCCTCTGCAAACGCAGCCGTTTGCAGCTGGCTGTCCTTCCTATCGTGGCAGACTCGTGCCATTGGCACATCCGGGAGCGCAGTCCAATCCCGCCGCGGCCAGGCCGGGCACTGTGGGCCAAGGGCTGAGGAGAGGACACCGCGAGATGACCGAGACTACGTCTAGCTCTCGCGTCACGCAGGAAAACGGGACACGGCTGAATAACGGCACAGACGCGGGCGCGGGCGGTGGCAACGGCGGCGGCCCCGGCGGCGGCCACGGCGGCAACGGCCGCCCCGGCGGCAACGGCGGCCGGTACACCGAGGCCGACCTGGAGCCGATCCGGGCCCGGCTCTCGGCCCTGGCCCGCGGCGACTTCCGGCCGCGCGCGGACGCGGCCGAGGAGCTTCCCGCGGCCGGCCCGGTGCTGGCCGAGATCGTCGATCTCGTCGACCAGGTCGGCGGCCAGCTAGCCTCCGTGACGTCCGAGGTCACCCAGAGCGCGGCCCAGGTGCGCGACATCGCCTTGATCACCACGGCCGTGGCCCGCGGCGACCTCACCGGCAAGGTGACGGTCGAGGCCACCGGTGAGATGCTGCAGCTCAAGCAGACGGTCAACATGCTGGTCGACCAGCTTTCCGCGTTCGCGGACGAGGTCACCCGGGTCGCCCGCGAGGTCGGCACCGAGGGCCGGCTCGGCGGCCAGGCTCAAGTCCGGGGCGTGTCCGGGGTCTGGAAGGACCTCACCGACAACGTCAACGTGATGGCGAACAACCTGACCGGCCAGGTCCGCAACATCGCCCAGGTCGCGACCGCGGTGGCGAACGGCGACCTGTCCAAGAAGATCGACGTCGACGCCCGCGGCGAGATCCTCGAGCTCAAGACCACGCTGAACACGATGGTCGACCAGCTTTCCGCGTTCGCCAACGAGGTCACCCGCGTCGCCCGCGAGGTCGGCACCGAGGGGCGCCTGGGCGGCCAGGCCTACGTGCGCGGCGTGTCCGGGGTCTGGAAGGACCTCACCGACAACGTGAACTTCATGGCCGGCAACCTGACCGGCCAGGTCCGCAACATCGCCCAGGTCACCACGGCCGTGGCCAACGGCGACCTGACCAAGAAGATCGACGTGACCGCCCGCGGCGAGATCCTCGAGCTCAAGACCACCATCAACGACATGGTGGACCTGCTCTCGGCGTTCGCGGACGAGGTCACCCGGGTCGCCCGCGAGGTCGGCACCGAGGGCATCCTGGGCGGCCAGGCGCACGTGCGCGGCGTGTCCGGGGTCTGGAAGGACCTCACCGACAACGTCAACGGCATGGCCGGCAACCTGACCGGCCAGGTCCGCAACATCGCCCAGGTCGCGACGGCCGTGGCCAACGGCGACCTGTCCAAGAAGATCGACGTGAACGCCCGCGGCGAGATCCTCGAGCTGAAGACCACGCTGAACACGATGGTCGACCAGCTTTCCGCGTTTGCGTCCGAGGTCACCCGGGTCGCCCGCGAGGTGGGCAGCGAGGGCCGTCTCGGCGGCCAGGCCGAGGTGCGGGACGTGTCCGGCACCTGGAAGCGGCTGACCGAGAGCGTCAACGAGCTGGCCAGCAACCTGACCACCCAGGTCCGCGCGATCGCCGGGGTGGCCAGCGCGGTCGCCGAGGGCGACCTGACCCAGTCGGTCGAGGTCGAGGCGCGCGGCGAGGTGGCCGAGCTCAAGGACAACGTCAACCTGATGGTGGCGAACCTGCGCGAGACCACCTGGGCCAACCAGGAGCAGGACTGGCTCAAGACCAACCTGGCCCGGATCGCCGGGCTGATGCAGGGGCACCGGGACCTGCTGGAACTGGCCCGGCTGATCCTGGGCGAGCTGACCCCGCTCGCCTCCGCCCAGTACGGCGCCATCTACCTGGCCGGCGACGCGGCCGACCCGCGCAGCCAGCACCAGGAGTTCACCCGCATCGCCACCTACGGCTTCATGAAGGGCGGGCTCGCCCGCTTCGAGACCGGCGAGGGGCTGGCCGGGCAGGCGGCGGTCGAGCGCAGGCAGATCCTGATCTCCGACGTGCCGGCCGGCTACCTGCGGGTCGGGTCGGGGCTGGGCGAGGCGGCCCCGGTGAGCGTGGTCGTGCTGCCGGTCCTGTTCGAGGACCAGGTACTCGGCGTCCTCGAACTGGCCTCGCTGACCAGGTTCAGCGACGTGCACCTGGCCTTCTTCGACCAGTTCGTCGGGACCATCGGCGTCGCCATCAACACGATCATGGCCACGTCGCGGACCGAGGATCTGCTCGGCGAGTCCCAGCGGCTCACCTCCCAGCTCCAGGAGCGCTCGGTCGAACTGCAGCGCCAGCAGGCCGAGCTGCGCCGGTCCAATGCCGAACTGGAGGAGAAGGCCGCGCTGCTGGCCAAGCAGAACAGCGCGATCGAGGTGCAGAACCGCCAGATCGAGCAGGCCCGGCAGACCCTGGAGGAACGCGCCCAGCAGCTCGCCATCTCCTCCCGGTACAAGTCCGACTTCCTGGCCAATATGTCGCACGAGCTGCGGACCCCGCTGAACAGCCTGCTGGTCCTGGCCAAGCTGCTCTCGGAGAACCAGGACGGGAACCTCACCGGCCAGCAGGTGGACTTCGCCAGCACGATCCACGCGGCCGGATCCGACCTGCTGCAGCTCATCAACGACATCCTGGACCTGTCCAAGGTCGAGGCGGGCAAGATGGCCGTCAACCCCGCCGATCTTCAGCTCACGGCGCTGGTGGACTACGTCGACGCCACGTTCCGGCCCATGGCCGAGGACAAGGGCCTGGGCTTCTCCGTCGAGGTGTGCCCCGGCACGCCCGCGCGCATGTTCGTCGACGAGCAGCGGCTTGAGCAGATCGTGCGCAACCTGCTGTCCAACGCGGTCAAGTTCACCTCGGCCGGCGAGGTCAAGCTCACCGTGGGCCGGGCCGACGAGGTGGAGTTCGGCGGCCCGCTGCGCAGCGTGTCCGACGTCGTGGCGTTCGCGGTGTGCGACACCGGGGTGGGCATCGCCAAGCAGAAGCTCGGCA
>DATAVV010000364.1:0-11486 GCA_036267555.1 Streptosporangiaceae bacterium | reverse complement strand
CCGCGCGTCGGTGCTGGCCGCGTTCCGCGCCGCCGACGGCTGCCGCGACGACGGCCACGCCTCAGCCAGGACCTGGCTGCAGTGGAAAACGCAGATCACCGACGGCGCCGCGGCCGGCGCCATCGGGTGGATGCGGCGCCTGGCCGCCCACCCCCTCGTGCGGGGCGCCCTGGCCGATGGCGAGATCTCGACGTCGTGGGCGAAGCAGATCTGCCAGTGGACCGGCAAGGTCCCCGCCGAGATACGGGACGACGCGGACTCGGTCCTGCTCGCCGCCGCCCGCGGCGGCATGGAACTGGAGGACATCGGCGGCCTGGCCGAAGAGATCCAGCGGCAGACGGCCCGGCCCGATACCGACGGGCCGGATGACGGGTTCGATGACCGGTCGGTGAGCCTGGAGACCACGTTCGGCGGCGCGGGCACGCTGCGCGGCAACCTGGCCCCGTCCTGCACCGCCGCCCTGACCGCGGTGCTGGAGTCGCTCGGCAAGCGCGCCGGCCCGGAGGACCTGCGGTCACGGTGGCAGCGTCAGCACGACGCCCTCGAAGAAGCCTGCCGCCTCCTGATCGGCTCCAATTGCCTGCCGGACCGCGCCGGCCAGCCCACCCAGATCGTCCTGCACATGGACCTGGACCGGCTGCGCGGGATGCCCGGCGCCGCCGGCGCCGAAGCCGCCTTCCCCGGCCCGGCCGCGCCGCCCGGCGCGGAGTGTGACGCGACGATCGTGCCGGTCGTCACCGGCCACGTCGACCCGGTCGCCCTCGACCGGCTGGCCGCCCTGGTCCGCGGCCACGGCACCGGCGGCGGCGACGCCGAGACCGCGCGGCGGGAACTGTCCGCCCAGGCCGCCCGCCGCACTGTGCTCGCCGCCGCCGCGGACGTGCTGTCCGGTCCGGCCGGCCTCGCCGCGTACCTGCGCACCGGGACGCTCGGCGCCGCCGCCGCCGCGATCAGCCTGCCCCTGGACACCGGCACCGCCACCGACGCCATCCCGGCGCACCTGCGGCGGCTGGTCATCCTGCGGGACCGGCACTGCCGCTGGCCCGGCTGCTGCCAGCCGCCCGCGCGCTGCCACCCGCACCACATCCGGCCCCGCCACAAAGGCGGCAAGAACAGCCTGGCCAACCTCGCCCTATTGTGCGCGTTCCACCATCTGGCCTCGTGCACCGCGAGGGCTGGCAGATCGTCCTCAACCCGGACGGGACCGTGACCGTGACCAGTCCCGACGGGGACCGGGTCCGCCGCAGCCACAGCCCGCCCACCCGGGCCGCCTAATGGGCCGGCGGCGCCTCGCACCACCATCACCAAGATCGCCCGAAGTGGCGCTCACACCGCTGGACCACATGGGCCTGGCAGCCGACCGCCCCGCGCGCGGGGCGGAGGCGGGGTTGGCTCGACTGCGGGGGATGGGGACCGTCATAATTCAGGGCATGCTGGTGGAGCGAAGGGACCGTGGGGCGTAGGGCCCCGAAGGTGGTCCGTGGCGCGGAGACGATCTGCCGGACCCACGATCGAGCCGTTCACCGGGTGACCGGGCTGAGCCCCGGGGTCATCGCCGCGATCACCGTCGTGGAGCACGAGTTGCTGGAACCCGGTGCCGTCGCCCGAGAGTTGCGCCGGTGGGAAACGATGGCGCGCGCCGGCTCGGTGCACCGGCCGGGGTCTCATCCGTGCGGGGTGCCCGAGTGCTGCGGGCCGGGGCCCCGCGGCGCGCTGGAGGAGGCCATCCGGTACCTGCCGCGGCGGGCCAAGCCGGGCCTGCGACGGCTGGTCGGGCGCATCGACGAGATCTACATAGCCCGGACCCGACCCGATCCGCTGGCCGATCCCGGGGCACCATGGTGGGAGCGGCGTTTCGGGTGGACGCCCGCCGATCACCAGTAACCAGTGATCGGCCGCCGTGAGGGCATGCCGCCCGTTTTGTCAGGACTCGTGCTGGCGGTCGGCGCCCAGGCCGGCCAGCATCGCGCGCACGACCTGGGTCACGGTGTCCCGGGCCGCTACCGGGTCGGCCGAGCGGGCGATCAGCATCCCGCCGCGGGTCAGCGCGCCGAGCAGCATCCTGGTCACGATCTCCGGGTCGGGAGCCGGCAGCGTGCCAAATGCGGCGACAAACGTGGTGAACGGCTCGTCCATCTCGGCGAACCGGTCCACGCCCAGCACGGCGGGTCCGTCGGTGATCAGGATCTGCTGCACGTCCGGCTGGGCTATCGCGTCGAGGAACGCCTCGAGACCGCGGACGAGGGATTCGGGGTCGTCGGGGGCGCCGTCGGCGGCCCGGGCCGAGGCTTCCAGCAGTTCGGCGTGGACCTCGACGAAGACGGTCTCGAACAGCGCCGTCTTGTTCTGGAAGTGGTGATAGAGCGCTCCGGTGGTGACCTGAGCGTCGCGGGCGAGATCCTCTACGGAGGTCGCGGCGAACCCGTGCTGGCCGAACAGGCGGCGGCCCGCCGAGATAAGCGCGGCCTGAGTCTGCCTCACCTGCTCGGCGCGCATGGACGGCTGATCGGGCGGGTCAGACACCTTGGCTATCGAGCCCCTTCTTTGGCCTATTTTCGCCTAATAACCAGCCGTGACTGGATTCGTCGATCGCTAGTCTGCCCCGCGATCGGATGGCGCCCACGAAAGCGCCCGTTACGGCACGGTTAAGCCGACCCGGAGGATCTTCCTTTAATCCGTGACGGAGTAGTAACCTCCGCTCAAAAAGGGAGGTCCGACGTGGTGGCTGGGGCAACGGGATCCAACGCCGGTGCGGTGGTGTCGAACGAGGCCGAACCCTCGGTCACCGAGGTCGAGCGGCGCGGCATCGAGCATGTGCCGCTGGACAAGCGGTGGGGCAAGCCGAGCAACCTCTTCTGGATGTGGGCCGGCGCCGTCTGGAACGTCGAGTTCGTCGTCTACGGCGGCCTGGCCGTGGTGGTCTTCGGATTGTCGTTCGCCCAGGCGGTCGTGGTCATCCTCATCGGCAACCTGTTCTACGCGCTGACCGGCCTGGCCAGCCTGCAGGGGCCGCGGGCGGGCACGACCACGTTCGCCATCAGCCGGGCTTCGTTCGGCCCCAACGGCAACCGGCTGCCGTCGTTCTTCAACTGGGTGACTCAGGTCGGGTTCGAGATCGAGGGCATCGCGCTCGTCGTGCTGGCCGCGATCGCGCTGACCGCCAAGGCCGGGTTCCTGGCCGGGCTTCCGGCCAAGGTCATCTTCATCGTCGTCGCGGTGGCCATCCAGGCCGTGCTGCCACTGCTCGGCCACGCCGCGGTGCTCAGGGTGCTGCGCTGGCTCACGATCCCGTTCATCATCCTGTTCGTGGTCATGGCGATCATCACCACGTCCAAGGTCAAGCTGCACGCGGTACCGCACGGCGCCGGCTGGGGCGCGCTGATGGTCACGCTGGCCCTGGTGATCGCCGCGGGCGGGCTGGGCTGGACCGAGAACGCCAACGACTACTCGCGTTACCTGCCGCCGGACGCCAACCGGCGCAACATCGTGCTCGCGGTCGCGCTGGGCGGGGCCATCCCGTCGGCGCTGCTGGAGATCCTCGGCGCCGCGGTCGCGACCGGGGTGCCGGGCGCCACGTCGATCACCGGCCTGACCGCGGGGTTCCCGGGCTGGTTCGTGGTCCCGTACCTCATCTTCGCGATCGCGCAGCTATTCGCGATCAACACCATCGACCTCTACTCGTCGGGAGTCACGCTGCAGAGCCTGATCCCGAGGCTCAAGCGGCTGCACTGCGTGGCCGTCGACACCGTGGTCTGCGGCGCGTTCGCCGCGTACGCGGTGTTCTCGTCCCGGTTCACCTCGCTACTGGCCGACTTCCTGCTGTTCATCATCGTCTGGCTCGGCCCCTGGTGCGCGATCTACCTGATCGACTCGTGGCTGCGCCGCAACCGCTACGACCAGGCGGCGCTGCTGAACGAGCGGGGCGGGCGCTACTTCCACAACGGCGGGGTGCACTGGCCGGCGGTCATCGCCCAGGTCGTCGGCATGGTCGCGGCCGCGCTGTGGCTGAACGCCTACTCGCCGTACGTGTCGGTGCTGTCGAACAAATTTGGTGACTCGGACTTCAGCGTGTTCATGGGGCTGTTCTTCGGCGGCGTCACCTACTGGCTGCTGGCCCGCAGGTCCGTACGCGCCGAGGGCGACGCGACGCCAGCGGAGGTGACCTGACCGCGGGCCGGGTCAGCCTCGAGACGTTCAACCGGCTGCCCCCGGAGGCGGCCCGGCGTCGGCTGCTGGCGTGCTGTTCGTCGGGGCGCTGGGCCGGGGAGGTCGCGGCAACTGCTGGTTGGAGGGCCATGATCACTACGCACGTGCTCGACACCGCACGCGGTGCGCCCGCCGCGGGCGTGCCGGTCCGGCTGGCGCGGGTATCGGGCGCCGGAGCCGAGGAAATCGGCCGGGCCAGCACCGACGCCGACGGGCGGGTGCGTGGCATCGGGCCGCCGCGGCTGGAGCCCGGCACCTACCGGCTGACGTTCGGCACCGGCGAGTACCTCGAAGCGAACCAGGCCGCGCCCGCGTTCTTCCCCGAGGTCACCGTCACGTTCACGGTGGACGGCCAGGCGCCTCACTACCATGTTCCGCTGCTGCTCAGCCCGTTCGGTTACTCCACCTACCGCGGGAGTTAAGCCATGGCGATCGTGCTCGGGCCCAACCAGTACGGCAAGGCCGAGACCCGGGTGGTGCGGATCTACCGGGACGGCGGGCCGCATGAGATCCGGGACCTGAACGTCTCCACGCTGCTGCGCGGCGCCTTCGATGAGGCCCATACCCGCGGTGACCAGGCCAGCGTGCTGCCCACCGACAGCCAGAAGAACACCTGTTTCGCCCGGGCCAGGGAGAATGGCGTCGGCGCGATCGAGGACTACGCGCTGGACCTGGCCCGCCACTTCACCGCCGACGTCGGACCCGTTACCGAGGCCCGGATCGACGTCACCGAGTACCGCTGGGAGCGCGTGAACGTGGCCGGCCGGCCGCACCCGCATACGTTCACCCGGGCCTCGTCCGAGGTACGCACCACGGCCGTGACCGTCCAGGGCGAGGGGCCCACCGGGCGGGAATGGGTCGTCTCGGGCCTGGACGACCTGGTCATCCTGAAGACCACGGGGTCGGAGTTCGCCGGTTTTCTTGAGGACGAGTACACGACGCTGGCGCCGACCCACGACCGGATCCTGGCCACCTCGCTGACCGCGCGCTGGCGTTACGCCGCCCCGCCCACGGACTGGGACGAGGGGCACGCGCGGATCCGCCAGATCCTGGTCGAGGAGTTCGCCGGGCTGCACAGCCTGGCCCTGCAGCAGACGCTGTACGCCATGGGCCGGGCGGTGCTGGAGGCCCGCGCGGAGGTGGCGGAAATCAGGCTGTCCGCGCCCAACCGCCATCACTTCCTGGCCGACCTGGCCTCGTTCGGCCTGGACAACCCGGGCGAGGTGTTCCACGCCGCCGACCGCCCCTATGGCCTGATCCAGTGCGCGGTCCGGCGTGACGACGCGCCGGACGCCGGGCCCGCGTGGGACGGCGCGGCTGCGTTCTCTTGAGCAGGATTAGCGCGGACGATTCTCAGTGGATACAACTGACAATCGTCCACGCTGACGGCGGGTCCGGGGGAGGGAGGGCGGCAGGTGGATTTCCTGCAGCCGACGAGCTGGGATGAGGCGCTGGCGGTCAAGGCGCAGCGGCCCGAGGCGCTGCCGATCGCCGGCGGCACCGACGTGATGGTGGAACTGAACTTCGACGCCCGCCGCCCGCCGGCCCTGCTCGACCTGACCCGGGTGCCGGAACTCACCGACTGGGCCACCGAGGACGGCCGGATCCGGCTCGGCGCGGGGGTCACGTACACCAGGGTCATCGACGAACTCACCGGCCCGCTCCCCGGCCTGGCCATGGCGGCCAGGACCGTGGGCTCGCCGCAGATCCGCAACCGCGGCACGGTCGGCGGCAACCTGGGCGCGGCGTCACCGGCCGGCGACTCCCACCCGCCCCTGCTCGCGACCGGGGCCGAGATCGAGGTGGCCTCCGTGCGCGGCGTGCGCCGGATCCCGGCTTCCGCGTTCTACACCGGCGTCAAGAAGAACGCCATGGCGCCCGACGAGCTGATTTCGGCCATCCTGATCCCGCCCGCGGCCGGTCCTCAGCAGTTCAGCAAGATCGGCACTCGCAATGCCATGGTCATCGCCGTCGCCGCGTTCTGCATAGGTCTTGATCCGGTGGGCAGGACGGTCGGCACCGGGATTGGCTCGGCGGCGCCGACCCCGAGGCGGGCCGAGGCGGCCGAGGCGTTCCTGGCCGCGGCGCTGGACGAGGCCGGGCTGTGGGAGTCGCGCGCCGACCTGCCCGGCCCGGTCGTGACCGAGTTCGGTGAGCGGGTGAAGGCGGCGGCGTCGCCGGTCGGCGACGTCCGTGGCACCGCGGCCTACCGGCGGCACGGGCTGGCCGTGATGGCCCGGCGTACGCTGACCTGGGCCTGGCACGCCTATCAGGACGACGGGAGCTGAGTGCCATGCGGATCACGGCCGTGGTCAACGGCGAGACACGGCAGGCGGACGACGTGTGGGAGGGCGAGAGCCTGCTCTGCCTGCTGCGCGAGCGGATGGGGCTTCCGGGTTCCAAGAACGCGTGTGAACAGGGCGAATGCGGCTCCTGCATGGTGTACATGGACGAGGTCGCGGTGTGCGCCTGCCTGGTCGCGGCCGGCCAGGCGCAGGACCGCAGCATCGTCACGGTCGAGGGCCTGGCCAGCGGCGAAACGCTGCACCCAATGCAGCAGGCGTTCGTCGAGGCGGGCGCGGTGCAGTGCGGGTTCTGCACCCCCGGCCTGCTCATCGCCACCCACGACCTGCTGCGGCGCGGCGGGACCCCCACCGACGCCGAGATCCGCGAGGCGCTCGCGGGCAACCTGTGCCGGTGCACAGGGTACGAGAAGATCCTGGACGCGGTGCGCCTGGCCGCGCAGCGGTGGCCGGAGCGTGCGTCATGATCAGCGTCATCACCGGGGGCCACGTTCTGACCGTGGACGCGCGGCGCAGCGAGTACGCCGACGGCTACGTGGCCGTGGACGGGACCCAGATCATCGAGGTCGGTCCCGGCCCGGTGCCGGAACGCTTCGCCGGGGCCGAACGGGTCGACGCCCGCGGCTGCCTGGTCACCCCCGGATTGGTCAACTCGCACCATCACCTGTACCAGTGGGCCACGCGGGGGCGGGCGGTCGACTCCGGGCTGTTCGACTGGCTGACCCAGCTTTACCCGGTGTGGGGGATGATCGACGAGCGGGTCGTGGGCCCGGCGGCCACGGCCGCGCTGGCCTGGCTGGCCCGGACCGGCGCCACGACCACGATGGATCACCACTACCTGTTCCCGCGCGGCGGCGGGGACGTGCTCGGCGCGACCGTGGCCGCCGCGGCCGAGGTGGGCCTGCGGTTCCAGCCGACCCGCGGCTCCATGGACGTGGGCCGCAGCCAGGGCGGCCTGCCGCCCGACAACGTGGTCGAGGACACCGCCGCGATCCTCGCGGACACCCAGGCGGCGATCGAACGGTTCCACGACCCCTCGTTCGGCTCGATGCTGCGGATCGGGGTGGCGCCGTGCTCTCCGTTCTCCTGCAGCCGCGACCTGCTGACCGAGTCGGCGGCGCTGGCCCGTGACCGCGGCGTCCGGCTGCACACGCACCTGGCCGAGACCTCGGACGAGGACGAGTACTGCCTGGAGCGCTTCGGCTGCAAGCCGGTGGAGTACCTGGACTCGCTCGGCTGGCTGGGCCCCGACGTGTGGCTGGCCCACGCCGTGCACCTGGACGACGACGCGATCGGAACCCTGGCCGCGCACGGCACCGGGGTCGCGCACTGCCCGTGTTCCAACGCCCGGCTCGGGTCGGGCATCTGCCGGACCCGGGCACTGCTCGACGCGGGCGTGCCGGTCGGGCTCGGCGTGGACGGCGCCGCGTCGAACGAGACCAGTTCGCTGATCGGGGAGGTCAGCGCCGCGACGCAGTTCGCCAGGGCGACCGGCGGCCCGTCGGCCATGAGCGTGCGCGAGGCCGTGGAACTCGGCACGCTCGGCGGCGCCCGGCTGCTCGGCCGCGAGGCCGAGATCGGCTCGCTGGAGGCGGGCAAGCTGGCCGACATCGCGCTGTGGCGGCTGGACGGCCCGCCGCACCTGGGCATCGCCGATCCGGTCGCGGCGCTTGTCCTCGGCCCGCCGCCGCCGCTGGAACTGCTGCTGGTGGGCGGCCGGGCCGTGGTCGAGCGCGACCGCGTGGTCACCGTGGACGAGGCGCGGGCCGAGCGGGCCGCCCGCGACGCCAGCGCCTCGCTGCCTTCTTAGTCGGCTGCCTTGGCGGGCTGCCTTGGCCGGCTGTCTTGGCCGGCTAGTCTCCGGTCACCGTGGCGGTGTTCGTGGTCGCGGGCGTGTACGTGGCGTCGCCCTGGTAGACGGCCACGATGTTGTGGTCGCCCGATGCCGCCGGGAACGTCGCCGACGCCTGCATCCCGCCGCCCGCGGCGGGTGTCACCGGCACGTTCGCGATCTGCGTGCCGTCGGAGTAGAACGTCACGTCCCCCGCAGGCTCCGGCTCGTTCGGGACGGCGGCGAGGCTGGCGGTGACCGTGACCGACGACCCGGTCGTCACCGGGTACAGCGGCCCGGTCAGGTAGACCTGCGGCGTGGGCGGGACCGTGAGCTTCCACAGTTCCCGGCCGCTCGCTGGGCTGTCGGCGGTGAAGTAGGCGGTCTGCCCGGTCACGGTGATGTCGGCCGGGTCGGAACTTCCGGACCCGGGGTTGACGTCCGCGGCCAGCGTCGTGTTGGTGGACCACCCGTCGGAGGTCCACAGCTCGCGGCCGTGCGCGGCGTCGCTGGCACTGAACACCTCGGTGGTGCCGCTCTGGCCGCCGTCGACGTCATACGAGCCGCCCACGTTGACGAACCCGGCCGGGCCCGAACTGCCGTCGTCCACGAGGCGGACCCCGGAGACGTCGTAGTAGTAATAGCCGCCCTCTCCGGGGGTGAGCGTGACCGACTCGTCGACCTGCCAGAGCTGGCGGCCGAGCGCGGCGTCGTCACCCGAGAAGTAGTTCCTGGTGTACGGGAGCGGGAACGGCGTGGTCCCGATCAGGCCGGTCGGCCCGAGCACGGGGTCCGAGCCCGCGCCGGGGCTGACGCCGGGAACCAGGGTCGCGGTGCCGGGCTGCTGGCCCTCGAGCCTCGGCGGGGGCGGCGGGGTCTGCAGGTCGTAGAGCTCCCGGCCGGTGGTTCCGGTCGCGGCGACCAGGCCGGTCACCTGCGCCACCGAAACGAACGGGCCCGGGTTGGAGCTGGCCGCACCCGGGTTGATGTCGTACACGTCCGCCGGGGGACTGTCGGGGTAGGCGACGAACAGCTCGCGGCCGTGGGTGCCGTCGTTGGCGGAGAAGTACCACAGCGGGAGCTGGACCTCGCCGAGGAGGTTCCACGCGCTCGCGGTGATCTCGGTGGGGTCGCTGCTCGCGGATCCTGGGTTCAGGTCCTCGAACATCGCCGTGCCGGCGGCGGTCCCGCTGGTGACCCACGGCTCGCGGCCGTGCACGCCGTCGTCCCCCGAGAACATGGCCGTCGTGCCGGTCAGCGCGGTGATGTCGGCCGGGCCCAGGCCGGCCGGGCCGGGGTTGACGTCGGAGACCATGGCCGTGCCGGCGGCCGTCCCGTCGCTGCGCCAAAGCTGTCGCCCGGCCGCGGGGTCCCAGGCCGAGAAGTACACCAGGACCTGAGCCGGGGTGCTGTTGCCCTGCTGCCCGATCGCGTAAGTGATGTCGCGCGGGTCTGAGCCGGCCGGGCCGGGCACAATGTCGGCGACCAGCGTGGTGCCCCCGGCGGTGCCGTCGCTCTTCCACAGCTCCCGCCCGTGCTGCGCGTCGCGGGCCGAGAAGAACAGCACGCCGTCGGCCACGGCCAGGCCGGCCGGGTCGGCGCCGCCGGGCACGTCGGTCAGCATCACCGTGCCCGCCGCCGTCCCGTCGCTCTCCCACAACTGCCGCCCGTGTACAGGATCCGACGCCGAGAAGAACAGCTCCCCGTTCATCACGGTCAGGTCCTGCGGGTCGGAGCCGGCCGCGCCCGGCGCGATGTCGGCGACCAGCGAGGCCGAAGGCCGGGCGTGCGCGGCCGAAGGCCGGGAGTGCGCCGGGGCCAGTGCTAAGGCCGACGCCGATGCCGGTGCCGCGCTCACCGGGGCGGTCACGCCCAGGACGCAGATCACGGGCAGGGCGGTACGTACCACACGGTGAGGCAGGCGCACACGGGCCTCCGCTCCAGTCGCCAGCGGCCTGATTTGCGACGATAAGCGGCCATAATAGAACTACGCGGCAACTTTGGGCATCGCCCCGGGGCAACAAGTTGCGCGCGGCGAGTGTTGCCGGTTACCGGTTGTCCCCGGCTGGCCGTTCCCCCTGGCTGGCGGTCGGCCTCCGCGGCGGCGGCGAAGCGGGCCAGGATCTGCGCCCAGCCGCCAGCGTACGAGCCATTCGCATAGCCGCCGGGCAGCGCGCAGTCCTCCGGCCGGGCGCGGGCGCCTTCAAGATCAAATCAGCGTGTTAGTCATCCGCGAGTCCATATTGGCGCGCGGGATCAAGGGGTCGTCCACCCCGATCATGAAACAGACGGGAGCCCGGGTGGGCTAGCGCCTGGCAGATGGGGAATCTGGAGCGGATGTTAGTGGAGGGTTGTGTGTTACCCAGCAGAGCCACCCGTCGGCGTAACCCGGTCGGTGGCGCGCGCGGTCGCCGCCGGCCGGCGCCGGGTCGGCAGGTCCGCTAGGTCCGTCGTCGATCGTAGTGGGCCCTGACGTCCCGAAACGCGGGTACGTCGCCCTGTCTACCGGCGATGATGAGGACGGGTGGTGGACTCGGCCCTGGGTTGGGGGGAACGAGATGACGGACAGCGGGCCACGCGGGCTGCACGGGCAGACCGTGCAGACGATCGCGCTGCGGCTGGTCGGCGGACGGCATCCGCCGGGCGACATGCTCGACCCGGCGCGCCTGGAACGCGAACTGGTCGTGAGCCGCACGGTGATCAGGGAAACGCTGCGCGTTCTGGAGGCCAAGGGCATGGTCACCGCGCGGCCGCGGCACGGCACCGCGGTACGGCCGCGCGAGCGCTGGCACCTGCTCGACCCCGACCTGCTGCGGTGGCAGGCCGAGGTGCACGGGTCGGACACGGCGTTCCTGCGCCACCTGGCAGAGGTCCGGTCGATCATAGAGCCGGCCGGGGCCCGGCTAGCGGCCCGGCGGCGGTCCCGGGCCGAACTCGCCGACCTGGACCACGCGCTGCAGGCCATGATCGAGGCCGCCGGCGAGACCGCGGGCGAGGTGGCGGAGGTCGCGGCCGAGGCCGACTTGCGCTTTCACCGCGCGCTGCTGGTCGCCGCGCACAACGACCTGATGCTGCCCATGGAAGCGGTGATCGAGACCGGGCTGCGCGCCCGCGACGTGCTGGTCCACGACGACCCGGACTGCGCC
>DATAVV010000363.1:0-20414 GCA_036267555.1 Streptosporangiaceae bacterium | reverse complement strand
GGCAAGCTTCAGGATCTGGCCAACACGCTCGCTGATCTCCTCGTGCGGCGGCCTGCTGCCGGGCGCCTGCCGGGCCGCGGAAAGGTCCAGCCGGAGCCGCTCGTTCTCGTCAAGGGCGTGGGAGAGCCGGTTTTCAAGATCGCGGGACTCGCGGACCTGGTTGCGGGCTCTCGCCGCAAACTCGTCCACCTGCCGTCGGCTGTAGCCGCGCCTCTCAATCTCAAATTCTTCCGTGCCCAGGTCAGCAACGCGGTCGGTGTGTTCGGTCATGATGTCACCCGTCAGATGATTCAGGCAGACGCGACGTCGCGGCTTCGCGGCCGCTTGGGGGCGGGCCGAGTCTGCGGATGTGTACTGTAGGCGGCCCGTCGACAGCTGGGGTTCTGCCGGTTGCGGGCCGAGCTCGGCGTTATGCAATTACGCCCATGACTCTTGTCCTGATGGCACCTTCCGCGCAACCGAAACGGCTGAGTATCCAGTTATGTCTGGATTGATCGACGCACAAGAGCGGTATCCTCCGCCGGAACGGGAGGAGCAGGGCATGAGCATGGTCGGATCCTTGGACGAATACACCCCTTCGGTACATCCGGAAGCCTGGATCGCGCCGAACGCGGTCGTCGTGGGCCGGGTCACCCTGGGCCGGGCCGCGAACGTCTGGTACGGGGCGGTTCTGCGGGCCGATGACGACGAGATTCTCGTCGGCGACGAATGCAACATCCAGGATCTCTGCTGCCTGCACGTGGACGCGGGAGAGCCTGTGGTGCTGGAGGAGCGGGTCAGCCTGGGTCACCACGCCACGGTCCACGGGGCCCGGGTCGGAGCGGGCGCGCTGATCGGCATCGGCGCGATCGTGCTGGGCCGGGCCCAGGTCGGCGCCGGGGCCCTGGTGGCCGCGGGCTCGGTGGTCCGCCCGGGTGCCACGGTCCCGGCCGGGGTGCTGTACGCCGGGGTTCCCGGGCGCGTGGTCAGGGAACTCACCGATGAGGACAGGAAGACGTTCGACAACACGCCCGCCAGTTACGTGGCCAGGGCGGCCCGCCACCGCGCGGCGGCGTGGGCTGGGTAACCGGCGTATTTGGCGAATTAGCTGCCCGGGTCTGGGTAGCCCTTACTAGAAGATGGTTCTGGAAATGATCCCGATGGGTCATGCGGCGCGATGAGATGGCGCCGTAGCCTGGGGTACAGGTTTCCCGCGAATCCGCTCGGCAATGGAGGTGGGCGCGTTGCGAGAGCACCTGGACCTGCGCGTCCAAGATCGGGTCGCGCTGGATGAGATAGATCTGTACGCCGAGGTGCTGAGTGCGGTGGCCGTGAGCGACCGGCCGCTTACCGCTGAGGAGCTTGATCAGGTTCTCGGGGTGCGGCCCGTGGCCAGCGCGTCAGTCACGTGACGATCCCGGGCGCGCGAACATGATGTCGGTTCCCCAGTGGGTGAACCCGAGCGACTCGTAAAGCCTGATCGCGGGCGTGTTGGTCTGGTCCACGTACAGCATCACCTGGGACAGGCCCTGTGAGCGCAGGTGGCGCAGGCCCACCAGGGTGAGGGCGCGGCCCAGGCCGCTGCCGCGCTCACCGGGATCGACGCCGACCACGTAGACCTCGCCCATCGGATCGTGGGCCTCGCCGTCCCCGGCCGAGCCCTCATCCGCTGGCCTGTGGACCTTGGTCCAGTGGAACCCGACCAGCTTCCCGTCCCGCTCGGCCAGGAAGAACCCGTCCGGGTCGAACCAGGGTTCCCGCTCGCGCAGGTCCAGGTCCTCCCGGGTCCAGGCCCCCTGCTCGGGATGGCGGGCGAAGGTCCGGGAGTTGAGGGCGGTCCACTCGTCCTCGTCCTGGCCCACCACGAACGTGCGGACCGTGACACCGTCGGCGATCTGTGGCCGGTCCAGCGGGGCCTGCAGGGACCGGCGCATCTGCCACAGGGCCCGTACCCGCTCGAAACCGGCCGCCGCCGCCAGCCGGACCGCGGCCGGCAGGTCCCCGTGCGCCCACAGCCGCAGCGGACGCTCGCCCGCCTCCGCCACGAGCGCGCGCGTCAGCAGCAGGCCCAGCCCCTGCCTGCGGTGCGCGGGGTGAATGACTAGTTCGCCGCTCGGGCCCTCGACCGGGTCGGTGGGGTCCAGATGGGCGTAGCCCGCCAGCTCACCGTGACTAGTGAGGAGCAGGTTGCGGGCCCGCGGGTCACCCCTGTACCTCAGATGCAGCATCACGTGCTCGGAGAGGGGCTCGACCCCGTCCTTCTCCGTCGCCGCGCTGACCAGGCTGAGCACGGCCCGGGCGTCGGCTTCGCCGATAGGCCCCGTAACGCGGATCTCCGGCCCGTCGCCTTGGCCCCCAGGCCCGTCAGACTTCGGCATGCGCGGCGCGCGCCTCTCGCTCGGAGGCTACGCCCGGCCCGTGGTGCACCCCGCCCCCGGGCCCGCCCGGGGGATCACCGGGCTGGCCCCGGTGCCGCGTTCGGCCCTCCTGGTTGTGATCTTCGTCCGGTTCGCCGGGGTCGCCCGTGCCATCCCGGTTGGTCTCGTCGCCCTTCGCGGGGACGAACCGGTATCCGACGTTGCGCACGGTGCCGATCAGCGCTTCGTGCTCGGCGCCCAGCTTGGCCCGCAGCCTTCGCACGTGGACGTCGACAGTGCGGGTTCCGCCGAAATAGTCATAGCCCCAGACTTCTTGCAACAACTGGGACCGGGTGAACACCCGGCCCGGGTGCTGGGCCAGGAACTTGAGTAGCTCGAACTCCTTGAACGTCAGGTCCAGCGCGTGGCTGCGCAACCGCACGGAGTAGGTGGGCTCGTCGATGACCAGATCACCGGACCTGATCTCACCGGACGCCGCAGGTGCCATCCGGCCGATGGCCAGGCGCAGCCGGGCGTCGACCTCGCCGGGACCCGCCGTATGCAAGATCACGTCGTCGGTGCCCCAGTCGGCGGTGACCGCGGCCCAGCCGCCCTCGGTCACCACGGCCAGGACCGGCACGTTCAGCTCCGCGCCCCGCAGCAGCCGGAGCAGGCGCCTGACTTGTACCAGGTCACGCCGGGCGTCGACCACGACCGCGTCGGCGCCAGATCGGTCGCCGGCGGCGGAAGCAGAGGCGGGAGCGGTCCGGATGACGTGCGCTAGCAGGCTGAGAGATGGCAGGATTTCGGCAGCAGGCTCGGGTGCGTCAGTGAGCAGCAGCACAATGCTCAACCGCCGACACCTCCATCCCGCGGACCCGTCGGACGGGTGTCCCGGGGATCTGGGGGGTCGCCCCCCGAGGGAAGTACAGAGGGAGGCTGCGCTGACTCCCGCTACGCCCGGGGCCAACGCTGGTCCGGGCCCGTCATGAGCAAGGATAGCTGACATGGCCATCGTGACCCTCAGGTACTGGGCGGCGGCAAAGGAAGCCGCGGGGATCGACGAGGAGACCATCAGCGCGGAAACCCTCGCGGGTGCGCTGGCCGCGGCGCGCGGCAAGGCCGAGTACGCCGGACATGTCGGTCAGGACCCGCGGCTGCGCGCCGTGCTGGCCCGCTCGTCGTTCCTCATCGACGGCCTGCCCGTCGGAACCCGCGCTCCCGAAGTGGTCATGCTCAGCGACTCGGCCGTCATCGAGGTCCTGCCCCCCTTCGCGGGCGGCTGAATTGACCTCGGGGGGCGACCCCCCCAGACCCCCGCATGGTCTCAAGGGGGCCCCAGATAATCACGAACCAGATTGAACCAACCCGACCACCAGGGACGTTGTACAGACCGTGGCAGGGCTAGAAGGGGCAGGCAGCCGAGGAACGCGCGGGCCTGCCTCGGACGAGATGCTGGTGCGCACGCTCTATGCCGAGCACGCCGGGCCACTTCTGCGTTACGCGCTGCACTTGACCAGCGGGGACCGGCAGCGCGCGGAGGACATAGTGCAGGAGACCCTGCTGCGGGCGTGGATGCACCCCGACGCGATCGCTGAGCGGCCCGCGCGGCCGTGGCTGTTCGCGGTGGCGCGCAACCTCGCCGTCGACGCCTACCGGGCCCGGCGGGCCCGGCCCCACGAGGTCGGCGAGGCCGCCCTCGAGATGGTGCCCGCCCCCGATGAGGCGGAGCGGGCCCTCGAGTCGTGGGCCGTGGCCGACGCGGTCAAGGCGTTGCGGCCCGATCATCGCCGGGTCCTGCTTGAGACGTACTACCGCGGCAAGTCGGTAGCCGAGGCGGCGGCCGCCCTCGGCGTCCCGGCGGGCACGGTGAAATCACGGACGTTCTACGCGCTACGGGCACTGAAGCTGGCACTAGAGGAACGGGGGCTCGCGCCATGACCGGGCTCACCGACTGCGGTGACATCCGCTACGCCCTCGGCGTCTACGTCGTCGGCGCCATCGAGCCTGCCGAGCGCGCGATCGTGGACGCCCACCTCAGCCAGTGCCCCGACTGCCGTGAGGAACTGGCCGGCCTCGCCGGGCTGCCCGCGCTGCTGGGACGCGTGCCCAGGGATGACGCCGAACGGCTGGCCCTCGGCCCCGAGGAACTGGAAGAGCCGCCCGCCGAGATGCTGGACTCGCTGCTGCGCCGGGTATCCGCGCGCCGCCGGGCCCGCCGGTGGCGCGGGATCACGGCCGCGGCGGCCGCCGCGGTCATCGCGGTCGGCGGCGGGATCGCCGGCGGGGCCCTGATGTCGCACGCGCACACCCCGGCCCAGCATTCCTCGGAAACGTCGTACCTGGCCCGCGGCAGCGACCGGGCCACGGACGTCACCGCGGCCGTCTACTACCACGCCGCGGGTTCGGGCACCTCGATGGAGGTGCAGGTCTCCGGCATCCCGAACGGCACGCACTGCGTGTTCTGGGTGCAGAACGCCAAGGGCCAGCACGTCTGGGCGGGCGCCTGGACCGTGAACGACACGGCGGACGGCAACTGGTACGACGCCTCGGCGACCACGTCCATGTCCAAGGTGCGCGGGTTCGACATCACCGGCGCCAAGGGGAAGGTGCTCGTCGTCATCCCGGCCAGCCCGGCGAGCTTACATAGCCGCTCACCGGCAGCTTAGGCACAGGGAATGCGACAGGGCATACCCGCGCTTAGCACATCGTGGCCCCCGGACTCATCGCCCTCGTCGTGGTGCTTGCCATCGCAACCGTGACCGGTTTGGCCTGGCAGCGCACCAACGGCCGGATGCGCGCCACGCGCCCATCGGCGCGGGCGCCGGCACCGGACCGCGCCGAGACCGGCACCTTCGAGACCGGTGCCGCCGAGACCGGTGCCCCCGAGACCGGCCCGGTCATCACCGGTGACGAACTGGGGCTGCCGCTGGGCAACCGGGCCACGCTGGTGCAGTTTTCCACCTCGTTCTGCGCCCCGTGCCGGGCCACGCGCAGGATCCTGGCCGAGGTGGCCGGGATGGTCGAGGGCGTGGCCCACGTGGAGATCGACGCCGAGTCGCACCTCGACCTGGTCCGCCGCCTGGACATCCGCCGGACGCCCACGGTCCTGGTGGTCGGGCCCGACGGCCGGATTACCAAGCGGGCGAGCGGCCAGCCGCGTAAGGCCGACGTTATCGCCGCACTCGGGGACGTGTCGTAAGCGCATATCCCTATCGGTCAGATCGGAAAGAGGAGGATAGTGACAGTACGGCCGGCCGCGCATAGCATCGGAACTGTGTCTGCCCGGACGTCTGTGTCCTCCCTGGTCGGGCCCAAGCTGACCAGACGGCGCGCGGTCGACTTCTGCCGCGTCGCGACCGCGCTGTGTCCGGCCGTACCGAATCCGACCGCACTGTGCCAGCCGGCACGGCGCCCGACCGCACCGTGTCGGGCGGCGAACGGCAGCCAGCCTGTCGCGCCAGAGTCCTGCGGGGCCGCCTACTGACCCTCGTCGTCGCCCCGGCCCGCAGTGGCGCAGGCCAGAGTGAGTGACGAGGTGGCGCGCGCCGCCAGCCCCGGCCCAGGAAGGGGGCCCAGGCAGATCAGCCCCAGGCAGATCGGGAGGAAGCGCGCCAGGCGGGTGCCATGTCCGCAGGCCAGCCCCCGCCAGCTTTTCCGAAGGGACACCGCACATGGACATTGATCCGAGAGGGCCGCGTTTCGGAGCGCTGGTCACCATGGTGGTCTTCGCCATTGTCCTGATCACCGGAAACGTGTGGTTGCTTGCCGTGCAGGCCCTGGTCTTCGCGGCGGCCACAGTTTTGGGCATGCGGTATGCCCCCTACGGGCTGATCTACCGCTGGCTGGTGCGGCCGCGCCTGGGGCCGCCCGGAGAGCTTGAGCCAGAGACACCGCCGAGGTTCGCCCAGGGCGTCGGCTTGCTGATCAGCCTGATAGGGATCATTGGTTACGCAGCGGGTATCACGCCGCTTGGCATGGCGGCCGCCTCGGCCGGCCTGCTCGCGGCGTTCCTGAACGGAATCTTCGGGCTCTGCCTGGGCTGCGAGATGTATCTGATTTTCCGACGTATCTGGCCGGGCCGCCATGCGCTTAACGTCCCGGCCGAAGCCAACAAGGAGGTTTCCATATGAGCCGATCCGACGTCCTCGTCGACGCTGACTGGGTCGAGGCACACGGCAGTGACCCGGGCGTGGTGCTCGTCGAGGTGGACGAGGACACCAGCGCCTACGACAAGGGCCACATCCGCAACGCCGTCAAGATCGACTGGAAGGCCGACCTGCAAGACCCCGTCCGCCGTGACTTCGTGGACAAGGCCGGCTTCGAGGCCCTGCTCTCCGAGCGGGGCATCTCCAACGACGACACGGTCATCCTGTACGGGGGCAACAACAACTGGTTCGCCGCGTACGCGTACTGGTATTTCCGCCTCTACGGGCACCAGGATGTCAAGCTGCTCGACGGCGGCCGCAAGAAGTGGGAACTCGAGTCCCGCGAACTGGTGACCGACGTGCCGCAGCGGGCCAAGACCAGCTACCACGCCCGCGAGCAGGACAAGGCCATCCGCGCCTTCCGCGACGAGGTGATCGCCGCGATCGGCCAGGACAACCTGGTCGACGTGCGCTCGCCGGACGAGTTCGCCGGCCGGCTGCTCGCCCCGGCGCATCTGCCGCAGGAGCAGGCCCAGCGCGGCGGGCACATCCCGACCGCGAAGAACGTGCCCTGGTCGAAGGCGGCCGAGGAGGACGGCAGGTTCAAGTCCGACGACGCGCTGCGCACCCTGTACGGCGACGAGGCGGGCGTGGACTTCACCAAGGACACGATCGCGTACTGCCGGATCGGCGAGCGCTCGGCGCACACCTGGTTCGTGCTCCACGAACTGCTCGGGCAGCCCAACGTGAAGAACTACGACGGGTCCTGGACCGAATACGGCTCCCTCGTGGGGGTTCCGATCGAACTGGGGGACGGCAAGTGAGCACGGACGGATGCGGGGCGCCCGCGGGCGGTGCGCCGGTGACCGCGGCCAAGGACGCCGGCACGCAGGCGGTGGTGCAGGGCCGGGTAACCCGTAACGGGGCGGCGGTGCCGGTCGGCTACGCCCGGCTGCTCAACTCCGGTGGTGAGTTCGTCGCCGAGGTGCCGCTGGGTGACGACGGCGGGTTCCGGTTCTTCGCGGCCCCCGGCTCGTGGACGCTGCGGGTGCTCGCCCCGGGCAACGTCCGGGCCGAACGCGAGGTCTCGGCCGACATCGGGAAGGTAACCGAGCTAGAGGTAGCCGTCTGACCGGCGACCGGTAGGCGGGCTCGAACAGCGGGGACGATCCTTTGCGGATCGTCCCCGCTGCGTTTGAAAACCCGTATTTCCCTTCTTGCCATCTGTTCGTCGCCTTCCGCATTACTTGCTGTTCAACTGCTCGTCATCTTCGCCCCATACAAATGGTGCGGGCCGTGAGAACACGGCGGGGCAATCACCACGCTTGGGGGCAAGGCGACACCATGTCCATCGAGGCTGATCCGGCGAGATCCGGAGCTGGCTCCGAGCGCCCGGTCACGGCGACCGGCTCGTCCGGCGCCAACACCCCAGGCGGGGCTGCACCCACCGCGACGTCCGCCGTCGACCTCCGGACGGTGGACCTGACCCTGAGCTTCGGGTCCCGGGCGGTCCTATCCGACATCTCGACCGACATCGAGAAGGGCAAGATCACCGCGCTGATCGGCCCCACCGGATCAGGCAAGACCACGCTGCTGCGCACGTTCAACCGGATGAACGACAAGGTCACCGGCTATCACCACGCCGGCGACGTGCTCCTGGACGGGCGCAGCATCTGGGGCCCCGGCGTGGAACTGATGTCGCTGCGGCGCCGGGTCGGGATGCTGTTCCAGCGGCCCAACCCGTTCCCCATGTCGATCCTGGACAACGTGGTCGCCGGGGTGCGGGCGCACAAGATGGCCAGCCGGGGCGGGATGCGCGCGATCGCCGAGAAGCGACTGAACGAGGTCGGGCTCTGGGACGCGGTCTCGGGGCGGCTCAAGGACTCCCCGTTCCGCCTGTCGGGTGGCCAGCAGCAACTGCTGTGCCTGGCCCGGGCGCTGGCGATCAGTCCCGACGTGCTGCTGCTCGACGAGCCCACGTCCTCGCTCGACCCGCTCGCGACCGAATCGATCGAGGCACTGATCAAGACCCTGGTGCCCGACATCACCGTGATCATCGTGACCCACAACCTGGCCCAGGCCCGCCGGGTCGCCGACCGCACGATCTTCCTGTATCAGGGACACCTGGTCGAGCACGGCGACACCGAGCAGGTATTCGAACATCCCGCTAGAGAGGAGACCGCTCACTACGTCGGCGGCCGCTTCGGCTAGCGCCGGACCCCGCCCGGGCGGAAGGACCGTAACTCCTCCCGCCCGGGGGCAAAGAACCGCGCGTGAGCGCGGGCCCTCATCGCACGCACCGCGTGCGAGCCGTACTAGGCGCACGCGTAAGCGTGCATAAGTAAAGGAGTATTCCCCGGTGGCCAAACGAATCCGCTTGGTGTGCACCGCGGCCGCACTGGTCTCGCTCACCCTGCTGGCGGCTGCCTGCGGCAGTAGCTCAGGTTCGTCCGCTAACTCATCCTCTTCCCCGGCGGCGGCGAAGATGGAGGGAGCGGCGCTGCCGTCGGCGCCAGCCAAGTCGGCTGAGTCGTTGACGGAGACTGGGAGCACCCTGCTGTTCCCGCTGTTCGGCACCTGGTCGACCGCCTACCAGAAGCTTTACCCGCAGGTGACGATCACGACCGGAGGCACCGGTTCGGGTACCGGGATCACCGACGCGGCCACCGGCACGGTCAACATCGGCGCGTCTGACGCGTACCTGTCCAGTTCCGACATGTCCGCCAACCCTGATTTGCTGAACATCCCGCTCGCGATCTCCGCGCAGCAGATTAACTACAACGTGCCGGGTGTGTCGAACCTCAAGCTCGACGGCACGGTGCTGGCCCAGATCTATTCCGGGAAGATCACCAACTGGAACGACCCGGCGATCAAGGCGCTCAACCCGGGTGCCCCACTGCCCAACTTGAAGATCGTCACGCTGCATCGGGCCGACAGCTCGGGCGACTCCTTCCTGTTCACCAGCTACCTGAACGCGCAGGATCCGAGCGGCTGGGCTACGTCCAACGTTGGCACGAGCGTGAGCTGGCCGTCGGCGCCAGGCGCGCTCGCCGAGACCGGCAACAGCGGGATGGTCTCCGGTTGCGCCGCCAACAAGGGCTGCATCGCCTACATCGGCATCAGCTACCTGGCCAAGACCAAGGCGGCCGGGCTCGGCGAGGCATTCCTGAAGAACGCATCGGGGAATTACCTGCAGCCCACCCCGGCATCGATCAGCGCGGCGGCGGCCGCGGAGACCAGCAAGACGCCAGCGGACGAAACGCTCTCGATGATCAACGGCCCGGCCCCTCAGGGATACGCGATCATCAACTACGAGTACGCGATCGTGAAGACCAAGCAGTCGAACGCGACTCAGGCCGAGGACATCCGGGCGTTCTTGCACTGGGTCCTTGCCGACGGCCAGAACACCACCACGTATGTCGGCACGGTGGACTTCGAGCCGCTGCCGGCCAGCGTGGTCACCCTGTCCAACAACCAGGTCGCCAAGATCGGCAGTTGACGCAGTGCCCACATCAGCACCAGTGCTGAGGCCGGAGGGGGAAGCGGGCCCGGGCTCGCTTCCCCGCCGGCTTGGCGCGGCACTTCGCGGCGACGGGACAATTCGCTGGGTGGGCTTGGTATTCGCCGTGCTCCCGGCGGCCGCGCTGTGCTTTGTCCTGGCGACGCTGGCGGTTGAGGCGATTCCGGCCCTCCAGCTCAACGGCTGGAGTTTCTTCTCCAAGAGCGTCTGGACCGAGGGGGGCGGCTATAGCGCGTCCATCGTGAACACGCATGGTGTCAAACACCTGGCGGGTTCGCAGTTCGGCGTGCTGGCCGAGATCGTAGGGACGCTGCTGACCTCGGCGATCGCGCTGATCATCGCGGTCCCGGTGTCGGTCGGCGCCGCCCTGGTGATCGTCGAACGGCTGCCCAGGGCCCTGGCCAGCCTGGTGGGCGGATTCCTCGAGCTGCTGGCGGGCATCCCCAGCGTGGTGATCGGCCTGTGGGGAGCGCTGACGTTCGGGCCGTTCATCGCCCACCACATCGCGCCGTACATCGCGAATAACATGCCTGATGTACCGGTGCTCCAGTACTTCGGCGGCAGCACCGGAAACGGCGAGGGCCTCCTGGTGTCGGGCCTGGTACTTGCCGTCATGATTATTCCGATCGTGGCCGCCACCAGCCGCGACCTCATCCGGCAGGTGCCGATACTGCCGAGGGAAGGCGCGGTCGCGCTAGGCCTGTCCGACTTCGAGTGCGCCCGGCGGGTCACCCTGCCGTGGGTCGGCTCCGGAATCATCGGCGCCGTGGTCCTCGGCCTGGGCAGAGCTTTGGGCGAGACCATCGCGGTGGCCATGACGTGCGGGTTCGCGCTGGGCGCGGTTCCCGGCAACATCTACGGGGCCATGACGACTATCGCCGCGACGATCGTTAACGAACTCGACTCCGCGTTCGGAGACGGGAGCGGCTTCAGTGTCCGCACCCTGGCCGAGCTGGCCCTGGTGCTGATGGTCATCACGCTGACCACTAACGTCATCGCCCGGCTGCTGGTGCGCAAGGTCTCCGGCACCGCGCTGCCGGTCGGCAGGGGGCTGTAACAACATGAGCGGAACCAGCAGTCCGGTCTCGGCCGCGGCGCAAGGCCATGCCGGCATGCCGGCCATTCCGGCCCGCAGGAAGATCGTCAATGTGGCGTTCTGGGCCCTGTGCTTCGTGGCGCTCGCCCTGGTGGTCGTGCCGACGCTGTGGCTGGCGGGCGGGATCGTGGTCCGTGCCGTGCCACATTTCCAGTTCAGCGTGCTGACGACCAAAACTACCGGCACGACGGGCGGGCTGGAGAACGCGGTGCTCGGCACGCTGCTGCTGGCTGTCTGCGTGCTGATCATCGGCGGATCGATCAGTATACTGACCGGCCTGTACCTGAGCGAGTTCGCTCAGGGCCGGCACAGGGGGATGTTGCGCGGCGCGTACGAGGTGCTGGCGGGCATACCGTCCATCGTGCTCGGCTACGTCGGCTACGTGGCCCTCGTCGTGGGCCTGCACTGGGGCTTCTCCCTGCTACCCGCGGTCCTGGTGCTGTCGGTGATCTCGATTCCCTACATCACGAAGGCGACAGAGTCGTCGCTGGCCCAGGTGCCAAGCTCGTACCGGGAAGGCGCCGAGGCGCTCGGCATCCGGTCCACCTGGACGCTGCGGAAAATCGTGCTGAAGTCCGCGCTGCCCGGGATCATCACCGGCCTGCTGGTCGCGATGGCGATTGCCGTCGGGGAGACCGCGCCCTTGCTGACCACGGCGGGCTGGAGTGACCAGAACCCGTCTGCGGCACTCACTCATTCGCCGGTCGCGTTCCTCACCTACCCGATTTTCTCCTTCTACCAGTACGGCAAGGCATCCCAGGACCTGTCTTACGATGCCGCCTTGCTCCTGCTCGTGTTCGTGCTGCTGATCATCATCGCGGGACGCGTGATCATCGCGTTCTCCCGGCGCAATGCGGAGTGACCGGCGTGCCGGGCGCCATCGAGGAACCGGGTCAGGAGGGGGGAAGCAGGTCGGCATTCGTGCGGGGCCGCATGGCCGCCCCTAACAGCAGCCAGGGCCGCGGCGGCCTCGAGGAAGGACCGGGCGCTGCGACCAGGATCCCGCGCCAGCCCGGATCGTCTCGCCCGGCGACCGCCGTCCTCGCCGACCGCATCGCCGCCGCGCTCGTGCACCACGAACCGGGCTGGCGGCTGCCCAGGCACACCGCGCTGGCCCGCCGGTACAACGTCAGCACGGCCGAGATCGACGCGGCCGTGGACAATCTCGCCGCCCGGCGCCTGGTCCGCCGCCTGCCCGACGGGCAACTGTACCGGGTCAGCCCGGCCGAGTACCTGATCCCGATCGAGGGCGTGCCCGGGCTTGGCTCGTACGCCGACCCGATGGGCGGGCAGATCGCCTGCCGGAGCCGGCAGGCGTCGTGGCGCCAGGTCCCCGAGGACATCGGGTGGGCGCTGCAGATCCCCCCGGCGGACCCGGTCGGTGTCATCCGCGTGCAGTGGACGGCGGGCGGAGAGCCCGCGGCGTTCTGCACGACCTACCTGCTCAAGGAGATGGCCGGGCCGTTCATCGGCAACGAGGGCGCCCCGCCCGCGGCCGGGCTGCCGCTGCTGCCGATCACCGCCCCGCCCGCGGACCCGGAGCAGGGGCGCGGTGACCTCGCGCCCGTCGGGGAACCGCGGGCCGTGCACGTGGAATTC
Organism: Streptosporangiaceae bacterium; assembly: GCA_036267555.1. Taxonomy (GTDB): domain Bacteria; phylum Actinomycetota; class Actinomycetes; order Streptosporangiales; family Streptosporangiaceae; genus JASHPR01. Next base: position 7,715 of record DATAVV010000363.1, on the reverse strand, counting down.
CAGCCGCCCCCGCCGTCGGTCGCCCGGAGCCTGCGCCTGTCCGCCGGGCAGCCCGCGGCGCTGGTCACCGTCAGGTTCGACGACCCCCGGGCCGACCGTCCGGTCGCGCTGACCATTGCCGTTCTGCGCCCCGACCTGTTCCGCATCGTGGTCGAGTCCGGCGGCCTGGCGCTGCCCGGCGGCGCGGAGCGGAGTTTCCCAGGAGCCTGGACACACGCGGTGGAGGACTGGGAGCCTTGACCCCGATATGCGTTATTCCGCAGGCCAGGCCGATCACACGCCGCGGCGCCCGCCGCAGGTCGCTCCGCGTGACACTCCCCGCCACCGGGAGTTAACGGCCGTCCTGGCCGTGGCGGCGGTGCTCGTGCACCTGCTTCTGGCCCAGTTGACGCTGGTGCTCGCCGCGGTCATGTACGCCGTGGACCGGGTCGGCCGGTGGCGGCCGCAGTGGCTGGCCGCCCCGGCCGGCCTCGGGCTGCTCTGGGCCCTGGCCATCGGGCCGTCCCGCGCCGGGCACGGCCTGGCGGCCGGGCCCCGGCAGGTGCTCTCCTACCTCGGGGCGATCGGCCGCTATCCCGGTCATCTGCTGCGCCCGCTCGGCGCTTACGCGGGCCCGGGGCACTGGCTGCCCGAGCAGTTCCCGCTGGCGCTGATCCTGGCCGCGGCCGAGGTCCTCGCGCTGTCCTGGGCGCGGCGGCGGCGGGACGAGGCACCGGCCTGGCGGACCGGCCTGGTCGTGGCGACCCGGCGGCTGGCGGCCACCTCGTGGCTGCGGTCCGGCGGCGTGGTGACCAGGGACGGCTGCTGCGTCGGCGTCGACGTGGCCACCGGGCGCCGGGCTGAGATCTCGTGGCAGGAAGCCGAGGGCGGGGTGCTGTGCGCCGGGCCCGGAAGCGGAGGGCGGGTCACAGCAGCCACCAGTGACCTGGCCGACAGCGCCTTCCTGCTGGCCCACGCCGCGATCCGGCGGCGCAAGCCGGTGATCATCATCGACCTGGCCGGTTGGCCCGCGCTGGCCGAGGCGCTCGCCGCCGCGTGCCTCGCGCCCGGCGCTCCGTTCGCCTGCTTCAGCGCGGCCGGCCCCGGTTACTACGAGCCGCTGCGCGGCGGCGATCCGGCGCGTGCCGCGAACCTGGTCATGGCCATGATCGACTGGACCGACGTCGGTGACCAGCAGCGCCGGTCCGCGAGCGCGTACCTGACCGACGCGCTGGCCGCGCGGGCCGCCGCGCCGGGCGACCGCCGGACCCCGGTGCTGGACGACCTGGCCCGGCTGATGACCCCGGACGGGCTGCGCGAGCGCGTGGCCCGGATCCCGCTCTACCATCCGCGCCGCCAGGTGCTGACCGACCGGGCGGCCGTCTCGGCCAGCCTGCTGCAGTCCGACCCGGCCACGTTGACCGCGCCCGCCACGCAGTTGCCGCGGCTGCGCGGCTCCCAACTCGGCCGCTGGCTGGAGCCGGGGCCACCCGAGGCCGTCCGGATCAGCCTGGGCCGGACGGTCAGGGAGCGAGGCGTCACGCTGCTGTCGCTGGACCGCCACGACCACCGCCAGGACGCCAGGATGATCGCCGGGCTCGCCGTCGCCGACCTGACGGCCGTGTGCGGTGAGCTGCAGGGGATGTCGGTCCCGGCGGATACCCTGGCCTGGATAAATGGCTGTGAGCTCCTGGAGCAGCGGGTGCTGGCTGAGCTGATCGCGCAGGGCCAGGGCGCGGGCATGGGCGTCGTGCTCAGCACGGCCTCCGCCGCGGCCGCCGACCGCCTGGCCGGTGACGTCAACGTCCTGGTCGCGCGGGCACCCGTGGACGCGGCGCTGGCCGGCAAGTTCACCAGCCGCCACCCCGGCGTCCCCGGCCTGGACCCCGACGCAGGCGTCGCATTGCCGACCATGACACCTGGCCTTAACGCGGTGGCACTGCTGGCCGGCCGGCCCCAGGCCCGTGTCGTGCCGTGGTGCCGGCCGGTGGCCGCCCAGATCCTCCGCGCGAGCCACGTCCCCGCGGCGCCGCCAGCGACGGCGGGCGCGGCGGCGGGCGCGCCGTCGGAGCCGGCCGGGGTCGGACCGGGATGAGCGGTGCGCCCGCCGGATTCCGCTCGGCCGCCGCCCCGCTCGGCCGGGCGCCGGTGCGGTCGGACCGGGTCTACGTCGGCTGGCAGTACGCGCCGCTGCACCCCGACCCCGGCCCGGTGCCGCGCCGCCCCGCGCCGCCGGGCGCCGAGCAGATCAACCCGGGCTGGCTGGATGCCCAGCACCGTGAGGAGGCCCGGCTGAGCCGGCCACTCAAGGCGGCCTGCGGGGCCAGCCTGGCCCTGTTCGGCCTGGCGTTCGCGCTCGGGGTCACCGGCCTGCTGAACGTCTCGCTCACCACCCTGGGCATGGTGGCGGGCCTGGCCGGCGCGGCGGCCAGCGGACGAGGCATCCGGCGCGGCGCGGCGGACCTGCGGGCCAGGATCGCGGTCGAGCAGCAGCGGGTGGCCAAGATCCGGTCCGTGCAGCAGATCCGGCTCACGGCCCGCCAGGAGCAGCACGCCCAGCAGGTCCAGTCCTGGCAGGCCCGCCGCGAGGCGTTCGACCGGCAGCTTCAGTGGTACGCCGTGTCGCTGCCCAGCGAGGTCGACCGGGTGGACGTGGCCGGCGGCACGCTGGCCGGCTGGTCCGCGCTGCTCACCATGATCGCCGCGCCGCGGCTGTCCGCGGGCGGCGACGTCACCGTGCTCGACCTCACCGAGGGTGCGGTGGCCCAGGACCTGCTCGCGGTGGCCGCCCAGTCCGGGATCGAGCCGCTGGTCTGGGTCCTGCCCGGCGACCTGCCCCGGCTCGACCTTGGCGCCGGCCTTGGCGGCGGAGCCCTGGCCGACGTGCTGGCCGCGACCGTGGCCGCCAGCGAGGATCCGGGTCCGGGCGAGGGCGGGGCCGCGCCGTCGGCCGCGGCTGACCACGCGATCCTGGACCGGGTGCTGGGCGTGCTCGGCGACGGGGCCGGCCTGACCCAGGTCGCCGCGGCGATACGGGTGCTGGCCCAGGTCGGCGATCCGCGCGAGGACCTGCGGGCCGGACTGCTGACCGCCGGGCAGTTTGAGCGGATCGGCACCCTGTTCGGCCGCGGGGCCACCGACCGGCTGGTGATCGAGCGGGCCTGGGCCATCGAATCGCGGCTGCGCGCGCTGGAGCCGCTCGGGTCGGCTCCGGTGCCGCTGCCGTCCAGCCGGCTGCGCGTGGCGTGGCTGGACCGGCGGGCCGGGGCGCTGGGCAACCGGGTGCTCGCCGCCTACCTGACCGTGGCGCTGACCCACACGCTTCGGCAGGCGCCGGCCAGCCCGAGGTGGCAGCACACCCTGTGCGTGATGGGGGCCGAGAAGCTCGGCGCGGACGTGCTGGACCGGCTCACCGAGGCGTGCGAGATGTCCGGCACCGGGCTCGTCATCGGCTACCGCTCGATCCCCGGGCCGATCAGGGAGAGGATCGGCCGGGGCAACGCGGCGACCGCGTTCATGCGGCTCGGAAACGCCGAGGACGCCCGCGTGGCCAGCGAGCAGATCGGCACCGAGCACCGGTTCGTGGTCAGCCAGCTCACCGACACCATCGGGACCTCGCTCACCGACACCGCGGGTGCCTCCTACACCAGCACGGTCGGCACCGCCGACTCGGTGGCCGACACGGCGACGGTCAGCGATACCGACGCCGCCGCCGCCGGGCACGGCCAGACCCGCCAGGACGCTTTCGCGCCGTTCGGCCACGTCACGCACGCTCGGAGCCGGGACGTCAGCCAGTCGCACGCCGCGTCCGACGCGCGGTCGATCACCGCGGGCATCAGTTCCAGCACGGCGTGGGGGATCAGCACCTCCCAGGCGGCCAGCGTCAATTCCTCGGTGGCCAGGACCTCACAGCGGTCGCGCGAGTTCCTCGTCGAGCCGCACGAACTGCAGCAGCTTCCGCCCAGCTCGGTGATCGTCAGCTATGCCTCCCCGCATGGGCGCCGGGTCGTGATCGCGGATGCCAACCCCGGCATCATCGCGCTGGGCACGTCCACCCTGCTGAGCCTGGAGGATGCGCTGGACGCCGTGGCGACGGGGGACCCGGCCGCGGCCGCCGCGATCGGCGCCGTCCCGGCCCAGGGGACGCCGGGACGGACCGGGGCAGGCCCGCAACCCCAGGGCGACGACGAGCCGCCGCCCAACCTCGGCCCGCCACCCGAGCGCCTGGACTGGCGCCGCCCCCGCTGACCCGGCCCGTCCCCACCGGCCGACGCCCCGCGTGACCGGTCTTCCCGGACCCGCTGCCCCGATGATACGGAAAGTGCCCGTGGGCAAAAACCGCTGTTCCAACAGCGGTTTTTGCCCACGGTCTCGGGTGATGTTAGCCAGAACCCGGTTTTGGACAGGCTGAAGGAGCCAGAGTCCTGGTCCTGTTTGCCGTGGCCGGCCGAGAGGCCGAGCGTTCTGTCTATCCGGAGTGTTTCGGCCCGGACTGGCTGGGCTCGTTCACCGCGTGGTCGGGCCGTTGTCCCTCGAGCACCTGCCGCACCTGCCGGGCCGCTTCGAGCGACATCTGCCGCCGCACGTCGTCCACGGCCGAGCCCAGATGCGGCGTGAACAGCGTCCGCGGCTGGGCCAGTAGCCGCGGCGGGATCGACGCCGGGCGCCCCGGCAGCGCCCAGTCCTCCATCGCGAACACGTCGGCCGCGTACCCGCCGAGACGGCCGCTCTCCAGCGCGCCGGCCACGGCGTCCTCGTCCACGACCGACCCCCGGCCCAGGTTCACCAGGAACGCCCCGGGACGCATCAGTGCGAGCTCGGGCGCCCCCAGCAGGCGACGGGTGGCGGCGGTCAGCGGAAGCAGCAGCAGGACCACGTCGCTGCCGGCGAGCAGGTCGCTCAGGCCGAGCCGGGTGGCCCGCAGCCGCCGGGTCGCGCCCGCCGTGAGCGAGCGGGGATCGTGGTACACGATCCGGGTCCCGAACGCCGCCAGCGCCGCGGCCGCGGCCTGGCCGACCTGGCCCATGCCCACGATGCCCGCGGTCGCGCCGGCCAGGCCGCTGCCGTAGAAGCGGGGTCGCCAGCCCGCGAAGGCGCCGCTGCGGACGTGGCGGTCGGCCTCGCCCACCCGCCGCATGATCCCGATGGTCAGTCCGACCGCGAGTTCCGCGGCCGGCGCCGTGAGCAGGTCGGGCAGGACGGTCAGCCAGGTGCCGTGCCGGGCGCACGCGTCCGCGTCGAAGTTGTCGTAGCCCTTCAGCGTCGCGCTGACCACCCGCAGCCGCGGGCAGCCCGCGAGGAACGCCTCGTCCACGCGGTCCGCCATGCACACGATCAGGCCGCGGGCGTCCGCGGCCAGTTCGGCGACCCGGGACCGCGGCCAGACCTCGCGGTCCGCGGGCAGCACCGGGTCGCAGAAGCTCGCCAGGTAGCCGGCCACCTCGGGATGTATCCAGTGGGTGACGACGACCCGCGCGCCAGAATGGTCACCATGAGCCCCTACAGCCCGGTCACGGTCACGTTCGCCGGCTCGGGTGACGCGTTCGGCAGCGGCGGCCGGTTCCAGGCCTGCATTCATCTGGCCCATCCCGGGCTTGATGCCCCGGTCCTGCTCGACTGCGGTGCCACCTCGCTGACCGCGCTGCGCTGCGCGGGCCTTGATCCGGGTGCCATCGGCGTGGTGCTCGTGTCCCACCTGCATGGCGATCACTTTGGCGGGCTCCCGTTCCTCATCCTGGACGGCCAGTTCACCGGCCGCGAGCGGGCCCTGACGGTGGTCGGGCCGCCCGGCACCCAGCGCCGGCTTGCGGAGCTGATGGAGTGCCTGTTCCCCGGCTCCTCGCAGGCCAGCCGGCGGTTCGCGGTGAACGTCGCCGAGCTGAGCCCGGGCGCCAGCGTGAGCCTGCCCGGGATCGGTGTGCAGGCCTGGGCCGGCCGGCACCCGAGCGGTGCGCCCGCCCTGATCCTGCGGCTGCGGATCGGCGAGGCTATCATCGCCTACACCGGGGATACCGCCTGGACGCCCGCCATCGCCGACGCCAGCGCCGGAGCGGACCTGCTCATCGCCGAGGCGTACTACTGGGACAAGGCGGTGCCGCATCACCTGCGGCACGTGGACCTGGTCGGCCACGCCGCCGAGCTCACCGCCCGCCGGACCGTGCTCACCCACATGTCGGCCGAGATGCTGGCCCGCCGTGCGCAGGCGTGCCACGAAACTGCACAGGACGGTCTGGTTGTGCAGGTGTGACGAACAGGGTGCAAGAACTCCGCCCGGCCCGCTGGTGACCGCGGGTAGCCCACGTCACGCCGATCCGGGCTTGGCAGGATGAGCATCATGCCAGCGCCGCAGGCACCGCCCGGGCAGATCATCTTCCTGAACGGGGTGTCCAGCTCAGGCAAGACGAGCATCGCCGCTGAGCTGCTTGAGATTCTCGAGCCACCCTGGTTCCACATGCCGGTCGACGCGATCAACGCCATGCGCGCCAAGCGCAGGACCCGCGAGCTGAGCCCGGCCGAACTCGATCTGGTCCTGGCCCGGACCCGGGCCGGTTTCCACCGGGCGGTAGCCGGGATGGCCGCGGCCGGCAACAATATCGTGGTCGACCACGTGCTCAGCGAGCGGTGGCGGCTGCTCGACTGCCTGGCCGTGCTGGCCGGCTTCGACGTCGTCTTCGTCGCCGTCCGCTGTGACCCGGGCGAGCTCGCCCGCCGCGAGCACCGGCGCGGCGACCGCGAACCCGGCCTCGCCCTGGCCCAGCAGGAGCTGGTGCACGCGCACGGCCGTTACGACCTCGAATGCGACACCACCAGTACCAGCCCGCTCGAGTGTGCCCAGAACATCAGGGACTTCCTGGCCCGGCCCGAGCCGCCCACGGCCTTCGACGAGCTGCGCGCCATGCTGGCCGAGGGTCCCCTGCCCGCCAGCTAAACCAGCCCGGCCCTCAGCCAGCCCGGCCCTCAGCCAGCCCGGCCCTCAGCCGGCACTGGGGTGCGCGACCGGCCGGTAGCCTGCGGCCAGCACGGCCACAGTGGCCCGTGGGGTCAGCACGGTCACGGTCTCCCCGCCCTCGGCCGCAAGCGGGCGCGGCTCCCGGTAGCCGCCCGGCGTCCAGGCCAGCAGCGCGTGCTGCCAGACCAGCCACGGTGCCCCGGCTAGCTCGACCATGGCGCCGTCCGGCAGTCCTGCCAGCGGCGCCCGGTACGTTTGCCGCCGTCCCGGCCCAGCCAGCCGGTCGGCGTGCAGCCGCTCGTCTATCGCCGGCGCCCCGGCCCGCCGTCCCCCGGTCACCGCGGCCGCGAAGGCCGCCTTGAACGCCTGGTACTCCTGGTAGCGGCATTCTCCGCAGGGCCGGTGCCCGGCGGCGAGCCCGGTCGCCTCGTCCAGGAAGTAGAGCTCGGTCAGCCGGCCCGGCCGCCATTGCTGCCGGCGGCGCCCTTTGAACGACAGCACGCAGATGATCCAGGCCTGGCCACGCGAGTACCGGGCCACCTCGCCGTGCCGGTCCAGGAGCGCACCCCGGTTGCCCCAGAACAGGCCGCGTTCGGGGCCGCCGATCAGCTTGCCGTAGGGCGTGACCCGGTTGTGCCTCGGCATCTGCACCTCCAATCGCAGCGTACTTCCGGCCAGGTAATTCTGGCCGCGCGAGGCTGCGGCCGCCAGCGAGGCATGCCCGTCCCCGGTACGGTGTGGCCCATGCCCAGCCCGCAGACCTTCGACGCCACCGCGGCCGCCGATC